>CAJYJW010000276.1 GCA_913775025.1 uncultured Sphingomonas sp. | reverse complement strand
GTCGATGAAGGCGTTGGCGGCGGCGGCCGGCGCGAAACTGGCCGAAATAATGCCACCGGACAAGGCCCAGAGGCTGACAGGCTACAAGATCGGCGGGATCAGTCCATTTGGCAGTCGACAGCCGGCGGCAACCTTTATCGATCGCAACAGCTGCGAAGAGCCTTATATATTTGTCAACGGCGGGCAGCGCGGTTTGCAACTCCGCCTCTACCCGGCCGACCTTGTCAAAGTGACAAACGCGACGATCGCCGACCTGACGGCATAAAAAATTCGCGATCAATTCCAGAGCAGCGACCGATACCGATCAAAACAGCGTTCGCCGCACCGCAGGCGGATCAGCGCACCTTCAGCGATCGCAGTCGCGCGGCGGGGATCCTCGCGGACGAGCGGGAGCAGCGCTTCCCGGTTCCAATCCTCGCTATGCTTCACGTCCAGCACGGCATGCAGATCGAAGTAGCGTCGCTCGCGGTCGCTGAGGCCGATCCGGCGCAATCCCGCCGCCGTCGCCGCAGACCGCCCCGGCGCCGTCAACTCGATCACACCCAGCGCTCCGACCGAATGCCAAGCGTAACGGCGGTTCATCGCCATGGCCGTCATCGCATTGGCAAGCGCCAAACTCTCCCACACCGTATTCTCGATAACGGGTGTGACCTCCATCGTCTCGACGAGTTGGTCTAGCATCGGACCGTGCATCCCCTTGGGATTGCCGCGGCCCATTTCATCCCAGTAATTGCGGGCCAGTTCCAACTTTGCCTGAACCGGCAGTTTGATCTGCGTCATCGCGACGAGATCATCGAACCCTGCCTCGCCCGCCGCCTCTTGCTCGAAAAACCAGCGTATCTGGCTGCGTGTCGCATCTTCGGCGATCCAGGGAAAAAGCGGATCACCCTGCCCCGGCCCGGTCTGCTTCAGGGCTTCGAACCAGGCGATGAACCCCTCCGGATCGGTCGGCGCCTGTGCTGCTGCAGCATCAACCTCCCCCCGCAACTCCTCGACGAACCCACCCTCCAGCCGCAGCATGCGCGTATCGCGCTCAAGTGTCTTCTGCCAATCCGTAGCGGGGAAGGATGGTTGGAGGCGTTCGCGGTTCCAATGGGCGAGGCCCCGCTGGAAACTATCCGTCAAAAACTGGGAAGCGCTATCGCCATGCGCCCCGGCAAGAGGTCGGGATGCCATGTGTGATCCTGTCGTCGTTGTAACGGTTCGACGAAGAGAACCCTTGGCCGCCCGGCAATGTTCCGGCCGCGAGTCATCGCGGCCGGGCTAAGCATTTAATTTGGATTGTTTTTTAGCCACTCAAGCACGTTATCCGGTGCGCTGGCGCCATACGGATCCTCATCCGCGCCCTCGTCATTGATGCCCGGTTCCTCGAACCAGGCGACGACCTTGCCGTCATCCACCACCATCGAATAACGCCACGAGCGGTCACCGAAGCCGAGGTGATCCTTGTTGATCAGCATCCCCATGCGGCGGGTGAAATCCCCCGAACCGTCCGGCAGCAGCTTCACATTCTTGAGCCCGAGATTTTTGCCCCACTGGAACATGACGAACGCATCGTTGACCGAGAGGCAGTAGACCTCATCCGCCCCCGCCGCCTTCAACTCGTCATACATACGCTCATAGGCGGGGCATTGCTCGGTCGAGCAGGTCGGGGTGAACGCGCCCGGCAGCGCGAAAACGACATGCCGACCCTTGCCCAGCAGGTCGCCCGTATGAACGTCCTGCCAGCGAAACGGGTTCGGGCCCTCTACCGCTTCGTCGCGGATACGGGTTTTCAGCGTTACGTTCGGTACTTCACGTCCCAGCATATGCGGCTCCTCGTCAGTGTTGAACCTGAGATAGGTAGCGCCGGAAACGTCCGCCAATCCGAAAAGTCACTTATGCTGATCGATGCATCCGATGCTTGGGCATCAGGTGATTGGCCCCTCCGCCCGACCGAGCACGAACTGATCGACGTAGGGATTGCCCGAATCGTAAAGGCGGTCGCGCGGACCGCGCCAGATGATCCGCCCCTGATACAACATTGCCACACGGTGGGCGATCTTGCGGGCGGACGCCATGTCATGGGTGATCGTCAAGGCGGTGACGCCGAGATCATTCACGAGGCTGACGATGAGGTCGTTGATCACATCGGCCCGGATCGGATCGAGCCCGGTCGTCGGCTCGTCGAAAAAGATGATCTCGGGCCGCGGCGCAATCGCCCGCGCCAGCGCCACGCGCTTCTGCATTCCGCCGGAAAGCTCGCTAGGCCGCAAGTTGAGAATACGCGAATCGAGCCCGACCCGTTCCAGATTCTCCTCGGCGATCTTGCGCATGCGGGCCGGCTCGCGATTGCGCCCGCGGGTGAGGCCGAAGGTCACGTTGCGCCAAACGGGCAGGGAGTCGAACAGCGCGCTTCCCTGGAACAGCAGGCCGAACTTGGCGCGGATCCGCTCCATGTCGCGTCCATGCGCACCGACGACCTCCTCGCCGTCCACCCGGATCGATCCGCGATCGGGGCGGACCAGACCGAGAATGCATTTCAGCGTCACCGACTTGCCCGAGCCGGACTGGCCGATGATCGCCATCGACTCCCCCGGCTCGACCGACAGGTTCACCCCGTCTAGAATGGTCCGTGTGCCAAATGTTTTGGCTACATCGGTCAGCTGGATCTTTGGCTCGCTCATCCGAACGCCGTCACGGTGATGAGGAGGTTGGACAGCAGGATCAGCACGAAGGCGGAGACCACCGCCGTCCGCGTGGCATCGCCCACCCCCGCCGCGCCGCCATCCGCGCGAAAGCCGTAATAGCATCCCATCAGGGCGATGAAGAAGCCGAACACGCCCGCTTTCACCAGCGCCATCCCGATATCGTCCGCCTCGAGGAAGTTGCGGGAGATGGTAAGGTAGCTCGTCGCATTGAAGCCGAGCTTGTAGACCGCAATCAGATAACCGCCGAGAATGCCGAGGCAGTTGGCGATCAGCACCAGCACCGGCAACGCAATGATCGAGGCGAACAGGCGCGGGCCGATCAGGTAGCGGAAGGGATCGGTCCGCAACGTCGTCATCGCGTCCAGCTGCTCGCTTACCCGCATTGTCCCCAGTTCCGCCGCCATCGCGGAGGCGACGCGGCCCGCCACCATCAGGCCCACCAGCACCGGCCCCAATTCCCGCACGATGCCCATCACGACGATGCCGGGCACCGTGGAGGAGGCGTTGAAGCGCGAGCCCGCGGTAAAGGTTTGTTGGGCCAGTGCCGCGCCGGTGAAGATCGCGGTGAGGCAGACGACCGGCAGCGAGAACCAGCCGATATGCGCGATCTGCTCGAACAGCTTGCCCGGATAGTAAGGCGGGGTCAGCGCCCGGCGGATCGTATTGAGCGCGAACAGGGTCACCCGGCCGATCGTGGCGAGCAACCCGATCGCCACCCTGCCGATGCCGACGAAAAAGGCGAATAGGGCGCCGCCGACCCGCACAGCCATCATGTCCATCGGCGCAGATAGCGGTGGCCGAGGCCTGTCAGCAACTCATATTGCGACAGGCCGGTATCGCGCGCCGCCTTGGCCAGATCAAAATCGATGGCGAGCCAGTCGCCGTCCCCGACGCCGCCCGCCCGGCTCACGTCCATCGCGATCAGATCCATCGAGACGCGACCGACGAGCGGACAGGCGCTGCCGCCCGCAGATGCGCCGCCGACACCGCCGCCGAAGGCGCGCAGATACCCATCGGCGTAACCGAGGTTCAGGATGGCGACGCGCATCGGGGCGGGTGCCGTGAACGTCGCGCCATAGCCGATCGTGGCCCCGGCCGGCACGTCCCGCACCTGCACCACCTGCGCGTGCGGGCGCACGACCTGCGCCATCGCCCCGTCCGCCGCCGGCCCTGCGACGCCACCGTACAAACCAAGACCGGGCCGGGCGAGATCGAAGGCGTAGCGCGGCCCGAGGCACAGGCCGGCCGAGTTGGCCAGGCTGTAGCGGCGGGCCGGGATTTGCGCCTTGCACGTTTGAAAGGACGCCAACTGCCGCTCGTTCAACGGATGCTCCGGCTCGTCCGCGCAGGCGAGGTGGCTCATCAACGTATCGATCGCGAGCCCGTCGAGCAGTCCGGAGAGCGCCTCTTCCGGCGTCAGGCCAAGGCGGTTCATGCCGGTGTCGATCATCACGTCGCACGGTCGCCCGTCCGCCGCGTCTCGCCATAGCTTTACCATCGCGGGTGTATTGAGGACCGGCCTCGCCGGGTGCGCCAGGGCGAACGGCAAGTCCTCAGCCCGAATGCCATGCAGCACCGACAGGCCAAGACCCGCCGACCAATCCCCAAGCGCCGCCGCCTCGCCCCAGGTCGCGACATAGAAGTCGCGTGCGCCCGCCGCCGCAAGCCGCGAGACGACCTCATGCGCGCCAAGGCCATAGCCATTCGCCTTTACCGCGGCGCCACAGGCAACGCCGCCGCCACGCGCCGCTAGCCAGCGCCAGTTCGCGACGAGCGCGGCGGAATCGATATCGAGGCGAAGAGCGGGCGGGGGCGGCGTCACGCGGAGGGCGATACAGGCCTCGGGCGCGCGCGTCACGCGTTGCCTCACTCCTCCGGAGGCCGGAAGCTGTCCTCGGCCAGATCGGAGAAGCGGGTGAAGCGGCTTTCGAATTTCAGCGTCACCGTGCCGGTGGCGCCATGGCGCTGCTTGGCGATCACCACTTCGGCCAGGCCATGCGCGTCCGCCATCTTGCGCTGCCAGTCCTCGAAGGCGGAGACGGTCGCCACGTCGTCGCCCGCGTCGCGGCTGGCCTCCTTCGGTTTCTGGAAATTGATGTAATATTCCTCGCGATAGACGAACAGCACCATGTCGGCGTCCTGCTCGATCGAGCCGGATTCGCGCAGATCGGATAGCTGGGGCCGCTTGTTCTCCCGGCTTTCTACCTGTCGGCTCAGCTGAGACAGTGCGATCACCGGCACATGCAGTTCCTTGGCAAGCTGCTTCAGGCCCCGGCTGATCTCCGAAATTTCCTGCACGCGATTGCCGTCACCGCTTTTGCCCGAGCCCTGCAGCAGCTGGAGATAATCGACGATGATGAGGTCGATCCCCCGCTGCCGCTTCAGCCGCCGCGCGCGCGTACGCAACGCCGCGATCGTCAGGCCGGGCGTATCGTCGATATAGAGGGGCAGCGTTTCCAGCTCGGCCGCGGCGCGGGCGAGATCGCGGAAATCCTGGTTGCTGATCTTGCCCATGCGCAAATTCTCGGAACTGATCCGGGACTGTTCGGACAAGATGCGCGTCGCCAGCTGATCCGCCGACATTTCCAGCGAGAAGAAGGCGACGCCTGCCCCCGCCGACTTGGCCGGATCGATCCCGTCCTCGCGATCGCGCACCGCGCGGCGGGCGGCGTTGAACGCGATGTTGGTGGCAAGCGAGGTCTTGCCCATGCCGGGCCGCCCGGCGAGGATCATAAGATCGGATCGGTGGAGGCCGCCCATCTTGCTGTTCAGGCTGTCGAACCCGGTGGTGATGCCGGATAGGTGCCCGCCGGAGTTGAGCGCCCGCTCCGCCTGCATCACCGCCGCGCGCGCCGCCTGCACGAACGTCTTGACGCCGCCTTCCTCGCCGCCCTGCTCGGCCACGCGATAGAGCGCGGTTTCGGCCTGCTCGATCTGCGCCTTCGGGTCCACCGCCTCGCTGGTGTCGGTCGCCTTCTCCACCATGTCGCGCCCGACGCCGATCAGCGCGCGCAACAGGGCGAGTTCGTATATCTGCGTGGCGAAATCGCGCGCGCCGATCAGCCCCGCGCCGCTGGCGGTCAGCCCGACGAGATAGGCCGGGCCGCCAAGCTGGCGCATCGCCTCGTCCGCCTCGAACATCGGGCGCAGCGTCACCGGGTTCGCAATCATGTTCTTGTCGGCCAGCCGGAGGATCGCCTCGTACACGCGGCCGTGGAGGGGATCGTGAAAATGCTCTGCCCGCAGTTTGACCTGCACATCCTCGGCGATGCGATTGTCGATCATCATCGCGCCGAGCAGCGCCGCCTCCGCCTCCAGATTGCAGGGCAGGCTTTGCGGGGCGCCGGTTGCGACGGGAGTGATTCGAAGGGGTTCGGCCATGCCGCCGTCATCGCCCCTCCCGCCCCTCACGCCAAGGCCCCCTTGTGGATAAGCCGGGGGACGAAGGCGGTATGTGGTGGGGGCGGCACGGTATATCCCGGCCCTTGGCTGGCGCTGCCACCCGCCGCCGTTCGCCGCTTCCCCCCGGCATCGACACGCGATAGGGCGGCAACCCATGGCCGATCATCGCATCATCGCCGTCGATCTGGACGAGGAGACGATCCACTGGCGCAATGCCGATGTGGAGCAGGAACGGCGCGTGGCGATATTCGATTTGCTGGAAGGCAACCATTTCGAGCCGCAGCGTGCCTACCCACAGGGCTATGCCGGCCCCTATCGCATCCGCCTGCGGGTGGAGGAGGGCCGCCTGGGGCTCGATATCTTCAGCGAGGACGGACAGCGGCTGGAGACGCTGGTGCTGGGGCTCGCGCGCTTCCGCCGATCGATCAAGGATTATTTCGCGATCTGCGACAGTTATTTCAGCGCGGTTCGCCAGGCGACCGCTCAACAGATCGAAACGATCGACATGGCCCGCCGGGGCATACACAACGAGGCGGCCGAGCTTCTGATCGAGCGGCTGGAGGGCAAGATCGCATTGGATTTCGATACCGCGAGGCGGCTGTTCACCCTGATCTGCGCGCTGCATATCCGTGGCTGATCCCATGCTGGAGGCGGCGGCGGGCGCGGTGCTGATCGAGGCGGCCCATGCGGCGGCGGCCCACGCCTACGCCCCCTACTCCCGCTTCGCGGTGGGCGCGGCGTTGCTGCTGGACGATGGCGCGATCATAACCGGCACCAATCTGGAAAACGCCAGCTACGGCCTGTCGCTGTGCGCGGAGGCGGGCGCGCTGTCCGCTGCCAATGCGGCGGGGCGGCTGGCCGACGTCGTCGCGGTGGGCATCGTCGGCGGCGCGCTCTCCACGGGCGGCGCGATCACCGGAGAGGCGGCGGTGCGGCCGTGCGGGCGGTGCCGGCAGATGCTGACCGAGGCGGCGCAACTCGGCGGGCGCGATATCGTCGTCCACTGCGCCTCGGCGGACGGGCGCGTGATCGAGCGCCATGCGCTTTCCGCCTTGCTGCCGCACGCCTTCGGCCCGGACGACCTTGCATGAACGAGCCCCTCATCCGCCGCGCCGTTCCCGGCGACGCGGCGGCGCTTGCCCGCTTGAAACGCGAGACCTTTCGCGAGACGTTCGTCGATGGTGGCTTCGCGATCCCCTATCCCCCCGCCGATCTCGCCCGGTTCGAGACTGCGACCTACGCGCAAGATGCCGTGGCGCGGGAACTGGCCGATCCCGATCGCGCGCAGTGGGTCGCGATCGTAGACGATGCGATGGTCGCCTACGCGCACGTCGCACCATGCAAGCTACCGCATGCCGACGTGCGCCCCGGCGATGGAGAGCTGTGTCAGCTATATGTGCGCGGCACGGCGCAGGGCCTCGGCCTCGGCCGACGCCTGCTCGACATAGCGCTCGATCACCTTGGCGCCACACGGCCCGGCCCGGCGTGGCTTGGCGTCTGGTCCGGCAACGCGCGGGCGCAGGCGATCTATGCGGCGCGCGGTTTCGTCCGGGTCGGCGCCTATCAGTTCGCCGTGGGGGATTGGCGGGACGACGAGTTCATCTACCGGCTCGGCTAGAGTCGCATACAGCAGGCGCTTGCTCTGTGCCGCCGTTTTCGCGAGAGGACACGCATGTCCATCATGTCCGACCGCTGGATCCGCGAGCAGGCGCAGGCCCATCAGATGATCGAGCCGTTCGTCGAGGCGCAACGCCGTGACGGCTGCATCAGCTACGGCCTGTCCTCCTACGGCTACGACGCGCGCGTATCGGACGAGTTCAAGATCTTCACCAATATCGATTCGGCGATCGTCGACCCCAAGGATTTCGCCGCCAACAGCTTCGTCGATCGCAAGACCGACTGTTGCATCATTCCGCCGAACAGCTTCGCGCTGGCCCGCACGGTCGAATATTTCCGCGTTCCGCGCGACGTGCTGGTAATCTGCCTCGGCAAATCCACCTATGCCCGCTGCGGCATCATCGTGAACGTCACCCCGCTGGAGCCAGGCTGGGAAGGACATGTCACGCTGGAATTTTCGAACACCACCCCGCTGCCCGCCAAGGTCTACGCCAATGAGGGAGCGTGCCAGTTCCTCTTCCTGCAAGGCAACGAGCCGTGCGAGGTGAGTTACGCCGATCGCGCCGGCAAATATATGGGTCAGCGCGGCGTGACGCTGCCGCGCCTCTAGGCGCGGCTCAGCATCGCTCTGCCGGCCCTTCCGTCGCAAGCGGCCCAAGATCCTGCGGCGCTGGCGCATCTGGCGCGGGAACGTAGCGCGTGATCCAGTGCGGCGTGCCGTCCGCGGCGAGCTCGATGTCGGGCAGGCCAATAGGATCGCTACCCGTCTCCACCCATCCCGCGCCATTGCAGCGCCCGCAGATCGCGCGTTTGCAGCGAAAGCTCACGAGGTCAATCTCGCTATTCCAGCCGCCATGGCCATGGCACTGCGGGCACATCGCATCGAGACTGCCGTTGCGCGGCTGAATGGGCACCAGATCGAAGGCATGCTCGCTCTCCGGGCCGGCGCAGTGGACGATATTGCTCGCGTGCGGCATCACTCGCTCCCTCGATGAGCCGGCTTTCCGCTGCATCCGTTGATCACCGCCGGCCGCCCTTGTGTCGGATCCCCGCCGGGCGGCCGCGACGACCGGGTGCGCGTCGATCCTTGCCGCGCATCGGCGCGTGGCTCGCTCCCTCGGGCAATTCGAAGCGGAGCGAGCCGTTGATGGGATCCGCCTCCACCAGCCGCAGCTTCAGCTGCTGGCCGATCGCATAGGTATCGCCGCTCGTTTCGCCCACCAATCGGTGCAGCAGCTCGTCATGCTGGAAATATTCCGCGCCCAGCGTCGATACCGGTACCAGCCCGTCGCCGCCGAACCCCTCCACCGTCGCGAAGAAGCCGAAGCCCTGCACGCCGGTGATCCGCGTATCCAGTACTTCGCCGATCTTGGTGGAGAGGAACGCGGCGACGTAGCGATCGATCGTCTCGCGCTCGGCCTCCATCGCTCGCCGTTCCGCCTGGGAGATGAGTTGGCCCAGCCGGTCCATGCCATCCGCGTCCTCGGCCGTAAGCGCGGTCGCCTTCGCCGCCGGATCAAGGCTATAGGCCCCCACCAGGGAACGATGGACGACGAGATCGGCGTAGCGGCGTATCGGACTGGTAAAATGCGCATAACTGCCAAGGGCCAGGCCGAAATGCCCCGCATTGACCGGGCCGTAATAGGCCTGCGTCTGGCTGCGCAGCACCTGCTCCATCACGCGGGCGCGCGCCGCATCCTCCGGATCGATTTTCGCAAGAATGTGATTGAAGGTAGATGGCCGCACCACCTGACCCAAGGCGAACTCGATGCCGAACGTCTTCAGATAGTCCCGTAGCGCGACGAGTTTCTCGCGGCTCGGCGCCTCGTGCACACGATACATCACGGGCGCCTTCTTCGCCTCCAGCGCCTTGGCGGCGGCGACATTGGCGGCGATCATGTAATCCTCGATCAATCGGTGCGCATCCAAACGTTCGCGCGGCGCGACCGAGAGGATGCGGCCCATCTCGTCGAGCACCACCCGCCGCTCCGGCAGATCGAGATCGAGCGGGGAGCGGGCGTCGCGCGCCTTGGCCAGCGCTGCCCAGCAGGCCCATAGCGGCCGCAGCGCCGTTTCAGTCAGCGGATGATCGCGCGTGCCATCGATCGCGGCCTGCGCATCCTCATAGGGGATGTTCGCCGCGAGCCGCACCCGCGCGCGGGCGAAGCGCCATGACAGCAGCTTGCCCGCCGCCGAGATCGTCAGGTGGCAGGCCAGTGCAGCGCGATCCTCCCCCGCCTTTAACGAGCACATGTCCGCCGAGAGCGTTTCCGGCAGCATCGGCACGACGCGATCGGGAAAATACACGCTGTTGCCGCGCTTCCGTGCCTCGCGATCCAGCCTTCCGCCGGGGCGGACGTAGAAGGATACGTCGGCGATGGCGACGATCGCGCGGAAGCCGCCGGGGTTGGCGGGATCGTCATCCGCCGTCGCCCAGACGGCATCGTCGTGATCGCGCGCATCCACCGGATCGATCGCGACGATCGGCAGATCCGTCAGATCCTCCCGCTCACCCAGATCAAGCGTCGCGACCCGCTCCGCCTCCTCGATCGTCTCTTCGTTGAAGCGGTCGGGGATACCGTGCTTGTGAATGGCGATCAGACTGAAGCTGCGCGGCTGGAAGGGATCGCCCAGCACTTCCTGCACCCGGACCGAAAGACGCGGCGGCCGCCCGGTCTTTTCCGCCAGTACGAGATCGCCCGCCCCCGCCTCGCCCGCATCGGATACGACCCAGTCGCGCTTCTCGCGCTTGTCGACGGGCTTCAGCCACAGCCGGTCGCCCTCCGCATGGAGGACGCCGAGCACCAGATCCTCGCCGCGCGCCAGCTTCTTCAGCGGATGCGCCAGCCAGCCGCGCCCCGCCTCCTCGGTGCGGGCGAGAATGCGGTCGCCGGGGCCGAGCGGCTGGCGTTTGCCACGTTCCACTATCCGTAGGCGGGGCGGCGGCGTGTCGCCATGCCAGCTTTCGGGCACAGCTACCGGCTGATCGCCCTCCACATCCACGATCCGCAGCACCGTCACCTTCGGCACGCCGCCCATCTTGTGGAACGCGCGGCCGGGGGCGCTGTCGATCAGCCCCTCGTCCGCCATGTCTTTCAGAAGCGCCTTCAGCGTGATCTTTTCCTGACCAGACAGGCCGAAGGCCCGCGCGATCTCCCGCTTGCCAGCCGGCTGATCCGAAGTGGAAATGAAATCGAGGATCTGCTGGCGGCCGGGGAGGCCGGGGGTGTTGCGCTTGGACATGCGCGCGAGATAGGGCGTGGCCCCGTCCGCGTCACCCACCTACCGGTGATCACGCGCGCTGTGGACTGTTAGCGGAGTGTCAGCCGAACAAGCGAGGACGCTTGGCGCGCGGCAACACCGGGGCGGATGCGGCAGGGGCCGGGCGATGCGCCACCGTTTTGCGGGCGCGTTGCGGATCGATCGTGACGTCGAATTCGATGCCGATCCGCCCTGCTTCACGCCAGCGCACCGTACCCTCCACGGCGCCGATGCCGCGCAGTTCCAGCGCCAGTCGATCACCCGGTTCGAACGGCGTACCCAATTCCGCCATCATGCCGCCGGAGGACAGGTTGCGCACGCGCACCGTCACCGGCGAATCCTCGCCGATGCGCCGGATGGTCGCCTGCAGGAAAAGGCTGTCGCGTTCCTCAGAACGACGGCCGGTCACCTCCTCAAATGCGTCTGCGGCCTGAAAGCCGCCGTCATGCTCTTCCACGAGACCTTGTCCTCGCGATACGCGTCCCGACCTTAGGGTTATGCCGCAACCGTCGACATCCGGTTAACGGGACGACATCACTCCTCGCGCGAGACCTTTTCGTTACGTTCGTGCCGTTCCTGCGCCTCGACCGTCATCGTGGCGATCGGCCGCGCCTCCAGTCGAGCAAGCGATATGGGTTCGCCTGTCACCTCGCAATAGCCATATTCCCCCTCGTCGATCCGGCGGATCGCCGCCTCGATCTTCGAGATGAGTTTGCGTTGGCGATCGCGCGTCCGCAGTTCGATCGACCAATCCGTCTCGCTGGAGGCGCGGTCGGTGATGTCGGGCTCGCGCATCGTGTCGGTCTGCAATTGCGCCAGCGTCCCCTGCGACTCCGCCAGGATCGACGCCTTCCACGCGAGCAGCTTCTCTCGGAAATACGCCTGCTGGCGAGGATTCATGAACTCCTCGCCGGGTTCCGCCCGGTATCCCGCGCCCATCGGCGCATCCTCGGCCGATCTGCCGGGCCTGGAGTTAAACACCGTCGCCATATCGCCTCCGCCCGCCATCGTCGGCCATACGCGCCGACGTGCCCGTGGCCGCGCCTATAGCTTTGGGGTAAAAGCGGCACAAGCGGTTCGACCCCTCGCCGGCCGCGCTTTCCCTTACGAATCAGTCCATCACGGCGGCAGTGGCTTGACGGGCATAGTCGCCTGTCCCTCCGTGTCTGTACCGCTACGGGACGTTTACCGGCGATCCGACACGGAGGACGACGAGTCCATCGTGGGAACAAATCCGTTTGTTGGTTAATCGGGTTGCGATTAAGAGGTTATTCTGCCTTCGTGAATAACAGGTCGGGGGCGATGTCCGCATGATCTTGCGGTGCAAAGTCGAACGATGCCAACACGAGAAGAGTGACGACCTATGTCCGTACGCATGGCCCTAGCGAAACTCTGCGCCTGCGCTTGCGGGGGGGCGATCGTCGGCGGCGGCGCAGTGCATGTGGTGGAGCGGCAGCAGCCCCGCCCGGCCGTGCTGAAAGGCCTGAAACAAACGAAGGCGCGGCCGGTGCGCGTGGCGCAATATCGCTCCCCCACCCGCAAGGTCACACGCACCACCACCTGCGCGCCCGGCACCACGACGACCACCGTCGCCTTGCCGGATCCGCCGCGTTATTCGGCGGTCGATGCCTATCGCGGCGGGCCGGGTACCGCAGCCCCTCTGACCGGTGCGAGCTATGGCGCCACGCCGGTCGTCTATGGCGGAAGCGCGGGCGGCGGCTTTTTCGGTGGTTTCTTCGGCGGGGGCGGTTCCGGCGGAACCTTCGTAACATCCACTGGCGGGACCACGACAAGCACTGGAAGCACTGGCGGGACCAATCCACCATCGAGCACTGGCAGCACCGGTAGCACAGGCGGGGAGCAGCCACCGTCAAGCACTGGCAGCACTGGTGGAGACAAGCCGCCATCCAGCACCGGCAGCACCGGCGGGGAGCAGCCGCCGTCAAGCACTGGCAGCACCGGTGGAGATAAGCCGCCGTCAAGCACAGGAAGCACCGGCGGGGATGAACCGCCTAGCAGTACAGGTGGCACTCCCCCGCATGAGGTGCCTGCGCCGCCGGTCGTGATCCTTTTCGCGGCCGCAGCCGGTGCGCTGGTGTTGAGGCGTAGGTTCTCGAAAAACGGGTAACGTAGGTCAAAAGTGGACGGGCGGGGCAGCTTAACGCCACCCCGCCCGTCTCACTATCGATGCCGCCCGTATCGCGGCAGGACGCGACTTACTTTGCGGCGGGCGTCGCCGGCGCGGCCTCCGCTGCCGCCGACTCAAGCTGCGCCTTCGTCATGCCGATCACCAGGCCATCGCCTTGCGCGGCGAAGGCTGTCAGCGGCAGGCGCACCTGAACCTTGCTCGTGTCGAGCAAGGCGAACTGCCCTTCGACCGACTTGATCGTGCCGACGGCACTGCCCGATGTATCCTTCACGGACGCCCCCGCCGTAACCGCAGCGGCGGTCTTTGCCGCGGCGTCGGCCGCGGCGCCGGCAGCGGCGGCATTC
>CAJYJW010000275.1 GCA_913775025.1 uncultured Sphingomonas sp. | reverse complement strand
CGCCGGGTCGATCCCGTGCCCTGGGAGGCTGACGCCACCCATCATTGGACGAGTGGCGCGAGCCTCGGCCTTTCCGCGAAGGTCTATCGGGAGATCGGT
Source organism: uncultured Sphingomonas sp. (assembly GCA_913775025.1). Lineage (GTDB taxonomy): Bacteria > Pseudomonadota > Alphaproteobacteria > Sphingomonadales > Sphingomonadaceae > Alterirhizorhabdus. Next base: position 7,158 of record CAJYJW010000275.1, on the reverse strand, counting down.
GGATTTCCCCCCATCTCCGCTGGCGAGGATGCGGCATTGGGGGACACGGCGGCGCGCGGCGGATATCGCATGCGGCGGGATGCGGCGGTGACGGTACGCACGTCGGGCCGGCGACACGGTCGCGCGGCGCTGGGTTTCGCGAGCATGCTGGCGGCGCTGGACGAGGCCGCCCACCCGCCGCACACCTGCCACCCCGAGGACGAGGCATGGCGTTTCCACGCGCAGGCCGCGGCGCGAATGGCATATGACAGGGGCGCCTATCCCGCGCTTGCCGCGCATCTCCGGCTATCGCTGGCGGAGGTTCGTCAGGTGGCGGGCGAATGCCGCAACGGTGAGGCGTTCGCTGCGCGTATCGTCGGCGCGCCGCCCGGCGGGATGCGGCGCATCAGCCTCGATCATGCGGAAGCGGCCCTGGCGGCGCTGATGCAGCCCCCATCGCGGGGCGCGGCGGCATGAGGCCGCCGTTGGATCGCGCGCGCATTGCTGGCCTGACCGAACGACTGACCGACCTTGGCGATCCGGTGGACGCGGCCGGCAGGATGGCGCTTCTCCGCACGCTTTACGCGATCGGGCGGGAAGATCTGCCGCTTGGGCGGCTGTTCGAGGGGCATGTCGATGCGCTCCAGATCGTATCCCGCTACGGCACGGCATCGCAGGCTTCGGCGGCGCAGGGCGCGGCGCGGACAGGCGCGGTGTTCGGGGTGTGGAACGCCGATCGTGCCGATCTTCCGCTGCGGCTGGAGGCGGGGCGGCTTTCCGGCGGCAAGGCCTTCGCCTCGGGCGCGGGGATCATCAGCCACGCGCTTGTCTCGGTCGATGCGGAGGGCGGGCGGCAGCTTCTTCTCCTCGATCTGGCGCAGGCCCCGCCCGAGGTGAATCGAGACTGGTGGCGGACGACAGGGATGCAGCGTTCCGAAACGCATCTCGTGCGGTGGGCCGATGCGCCGCTGTCGGCCGATGCGCTGATCGGCGATCCGGGCGACTATGTATGCGAGCCGTGGTTCACCGGCGGCGCGCTGCGCTTTGCAGCGGTGCAGGCAGGCGGTGTCGCGGCGCTTGTGGATGGCGTGCGCGATCATCTGGTCGCGCAGGGCCGGGCGGAGGATCCGCATCAGGCGGCACGGCTCGCCGACCTCTATCTCGCAGCGCAGGCGGCGGCGGATGCGGTGGCGCGAGCGGCCGATGTGCCTTCGGAAGACGTGCCGGTGCTGCTTGCCCATGTCGCGGCGGCGCGCATCGCGGTCTATCGTGCGGGAGAGGCGGCGCTGACGATCGCGCAGGCGGCGGTAGGCGTGCAGGCGATGTTCGTCGATCATCCGCTGTCCGAACGGATCGGCGACCTTGCGGTCTATCTCCGCCAGCCCGGCCCGGATGCCCAGACGATGCGGGCGGGCGCGGCGATGGCCGCCGGCTTGCTGACGCCCTCGTTATGAGGTGCCACCCGCTTGCCGCGCGCCGCCTGCTTGTGATCGCTCCTCACCCTGATGACGAGGCGATCGGCGCGTGGGGCTTGATGCGGCGGCGGCGGGTGGGCGCGTCCGTCCGTGTGATCGTGGTCAGCGATGGCGCGGCCTCGCACCCCGGCAGCCTGCGCTGGCCGCCCGAGCGATTGGCCACGGAACGGCGGCGGGAGACCCGGCGAGCCATGGCCACGCTGGGCCTTGCACCCTCTGCGGTGCGCTTCCTCGGCTTGCCGGATGGCGTCCTTGATATGGCGCGAGTCGAGGAGGCCCTTCGGCAGGCGATGCGGCGATGCCCCGCACCCGATCTGATCGTTGGCCCGCTTGCTACGGATGCCCATGCCGACCACCGCGCCGTGGCTCGCGCGATCAGCCGCTTGCCCCGGCGGGGCGAGCGACGGATCGGCTATCAGGTATGGCCGGCGGTGGCGGCACGGCGACGGGGCCCCTGCGTATCGCTCGGGATGGCGGGAACGCGGATGAAGCGGCGTGTGATCCACGGTTATCGCACGCAGACCGGGCGCATCACCGATGCGGTCGCGGGCTTCACGATCACGCCAGCCCATCTGCGCGCCTTCGCCGCCCCGTTAGAGCAGTTCGAGATACTGGCGTGAGGGCGATCGGGCTGGAGGGCTTCGAGGCGAAATTCGTGGCGGACGCCGATCCCTGGTCGACATGGAGCGATCGGGACGAAGCGGCGAAACGAGCAGCGATCCTCCACGGCCTGCCGCCGGGGCGAACGGGCCGCGTGCTGGAACTCGGCGCGGGCAACGGATCGAACAGCCGCTCTCTATCTGCCCGCGCATTGCGGCTGGACGCGACCGAGGCAACGCGTGCCGGCACGCGCCTAGGAGCGGAGGCGATCGCCCCCGCCGGTCCGCGCGCGCGTGCGCTGCAACTGGCGGTGCCCGCCCCGCCGCCACGGAACCGATATGATGCGATCGTCGTGGCGGAATTGCTCTATTATCTCGATCCCCGCATCATGCGCTTGCTGGCGCGACAGGTAGCGAGACGATTGCGGCCCGGTGGCACGTTGGTGCTCGCGCATCATCGCATCACCTTCTACGATTTCGCGCAGGTCGCCGCCGGGATCCACGATCGGTTTCTCGTCGAGACGGGGGTGGCATGGACCGTCCGCCCGGTGCGGCAGTCGCGCCGATGGGCGGTGATCGCCTGCTACCGCCGCCCACCGGCGAGAATGGCGGACAGCCCAGCTCGATAGTCCGGATAGCGCGGCCGCCAGCCGAGCAGCCGATGCGCCTTGCCCGCCGCGACGCGACGATTCTCCGCATAGAAAGCGAGGGCGGCGGGCGAGAGGTTCGCCTCCGCCAGCGACAGGAGCGGCGGCCACGGCAGGCCGAGCAGATCGCTTGCCGCCTCGATCACCCGGTTTTGGCTGCACGGCATATCATCCGCGAGATTATAGGCCCCCGGCGGGCTGCCCGAGAGACTGGCGATCACGCCGCCCGCGATATCGTCGACATGGATGCGGCTGAACACCTGCCCCGGCAGATCGACGCGGTGCGCCTTGCCCTCCGCCACCCGATCCAGCGCGGAGCGGCCGGGACCATAGATGCCGGGCAGACGAAATACCCGCGCTTGGGGATGAACCGCCGCCCAGGCCACATCGGCGGCGTTGCGTGCGATCCGGCGGCCGGCGATCGGCGTCGCCTCGTCAACCCATCCGCCCATCGCGTCGCCGTAGACGCCGGTCGAGGAAAGATAGCCTATCCATCGCGCGGGCGAGGCGGCGATGGCCGCGCCATAGGCCAGCAGTACCGGATCGCTTTCCGGGCCGGGCGGCACTGTGCTCAGGATGTGGTCCGCCGCCGCGATGGCCGGCAGAACCCCGCTGGCATCGTCGAAAGCGATATCGCCGGGGCCGGGGCTGCGGGTGACGCGCAGGATCGTGCCCCCCGCCTTTCCGTAAGCCGCCGCGATGGCCGAGGCGGCATAGCCGGGGCCGAAGATGAGCATGGTCGCCATGCCTCCCTATAGCCGCCCGGCGGCAACGTGCGAGGGGTGGATCGGACGACGGACGAAGGATACACCGTGCTGATGCTCGACGCCCAGACCGCCGCCCCCCCGCCCGTGATCCGGCGCGAGTCGTATCGCGAACCCGACTGGCTGGTGCCGGAGGTCGCGCTCGACTTCCGTCTCGATCCCGTCGCCACGCGGGTGAAGGCGCGGCTGACGGTGGATCGCAACGGCGGACATCGACGCCCGTTGCGGCTGGACGGCGACGGGCCGAGGCTGATCGACGTGCGGATCGACGGCGCGGATGCGGCGGGCGCGTGGCGCATGGATGGCGGCGCTCTGGTGATCGATCTCACTGGCGATGCCCACGTGATCGAGACCGAGGTGGAGATCGCGCCGGAGCGTAATACGCAACTGATGGGGCTGTATGCCAGCGGCGGGTTGCTGTGCACCCAGTGCGAGCCGGAGGGGTTCCGCCGAATAACCTTCTTCCCCGATCGGCCCGACGTGCTGAGCCGCTATACGGTGCGGCTGGAGGCGGACGAGGCGACCTATCCGCTGCTGTTATCGAACGGCGACCGCACCGATGGCGGCGGGCTGGAGGATGGGCGGCACTGGGCGGAATGGCGCGATCCCTTCCCCAAGCCGACTTATCTTTTCGCGTTGGTGGCCGGCGATCTGGCGGCAAACCGCGACAGCTTCACCACCCGATCGGGTCGCGAGGTGGATCTGGCGATCTGGGTGCGCTCGGCCGACCTGATGCGTACCGAGCATGCAATGGCGGCGCTGAAAGCGTCGATGGCGTGGGACGAGCACGCCTACGGTCGCGAATATGATCTGGGCGAGTTCAACATCGTCGCGGTAGCCGATTTCAACTTCGGCGCGATGGAGAACAAGGGCCTCAACATCTTCAATTCCCGCTACATATTGGCGGATCCCGACACCGCGACCGATGCGGATTACGATGCCGTCGCAGGCGTGGTGGCCCATGAATATTTCCACAACTGGTCGGGCAACCGCGTTACCTGCCGGGACTGGTTCCAGCTTTCGCTAAAGGAGGGCTTCACCGTCTTTCGCGATCAGCAATTCTCGGCGGATCAGGGGTCCGCCGCCGTCAGCCGGATCGAGAGCGTCCGCGCGCTGCGCGCCGCGCAGTTCCCGGAGGATGCCGGGCCGCTCGCCCATCCGATCCGGCCAGAGGCCTATATGGAGATCAGCAACTTCTACACCGCCACCGTCTACAACAAGGGCGCGGAGGTCATCCGCATGCTCCACACGCTGCTGGGGCCACAGGCGTTCCGGCTGGGCAGCGACCTCTATTTCACGCGGCACGACGGGACCGCCGCCACGTGCGAGCAGTTCGTGCAGGCGATGGAGGATGCAAGCGGCGCGGACCTTGCCGCGTTCCGCCTGTGGTATTCGCAGGCCGGCACGCCGCGCGTACGCGCCGCCATCCACCATGAGCCGGCGAGTGGACAGGCGCGGCTGACGCTCAGCCAGTCGGTGCCGGCCACCCCGGGCCAGCCGACCAAGCAGCCCATGCCGCTGCCGTTGCGCGTCGCGCTGTTCGGCGAACTGACGGCCAAGCGGCTGGCGGGCGAGCAGGTGATCGTGCTCGACACCACGACCAAGGAGGTGATGTTCGACGGGATCGGCGAGCGGCCGGTGCTGTCGATCAACCGCGATTTCTCTGCCCCCGTGGTCGTGGAGACGGATCGGTCGGCCGCCGACCTCGCCTTCCTCTCCGCAAACGACGACGATCCCTTCGCCCGCTACGAGGCGATGCAGCAGCTGATGGTCGATACCCTCGTGATCGCGGTCGCGACCGGCGAAGCGGATCATGCGCCGGTGATCGCGGCGGTGGAGCGGACGCTGACCGATCCCGCGCTCGACCCCGCCTTCATCGCCGAGGCGGTACTGCTGCCGAGCGAGGCATTCGTCGGCGACCAGATGCTGATCGTCGACCCGCCCGCGATCCACGCCGCGCGCGAGGGGCTACGGCAGGCGCTGGGCGCAACGCTGGAGGAATGCTGGCGCGATGCCTATGCCCTCGCCGGGGCCGCCCCCCATGAATATAGCCCGCAGGCCAAGGGGCTGCGGCGTCTGCGGACGGTGGCGCTCGGCTATCTCGCCGCGGCGGGGGCGGCGGACGCGGCGGCGATCGCCTACGACCAATTCGCCGGCGCGGACAATATGACGGATCGCCAAGGGGCGCTCGGCGTGCTGGCGAACGGACGATCGCCGGAGCGGGCGGATGCCTTGGAGGAATTCTACGAACGCTATCGCGACAATGGCCTCGTGCTGGACAAATGGTTCAGCACGCAGGCCTTGTCCGCCCGTGACGATTGCCTCGCCTCGGTCGAGGGGTTGGCCAAGCATCCCGACTTCACCCTGACCAACCCCAACCGCATTCGCGCGCTGGTGGGGGCCTTCGCGCAGAACCAGCGCGCATTTCACGATGCCAGCGGCCGGGGCTATCGCTTCCTTGCCGACATGGTGATCGCGGTCGACCGGCTGAACCCCTCGACCGCCGCCAAGCTGATCCCCCCGCTCGGCCGTTGGCGGCGGTTCGACGAGATGCGCGCCGGACTGATGAAGGCGGAGCTGCGCCGCGTGCTGGAGGCGCCCGGCCTGTCGCGCGACGTCTTCGAGCAGGCCTCCAAAAGCTTGGAATGAGGGTGGGCTAAAGGTGCATCACCCCCTCGATCACGGTGAAGCAAGCCCCTGCCAGTGACACGCGATCTCCCGCCAGCGTGCAATCGAGGCGGCCGCCGCGTGCGGAGGCCTGGAGTGCGGAGAAGGCAGGCTTGCCCAACCGGGCGGTCCAGTAAGGCGTCAGCACCGCATGGGCGGATCCGGTGACGGGATCCTCATCCACCCCGGCGCCGGGCACGAACACACGGCTGGCGATGTCCGTATCGTCACCGGGCGCGGTGGCGACGAACAATGTGTCCCCCAGCGCGGCAAGCGCCCGCATGTCCGGCGCGAGGGCGCGGACCTCCGCCTCCGTCCGATAGACGAGCAACGCGTAACCTCGCTCGTTCCACAAGGTCTCCACCGGGGCCGCGCGCATCGCGGCGGCGGCATCGGGCAATGGATGCGGCGTCGCCACGATGGCCGGCAGATCGAGGCGATAGCCTCCGGCCGCGCGCTCGACCGCGAGAATGCCCGAACGGCGCGTGGCGAAGGTGACGCGATCGCGCGTGGTATCGCCCGCCAGGAGGAAATGCCCCGAGGCGAGCGTGGCGTGGCCGCAGAGCGCGATCTCCTGCATGGGGGTGAACCAGCGCAGTTCATGGTCGGCCGGGCCATCGGGCGTGGCCAGAAGGAAGGCGGTTTCGGAAAGATTATGCTCCGCCGCGATTCCCCGCAGCGTCTCGTCCGGCAGCCATGCGTCGAGCGGCATCACCGCCGCCGGATTGCCGCCGAACGGCCGGTCGCTGAATGCATCGATCTGTGAGAAGGGGAGGCGGGTCACGGGTAGAGTAGCCCTTCGCTCCAGCCATCGGCGGTGGCGGTGAACAGGCGGCGTTCGTGCAGGCGGTGCGCGCGGTCCTGCCAGAATTCGATCCGTTCGGGCGTGACGCGGAAGCCTGACCAGCGCGGCGGGCGCGGCACGTCCTGCCCCGCGAACCGCGCCTCCATTTCGGCGTAGCGCGCCTCGAACGTCTCGCGCGAGTCGAGCGGGCGGGACTGATCGGATGCCCAGGCGCCCAATTGC
>CAJYJW010000274.1 GCA_913775025.1 uncultured Sphingomonas sp. | reverse complement strand
GGCCAATCACCGCTGGGATCCGAAGAACCAGCGTCCCGAGCTATGGAATCTCTACAACGCCCGCAAGAACAGGGGTGAGAGCATCCGCGTCTTTCCGATCAGCAACTGGACCGAGCTGGATATCTGGCAATATATTCAGCTGAACAACGTGCCGATCGTGCCGCTCTACTTCGCGGCGCCGCGCCCCACGGTCGAGCGGGACGGCATGCTGCTGATGGTGGACGACGAGCGCTTCCCGCTGAAACCGGGCGAGGTGCCGGTGGATCGCTCGATCCGTTTCCGGACGCTCGGCTGCTATCCGCTGACGGGTGCGGTGGAAAGCGAGGCGACGACGCTGAGCCAGGTCATCCAGGAAACTTTGCTCACCACCACATCCGAACGGCAGGGACGCGCGATCGACAAGGATGCCGGCGGCGCGGGCATGGAAAAAAAGAAGCAGGAGGGGTATTTCTGATGGCGACCACCGTCACGCCCGTACAAGACAGCGTCTATCAGGTGGAGAGCCTGATCGCCGAGGATATCGACGCCTATCTCGATCTCCACCAGCATAAGACGTTGCTGCGCTTCATCACCTGCGGATCGGTGGACGACGGCAAATCGACGCTGATCGGCCGGCTGCTCTATGATTCGAAGATGATCTTCGAGGATCAGCTGGCCGCGCTGGAGGCGGACAGCAAGCGCGTCGGCACGCAGGGGCAGGAGATCGACTTCGCCCTTTTGGTTGACGGCCTCGCCGCCGAGCGTGAGCAGGGCATCACCATCGATGTTGCCTACCGCTTCTTCGGGACGGAGAAGCGCAAGTTCATCGTGGCGGATACGCCGGGGCACGAACAATATACCCGCAACATGGTGACGGGCGCATCCACCGCCGATCTCGCCGTGATCCTGATCGATGCGCGCAAGGGCGTGCTGACGCAGACGCGGCGTCATTCCTACCTCGCGCATCTGATCGGCATCCGCCACATCGTGCTGGCGGTGAACAAGATGGATCTGGTCGGCTACGATCAGGCCCGCTTCGACGAGATCGTCGCCGACTATCGCGCCTTTGCCGACAGCATCGGCATCAAGGCGTTCGTGGCGATGCCGATATCCGGCTTCAAGGGCGACAATATCACCGGCCCGTCGGCCAACACGCCCTGGTATCGCGGACCGGCGCTGATGGAGCATCTGGAGACCGTCGAGCTTGACCAGGTATCGGATCAGGCCAAGCCGTTCCGTATGCCGGTGCAGTGGGTGAACCGTCCCGATCTCGATTTCCGCGGCTTTTCCGGCCTGATCGCGTCCGGCAGCGTCAAACCCGGGGACGCCGTGCGGGTGCTGCCATCGGGCAAGCAATCCACCATCGCCCGCGTCGTGACCTTGGGTGGGGATCTGGCGCAAGGGATCGCCGGCCAGTCTGTCACGGTGACGCTGGCCGACGAGATCGACTGTTCGCGGGGCGACGTGCTGGTGGCGGCGGACAGCCCCCCGGAAGCGGCGGACCAGTTCGAGACGACGATCGTCTGGATGGCGGACGAGGCGATGCTGCCGGGCCGTTCCTACTGGTTGAAGACCGCGACGCAGACCGTGACCGCGAACGTGACCGCGCCGAAATATCAGGTCAACGTGAACACGATGGAGCATCTCGCCGCCAAGACGCTGGAGCTGAATGCGATCGGCGTGGCGAACCTCTCAACCGATCGCCCGCTGGTGTTCGAGCCGTATGAGGCGAACCGCACGCTGGGCGGCTTCATTCTGATCGACAAGATCACCAACGCCACCGTCGCGGCGGGGATGATCCACTTCTCGTTGCGGCGCGCGCAGAACGTCCACTGGCAGCCGACGGACGTGACGCGCGAAAGCCATGCCGCCATGAAGAATCAGCGGCCGGCGGTGCTGTGGCTGACCGGGCTGTCCGGCGCGGGCAAATCGACCATCGCCAATATCGTCGAGAAGAAGTTGGCGCGGATGAACCGGCATACGTTCCTGCTCGATGGCGACAACGTGCGCCATGGCCTTAACAAGGACCTCGGCTTCACCGATGCCGATCGTGTCGAGAACATCCGCCGCGTGGGCGAGGTGGCGAGGCTGATGACCGATGCGGGGCTGATCGTCATCACCGCCTTCATCTCGCCCTTCCGGTCGGAGCGCGATATGGTGCGGGCGATGATGGCGCCGGGCGAGTTCGTCGAGGTGCATGTCGACACGCCGTTGCAGGAGGCGGAGGCACGTGATGTGAAGGGGCTTTATGCCAAGGCGCGCAGCGGGGCGCTGAAGAACTTCACCGGCATCGACTCCCCCTATGAGCCGCCGCTCGACCCCGAGATCCGCATCGACACCACCGCCATGACCGCCGAGGAAGCGGCCGACGCGATCATTGCAAGGCTGATCCCGTGAGCGGCGCGGACGACGTCGCCCTCGCGCGGCACATCGCGGAGACGGCGGGCGAACTGCTGCTGACGTTGCAGCGATCCGGCCTGTTCGGCGACAAGGCGCTGGGCAAGGCCGGGGATCGGACGGCCAATGCCTTCATCATGGAGGCATTGCGCCACAACCGACCCGAAGACGCCATCCTCTCCGAAGAGGAAAAGGACAGCGAGGCCCGGCTTTCGGCCCGCCGTGTCTGGATCGTCGACCCGCTCGACGGGACGCGGGAATATGGCGAGGTGCGGGATGATTGGGCGGTACATATCGCGCTGGCGATCGATGGCGCGCCCGTGATCGGTGCCGTCGCGCTGCCGGGCGTGCCGGTGACGCTGTGCTCAGGCCAGCCGCCATCGCTGCCGCCCGCGCCTGCGCGGTTGCGGATGCTCGTCAGCCGCACGCGCCCTGCCGCCGAAGCGGTGGCCGTCGCCAAGGCGCTGGACGCGGACCTCGTGCCGATGGGCTCGGCGGGGGCCAAGGCGATGGCGGTGCTGCGGGGGGAGGCGGATATCTATCTGCATACCGGCGGCCAATATGAGTGGGACAATTGCGCACCCGCCGCGGTCGCCTTGGCGGCGGGCCTCCATGCCAGCCGCGTGGACGGCTCGCCGCTCGTCTATAATCAGCCGGACACCTATCTGCCCGATCTGCTGATCTGCCGGCCTGATCTGGCCGAGCGGGTGCTCGCGCTTCACGCGCAGGCCCGCGCAGCCTAGCATTATCGGCGTGGCGGCTTCGGGGGACGATTCGGAACGGGCGCTCGCATTGTTGCGGGCGGAGCTTGCTACGTTGCGCGCGGAGGTGGCCGAGTTGCGGGATCGGCAGGCGATCGCGCACCTTATCGCGACCTACGGTCCTGCCGTCGATCGCGGGGATAGCAGGGGTGCGGCGGCGCTATGGGCGGAAGACGGGACCTATGATCTTGGGCCGCTGGGTCTCGCCCGTGGCCACGCCTCCATCGCGGCGCTGTTCGACGCCGATATGCATCGTCAGCTGATCGACGGCGGGGCCGCGCATATGCTCGGCCCGCCGCGCATCACCCTGGATGGCGATGGCGCGGTGGCCGTCGGCTATTCGGCGGTGGCGCGATGGACCGGCAGCGGTTTCGAACTGTTCCGGGTGGCGGCGAACCGCTGGACGTTGCGCCGCGATGAGAATGGCTGGAAGGTGACGAGCCGGACAAACCGTCTGCTCGACGGTGGGGAGGGCGCGCAGGCTTTGCTCGCCTGAGTGGATAAATCGTCCGGTCCTCGTCCGAACGGACGATCCGGATCACGTCGTGACGTGCCAGATGTCGACCCGACAGGAGAGATGGAATGGCGCTCAAAACCCGGCCTCTGCCGATGATCGGTCAGGAAGTTCTCGACCTCGATTGCGATGCCCCGTTCGACGATGCGACGGCAAGCGGCTTGCGTGGCCTGTGGCGGGAGGCGGGGCTGCTATTGTTTCGCGAGGTCGGCACCGCGCCGGAACGCCTTCGCGCCTTGAGCGCGGTATTCGGCGAGCTCGAGCAGCATCCCATCCCGGATTTCCGCCTGCCCGGGCACCCCGACATGATCCTGCTGACCAATCGCGGCACGCTGCGTGGACCGGTCTATGCGTTCGATGACGTGCCGACGTACGGCCGCATCCCCTGGCATACCGACCTGGCATTCACCACCCGGCCGAATGCCGGCGCGCTGCTCAACATGGTGGAGAGGGCAGCAATCGGCGGCGGTACCGCCTGGCTCGATACCCAGGCAGCCTGCGCGGCGCTCGATCCAGACCTGCGGAGCAGGCTCGACGGGCTGGAGGCGCGGTTCGAGTTTTGCGCGGATCTAGGCGGGATGCGATTCGACAACCCCGGCGGCGTTCGCGTGGGGGAGACACGGGCGACGTTTCCGGATTTTCCGCCGATCGCCCGACCGATCGTCTGGCAGCATCCCTGGACGGGGCATCCGATCCTGAACGTCTGCCCGCTCAACATCCGCGCTATCATCGGACTGCCGCAAGCGGAGGGCGATGCGTTGATCACCGCCCTGATCGCAGCGGTGACCGACCCGCGGTTCGTCTACCGGCACGACTGGGCGGAGGGCGATGTGATGCTGTGGGACAATTACCGGATGATGCACCGCGCCGAGGGGCACCCGGTGGATGTACCGCGCGTGGTGCATCGCACGACCCTGCGTGGCGAAACGACCGTTGGCCGTGTGATCGCGCCGGGGGCATGATGGGGGTCGCCCGGTTAAGGACGGCGTCGCGTCGAGGGGGTGTCTCGCTCCTAGATGGGCTAGAAGGAGAAACCGACGTCGACGCCGTAGGTCGCGGGAAGACCATATGAAATCGCCTGGTTGGGATATCCCGTAAGAATAGAGCCTGATCCGATGACGAAGCCGGGGTAGCGGCGATCGAAGATATTCTTGCCCCACAGACTGATCGATACGTCACGGCCGTCGCCCCGATCGATCGTATAGGTCAGCCGCGCATCGACGAGGCCGTAGCTGCTATTGACGGGCGCGTCGCGCCCGAACGGCACGCTCGGCCCATCGCCGGCGGTGGTGAACACCTTGTCCTTCCACGTATAATCGGCGTGCGCGGCCAAGCGGCCGACACCGATCGTGCCGATCACCCAGTCGCCGGACAGGCGCACGCTATGTTTCGGCGTGAACGGAAGTACGAAATAGCCGGAAATATCGTCGCCCACGGACACCGGGGAGGCAGGGTTGACCGACCGATCGAAGATCGATCCGGCGGGCGCGCGCACCGCCCTGATGTTCGAGGTCGTATAGGCATAGTTCGCTTGTAGAGTGAGCCCCTCCACCGGCACCGCCGTAACGTCCGCTTCAACCCCCTTCACGGTCGCGCGGCCGGCGTTGAACGTATCCGACAGGGATGCGTCCACCGGATCGGCCGAAATGTCGAGTTGCAGATCCTTATATTTGGCGACGAAGCCGGCGAGATTCACGCGAAGGCGGCGATCCAGCAAGTCGGATTTGATGCCGACTTCGTAGCTGGTCACCGTTTCGGGGCCGAATGTGCGTGTGAAATTGGGCGATGCCTCGTTCGAACCGCCGGCACGGTAGCCGGTCACCAATTTGCCGTAGACGGACACCGTCTCGAGCGGCCGGTAGGCCAGCGTAATCGCGGGATTGAACTTGCTGTTCCTGACGTCCGTCGCACCGATGGCCGAGCCTAGGGGCAGGAGCAGCCCCGCGCCATTGAAACGGCGGATCACCTGCGGCGAAACCTGCCCGATGAAGAAATTCTGCGTTTTGGTCCGGTCGGCCGACCGACTGTCTCGCGTATAGCGGCCGCCCACTGTGATGTCGAACTTGCCATCGGCGAACAGGGGCGTCCATGTCACCTGGCCGAAGGCGGCCTTGGAAATGGACTTGGCGGTAGTAAAACGACCGACCTGAACCTGCTGGCCCGCTACGCCCGTACCGATATCGGCATTCTGTAGATGGTTCGCGGTTTCCCTGAAATAATACAGACCGAGGACATATTTGAATTGATCGGCGATATTGCCGACGGCCTGGAATTCCTGCGTGTAGGTTTTCGATCCTATCCGGTCCCGCGCGTAGAATGGCGCCAGAAAGCTTTCGACATAATCCTGGCTGCTGGTGACCTTGATATGACGATAGCTGCTGAGCGAGCGCAACGCCAATCCGTCGGACGGTCGCCATTCGGCGATCAGCGTCTGCCCATCCGATTTGGTATAGCTGTAGGGCAGGTAGGAAGATCGATAGCTCCGCTCCGGATCGGCGGTGTAGCCAGGAAAAAGCAGCGGCGCGAATGCATTCTCGGTGACGTAGAGCACGGGTGTGGTGCGCTGATTGCTGTAATCCCCCGCATAGTCGACCGTGACGTCAGGCGACGGTTCCCACCGGACGGCACCCCGTACCGCGACCTTTCTATCGGACTGGAAGTCATGGGTATCCGATACCGTCGGAGAGCTCGGATTAGTCTGCCACCCGTCCCGATTGGAATACAGGCCCGTCAGCTTCACTTTGAAACCGCCAAACTCGGGGAGATCGAGATTCACCAGAGCGCGCCGGTAATCGAGGTTGCCCAGCGATAGGAGACCGCTGGCCCCGAATTCCCCGGTCGGTTTCTTGCTGATGATATTGATTGCGCCGCCGGTTGTGTTGCGACCGTAGAGGGTGCCCTGCGGGCCACGCAGCACCTCGACCCGCTCGACATCGGCAAGGTCGAACGCGGCGGCCTGCGGGCGTGACTGATATACGCCATCGACATAGAGGCCGACGCCGCCGTCCTTGGTGATGATGTTCGGGTCGCCGATGCCCTGACCGCGCATGAACAGCACCAAGGTGGTGTTGGAGCTTGGATAGGGCGCGAAATAGAGGCTGGGTGCCGCCTGCACGACCCCGCGTATATCGGTGATGCCGGAGGCCTGAAGGCCCGCCGCCGTGATCGCGGTGATCGCGATGGGGGTGCGCTGGAGGTTGGCGGAGCGACGCTCGGCGGTGACTACGATATCCTCGACGCCGGCGCCGTTGGTCGGGGCATCCGCCGCCGGTTCGGGCGCCGCGGGCGAAGGCGTCGTCGGCGCGGCGGCGGATGGCTGGCCGGAAAGCGTATCGGGGGCCGCCTGCGCATCCGCGCGGGAGACGCCTGCGAACGCCAGTGCGATCATGCTGCCCGCCATCAGATAGGTCTGGCGCATCTCATTCCTCCCCTGAGATCGGCATCTGGTGATGATACGTCTTACGCGTAGCTATCGGCCGCCGTCTTTCCGCTCCTTAGCGGTAGATGTGCGGAAATGTCCACATTTGCGTGGGGTGGATGTATCGGGTTATTTGCGAAGCCGGGGGTGCGCCATGGCACAGCGACCGGCAGGCGCCGGGGGGGGGGGGGAAGGACACCCGGTTCAGCCAGCCTGTCCGCGCCCGACGATCCATTCGTCTACACGATCGTCGCCGCTGCTGCTCCCGCCTATGTCAGGAGATGGACCGCGGCCCCGTCGCGGCCACCCGCACTGTCGCGGCCGCGCCCAGCAGCATCAGGCCGCCGCCCAGCATCAGTACGTGCCGGGGGTCGCCGCCCAGCAGCGGCCCATAGAAAAGGGGGATCGTCAGGCTTTCGATCATCATCGGAATGACGATGAACATGTTGAAGATGCCCATATACACGCCGTTGCGCTCCGGCGGGATCATATCCACCAGCATGACATAGGGATTGCCCATCATGCTGGCCCAGCCGATCCCGATCCCCAGCATCGCGACGAACAGGCCGGCGACGTTGTCGACCCCCGGGATCGCCAGCATCGCCGCGCCGGATGCGAGCAGGCAGGCGGCATGCGCGTTCCGCGCCCCCCAACGCCGCGCCACCGGCACCAGCAGCAGCGCGGCCACAAAGGCGATGGCGTTGTAGAATGCGCCGAGCTGCCCGACGGTAAGCGCCGTATCGCGAAAGGCGGCGCTCCTGGCATCGGTTACGCCGTGGAGCGAGCGGGCGATGGCGAAGGTGATGAACTGCCAATAGGCGAACATGGCATACCATTGGCACAGCATGGCGAGGGCGAGCTGGCGCATCGGCCTGGGCATTTCGATCAGCGCCTGCCGCAGATCGCGGATCGCGCCGCCGAGGGTCAGCGGATCGGTCGCCAGACCGGCCTTGTCCTCGGCCGATAGCGGCAGCTCGGGCACGCGCACGACGGACCAGACGATCGTCGAAAGCGACAGCACCGCGCCGATCAGGAAGGCCACGCGGGTGATGTCCGGAATGCCGTTGGCATCGACCATATCACGATCGAAACCGATCCAGACGAGGAGCGACGGCGCCAGATAGGACAAGGTCTGCGCCAGCCCGGTGAACGCCGACTGCGTGAGAAAGCCTGCCGCCCGCTGATCGGCCGGCAACCGATCGCCGACATAAGCGCGATACGGCTCCATCGTGACATTGTTGGCGGCATCCAATACCCACAGCAGGCTGGCCGCCACCCACAGCGCGGGGCTGTACGGCATGGCGAGCAGGCACAGGCTGCACAGCACGGCCCCGACCAGGAAATAGGGCGTCCGACGGCCGATGCGGGTGACGGTGCGGTCGCTCATCGCGCCGATCAGCGGCTGAACGAGCAGACCCGTCATCGGCCCGGCGAGCCACAGCAGGGGCATGCTCGCCTCGTCCGCGCCCAGATAGCCGTAGATCGGCGCCATGTTGGCCTGTTGCAGTCCGAACGAGAACTGCAGGCCGAGGAAGCCGAGGTTCATCTCGATCAGGCGGGGAAGCGACAGGCGCGGCCGGGTCATCGGCTAGCCTCCTGAGCCAGCGCGAGCGCGCCGAGCAGACCGGCGCGATCCCCCAGCCCCGGTGCCACGATCAGCTCCGCATAGTCGGCGGTAGCGAAATAGCCGTTGGCGAGCCGCTCCGCCGCGATGCGGATGCGGTCGAGCAGACCCGGCGTCCCCAGCACGCCGCCGCCCATTACGATGCGGCGCGGGCTCAGCATCGCCTGCTGCGCTATCGCCAGCTGGGCAAGATACCAGGCGACGATCTCATGCGCGGGGTGATCCGCCGGAAGCTCCGACAGCGAAGCGCCCCAGCGGGCATGGATCGCAGGCCCGCTCGCCAATCCTTCCAGGCAATCGCCATGGAACGGGCAGATGCCGGCGAACCCTGTGTCCGCCGGATGCCGCCGGGGCAGCATATGCCCCATCTCGGGGTGGAGCCGACCGTGGACCGGATGTCCCTCCACCATCGCGCCCCCGCCGATGCCGGTGCCGATCGTGACATAGGTCGCCACATCGGCATCGCGCGCGGCGCCCCACAGGCCCTCCGCCAGAACCGCGCCATTGACGTCGGTATCGAAGCCGACCGGGCAGCCGAAGCGGGCGCCGAACGGCCCCGCCACATCCGCGCCGCTCCAGCCGGGCTTCGGCGTTTGCCCGATATGGCCCCATGCGGGAGAGTGACGATCGAGATCGACCGGCCCGAACGAGGCGATGCCGAACGCGTCGAACCGCCCCCATTCGGCTTCGGCGTCCGCGAAAAAGGCGATCGCCGCCGCCAATGTCTCTTGCGGGCCGGTGGTGGGGATGCGGGTGGTCGCCAGCATCCGCTCGTGATCCCGCGCCACGCCGAGCACGAATTTGGTGCCGCCCGCCTCGATGCAGCCGTACAGCGGAGCGCCGCTCATGCCGGCCGCGCCCACAGCAGCCGCCACGGGGCGATCGTGGGTCGCGCATCCAGCGGGCGGTCGTCGAGCCGATCGTGCCAGCCGTCGGGCAAGTCCACCTCCGCCGGCTCGCCCGAGAAATTGAGGAACACCCGGTCCCCCCCGCACGACAGGCCCAGCACCGCCGGGTGCCCGGTATCGAAGGCGGCAGGCGCGCCGGCGCCGCCCGCGGCAATGCGCGCGTCCCGCAGCCGGGCGAGATCACCGGTGATACGGCGCGCGGCCGGTGTATCGAGCGCCGCCCAATCCATCGCGGGGCGATGCAACCAGCGGCCTTCATGCATGCGATCGGGGTCGGCGCGATAGGCATGATCGTTGAGCAGCCCCGCCTCGTCGCCCATGTAGGTAACGGCCAAACCGCCGCTGGCGATCGCCAGCGCGTTGAGCAGGGCGATCCGCCGGAACGCCATCTCGCGCGCCGCGTCGTCCGTCGCGCTCTCGAGACCGGCGAGCGAGGCAAGCGTGCCGTTGGTGCCGTGCAGCACGGAACCGTCCGACTGGAACGGTTCGCCCGTCGCCCAGCTTTCGCCTGCGCCCTCCGTGAAACGTGCCGCCGCCCGCAGCCGGCTTTGGGGATCGGCGTCGATCGCGGCGAGATCGCGCAGCACGGTGCCCCAGCCGATATCGTCATGGCAGCGCGCATAGCTCAGCCAATTGGCGCCGCGTGGCACCCCGCCGCTCGCCCGCACGATCGCGTCGGGCAGCGCCGCCGACTGCTCGGCGAGCGCGACCCATCCGGCCACCATCAGCGAGTTATTGTACACCAGATGGCATTCCGGCTCGAACCCCTCGCCTTCGTCCACCCCGAAGTAGGGCGGCACGAACGCGGTCGGCACGATCGCCTCGGCTTTGAGCAGGGTGGCGGGGGCGACGATATCGAGCGCGGCCCGAAGCACCCGCACGACATCGTGCGCATGCGGCCGGTTGCGGCAGTCCGTGCCCACCTCCTTCCAGAGAAAGGCGATGGAATCGAGCCGGAACGCCTCGACCCCGTGATTGGCCAGCCGTAGCATCGTATCGATCATCGCCAGCATGACCTCGGGATTGGCCCAATTCAGATCCCACTGGAACGGGTAGAATGTCGTCCATACCCAGCCGCCCATCTCGGGCACATAGGTGAAGTTACCGGGGGCGGTGGCGGGGAAGACCTGTGCCAGATGCGTCTCGGCGGCCTGCACCTGCTCCCCGGTCAGGACGTGGTAGAAATCGCGGTAGCGCGGATCGCCGGATCGTGCGCGGCGCGCCCACTCATGATCGTCGGCGGTATGGTTGAGCGCCAGATCGACGCACAGGCTGATCCGCGCCGCGCGCAGCCGTTCGGTCAGCCGTTCGACATCGGCCATCGTGCCGAGCCGTGGCTCCACCGAGAGATAGTCGGCGATCGCGAAGCCGCCGTCGCTGTCGCCGGCCCGCGCCTTGAGCAGGGCCAACAGGTGCAGGTAACGAACCCCCAGCGCCTCGAGATGATCGACATGCGCCGCGACACCCGCGACCGTGCCGCCGAACCGATCAACGTATCCGGAGTAGCCGACCATCTCCGGGCTCACGAACCAGGCGGGGTCCGCCTCCCGCAACAGGTCCAGCGCGGCGAGCGGCGCCGGGCGCGCCGCTGCCTGGATGGAGATCAGGTCGGAAACGCGCGGCCACAGCGCCTCCGCCCGGGCTTCGCCATAAAGCCGGGCGATCAGCCGCCGGAGGCGCGGCCCGAACGCCGCCAGACGGCGTTCGTGGGGGGAGGGGGAGGGAGGCACGTCCGCGCCCCGATCAGAAATCGAAGCGGACGGCGGCGGACACGGTGCGCCCGGTGATCGAGCGCGCCCGCACGATGCCGCCGGCCGGAATGGCGCCTTCCTCCACCTCGGTGATGCCTTTCACGTCGAACAGGTTGTTGCCGTTCAGCGATACCGTGACCTTTTCGATCGGATGGACCGCGACGAAGGCGTTCACCTGCGTATAGCCCGGCATTTTCAACTGATTGTTGTCCTGCGCGAAGCTGGATGTTGTGCCGATGATATTGGCGCCGAACGTAACCCTGTCCAGATCCACCTGCGGCGTCACCTGATAGATGAACTTCGCCTGCCGTCGCGGCCGATTGCCTTCCACGGCGGGGTTCAGCACGTCACGCTTGATCTCGGCATCGGTATAGGTGCCGCCCGCCGATAGCGAAAACGGACCGCGTACCACCCGTGCCTCCAGCTCGACGCCCTTCGCTTCGTAATTGCGGTTGAAGAAACGCTGCGTGGTCGCCTCGAAATTCTGCTCCTCGGTCCTCGCCCAGAAGCCCGTCGCGAAGAAGGAGAGGCCACCCTGACGATATTTGAACCCGCCTTCCAGCTGACGCACGAAATCCACCGCCGCGCCCCGATCGGTCAGCCCGCCCGTAATCGGGTTGATCGAAGGGCCGAACAACAGGCGATCGGCGTTGGCCCGGCCACCGCGACTGTAGCGGGCGAACAGCGCGGTCGTATCCGTCACGCGGAAGTTCACGCCGCCCGAGTAGGAGAGATAATCGTAATTGTATCGCAGGGGCGAACGCCGGCCGGGAATCACTGCGACCTGCCGCTCCGGCAGGGAGATCACGCCATCGCCGTTGATATCGAAAGCGGTGATGCCGGGGCCGAACCCCGTGCCGAGATCCGCGCCGGCGACGCTGCCGCGCGCCCGGCCGAAATCGTAGCGCAGCGATCCGTCGATATTGAAGCGGCCGGTCTCCAGCCCAAGCTGCGCGAAGGGCGCGAGGGTCGTATAGTCGAGGTCGTAGGAACGGCGGCAGCAATTGCCGAAGAAGCTGGCGGAATAGCCCGGCACGCCTGCCTGCGTCACCGGCACGCCGGCGGCGGTGCGCACGTCCACCAGCACGGAGCGGCCGCGCCCCTCGACGGACTGGACGAACGAGGTCCACAGCCAGTCCGTCTTGATATCCTGACGCGAGGCATAGAAGCCGCCCGTCATCGACAGGGTGCCGCCGGCCAGCGGGATCGATCCGTTCAGGCGGATATCGTTGGTGACGTTGTTGAGGCTTTTCAGATCGACATCGAACAACACCATGTTGGCGAGCAGGCCGTTGCCGCCGAGCGCCGCCGGATTGGCGATGCGTTGCCCGGATAGCGGGCCGCTGGCGTAGAACAGTTGCGACCCCGCGCCGCCGAGCGCGTTGGCCACCGTCTGCGCGCCGCCGACGCTGGCGGGGAAGGGCGACACGAAATCGCCCGAGATATCGGAATAGCGGAACCGCTCGACGATGTTCCACACGCCGCCCAGCGGAATCTTCGCCTCCAGCCCGGCGGAATAGACCACCGGATGCTGCCCGTCGCCGATCGCACGGCTGGTGGGGCGGTTGTTGCCGTCCAGCGTCAGCGCATTGCGGATATTGCGGCTGTGCAGCGTATCATTGTTGATCGAGACATTGGGCAGGTTGCGGTAATCGGGATCGCCGTCGCTCCCCGTCACCTGTACCGGATTGGGCAGATAGCCGATCGCGCGATCGTTGAGATATTTGCCGTACAGGCGGATATAGCCGCCATCGCCGAACGTCTTGGTGATGTTGGCCTTGATCTGGCCGCCGCGCAACGCATCGAAGCCGACATCGCGCTGGCCGTCGCCGATGCGGGAGAAGCCGCCAAGGTGATAGGTCACACTGTCGGAGATACGGCCGCCATAATCGAAATCGGCGCGATATTCGCGATAGTCGAGGCCGCTTGAAAGCTGGAAGGCGCCGCCCTGCTGCTCCCCGGTTTTCGAGATGAAGTTGATCACGCCGCCGGGCGAGTTGGATGCGAAGGTGGAGGCGGAACCGCCGCGCACCGACTCGACCGTGCGGACATTGAAATCGGCCCGCAGGAAGATATCGGCGTTGCCGAAAGTGATATCACCGAATTCCAGGATCGGCAGACCGTCTTCCTGCAGCTGGAGAAACTTCGAGCCGCCCGAGGCGACCGGCAGGCCGCGTACCGAGATGTTGGCGTTGCCGTCACCGCCTGACGCCTCCACGCGGATACCGGGGAGGTTGCGCAGCAATTCGCCGGAGGTACGCGGTGCAAGCTGGACCAGCGCGTTGGCGTTGATCGAACTGATCGAAACCGATGTGTCGAGGCGGTTGCTGCTCCGCGCGACGGCGGTGACGACGATATCTTCGGCTGGGGTTTCCGCGGACGCGACTGGTTCCTGCGTCGCCGGATCGCTTGCCGACTGCTGCGCCTGGCCTGTCGCGGGCAGCGCGACAAAGGCGATACCCGCCAGCAAATAATGCCGCATCCTCATGCAATCCTCCACCCTCGCTGACTCTCTCAGGAGCCAATCAGGAGTGCATAACCGTCTTGCAATCGATTGCAATAGTTTTTGCAATCGATTGTATCTATGTGACCCGGATGATTAGCTCAGGTGGAACGATGGCGGAGCCCGCCTCTTCGCCAGCGATGCGGCGGATGAGGCGATCGACCATAAGCGCGGCCCCCGTCGCTAGATCCTGTCTGATGGTGGTGAGGGGCGGCGAGGTATGCGCTGCCAGCGTCACATCGTCATAGCCTATCACCGAGGTATAGCCGGGCACGTCGAGGCCGGCTTCGGCAAGCGCGCGCAGCGTCGCCATGGCGGCGATATCGGAGGCCGCGAAGACGCCATCCGGCACGTTCCCGCCCGCCAGTCGCCCAGCGAACGCGCCATGAACGGCATCGGGCGTCATCCCCGTCGCCAGCACCTCCACCTCAAGCCCCGCCTCCGCGGCCGATCCGCGGAAGCCGGCAAGGCGATCGGCGAATTCCGGGGGCAGCGGATCGCCTACGAACATCAGCCTCTTCCGATTCCGCGCGATCAGGTGTCGTGCCGCGATCGCCCCCCCTTCAATATTGTCAGAGCCGATCGTGATCTGCCGCTGCCCCGCCCGCCCCGCGCCCCATACGACCAGCGGGCGATAGCGTGCCGCCGCGCGCTCGATGACATCGCTCTGGTCCGACTGACCGACCAGCAGCAGGCCGTCGATCCGGCCGCTGTCGATCAGTCGGTCGAGCCAAGCCTCGTCATCGGGGATCACGCGGGACAGCAATATGTCGTACCCGCGCTCGACGAGAAGATCCGCGAGGAAGCCGAGCAGCGTCAGGAAGAAGGGATCGGTAAGGTGCTGCTGCCGCGCATGGCCGAGCGGCAGGACCAGCCCGATCGCGCCGGTGTTTCTGAGACGCAGGCTGCGGGCGAGCTGGTTGGGGCGGACATCATGCCGGCGGGCGAGTTCACCGATGCGTTGCCGCGTCGCCTCGCTCACCGAGGGATGCCCCGCCAGGGCGCGTGAAACCGTGGAGGTCGAAACCCCGGCCAATGCGGCGAGATCGGCTAGCTTCATCGTCAGACGCACTCATTTTGCCTGACTTCCGCCTAGCACAGGGAAGGACGACGGACGCCAGCAAGATCGAACGTCCGTACTCCAGCCGAAACCGTCGACGGGGGGAGCCGGCTGGCTCCCCCCGTCGGGATCAGAAGCGATCCGCGTTCATCACCTTGGCCCAAGCGGCGACGAAATCATCGACGAACTTCTGCTTGCCGTCGTCCGATGCATAGACTTCCGATACGGCGCGCAATTCGGAATTCGAGCCGAAGATCAGGTCCACCGGCGTCGCGGTCCACTTCATCGCGCCGGTCGCCCGATTGCGCCCTTCGTACAGGTTGCCCGACGCCGCCTTCGACCAGACATTGTCCATCGACAGCAGGTTGACGAAGAAGTCGTTGCTAAGCGTCCCCGGCCGATCGGTGAACACGCCGCTGTTCGAGCCGCCGCTGTTCGCGCCGAGCGAGCGCATGCCGCCCACCAGCACCGTCATCTCCGGCACGGTCAGGTCGAGCGTATCGGCCTTCTGCACCAGCTCCTCGGTCGGGCCGAAGCCTGCCTTCGGGTCGTAATAGTTGCGGAAGCCGTCCGCCTTGGGCTCCAGATTGGCGAACGAGACGACATCGGTATGCGCCTGATCGGCATCGACGCGGCCCGGCATGAACGGCACCGACACCTTGTAGCCGCCCCGCTCCGCCGCCTGCTCGATCGCGGCATTCCCGCCGAGCACGATCAGATCGGCCATCGATACCTGGCGGCCGCGCTTGGCGAACTCCGTCTGCACCTGCGTCAGCCGCGCCAGCACCGCGTTCAGCTCCGCCGGATCGTTGACCGCCCAGCCGCGCTGCGGATCGAGCCGCAGGCGCGCGCCGTTCGCCCCGCCGCGCATGTCGGTGCTGCGGAAGCTGGACGCGGATGCCCATGCGGTGCGGACCAGCTGCGGCCCGGTCAGCCCGGAGGCGAGCACCATCTTCTTCAGCCGCTCCTGCTCGGCCGCGTTGATCGGCGCAAAGCTCGCCTGCGGCAGCGTATCCTGCCAGCTGAAGCTCTGGGTCGGCACGTCCTTGCCCAGATAACGCGCCTGCGGGCCGAGATCGCGGTGGGTCAGCTTGAACCAGGCGCGGGCGAAGGCCTGCGCGAACTCATCCGGGTTCTTCTGCCAGCGAACGAGGATCGCGTGGAATGCCGGATCGTCCTTCAGCGCGATGTCCGTAGTGAACATGATCG
>CAJYJW010000273.1 GCA_913775025.1 uncultured Sphingomonas sp. | reverse complement strand
AGCGGGCGGTATCGGTCAACATCGCCGCCCAAGGTGGGGATCCGGCCTTGCTCAACCTCTGATCCAACGGGCGGAAGCGGCAACAGGACTGTCACGAAAGATTGCTAGCGCCGGTTAAGCTTTCCGGAAGGTCCTGCATGAACGCCACCGCCGTCGCCTCCTCCCACGCGCGCCCCGATCTCGATCGCAGCTGGGGCAGCGCGGGCCGGTTCGGCTTCGGCGCGGTGGTGATCGCGGCGTTGCTATTCGTCGCCTACAGCATCTACGCCGATGCCCGCGCGGTCGGCGTGGTGGCGACCGCCTATCTGCCGTTCGTCCTGCTTTTTGTCGCGCTCGTGGTGGCGTTGGGGTTCGAGTTCGTGAACGGCTTTCACGATACCGCAAACGCAGTGGCGACGGTGATCTATACCAACGCCCTGCCCGCAAACGTGGCGGTCGTCTGGTCGGGCGTGTTCAATTTTCTGGGCGTGCTGTTTTCCACCGGCGCGGTGGCGTTCGGCATCGTCTCGCTGCTGCCGGTGGAACTGATTCTCCAGGTCGGGTCGGACGCGGGCTTCGCGATGGTGTTCGCGCTGCTGATCGCGGCGATCCTCTGGAACCTCGGCACCTGGCTGCTCGGCATCCCCTCCTCAAGCTCGCATACGCTGATCGGCTCGATCATTGGCGTGGGCGTGGCGAACGCGATGATGCACGGCCGCAGCGGCACCGCTGGCGTGGATTGGGGCAAGGCCGCCGAGATCGGCGAGGCGTTGCTATTCTCTCCGCTAATCGGGTTCGGGCTGGCCGCGCTTCTGTTCCTCGCGATGAAGCTGCTCGTTCGCAACGAGGCGCTTTATCGCGAGCCGCAGGCGGGCACGCCCCCGCCTCCGTGGATCCGCGCGTTGCTGATCTTCACCTGCACCGGCGTCAGCTTTGCTCATGGCTCCAACGACGGGCAGAAGGGCATGGGCCTCATCATGCTCATCCTAATCGGCACGGTGCCGACAGCCTATGCGCTGAACCGCGCCGTGCCGGCCGGCTACGAGGCGCAATTTCATACCAGCTCGATCGCCGCCGCCAATGTGCTGCGCAGCCGGGAGGGGGCGGCCGTAACCTTGCCAGCACCCGCCGCGGCGCGTGGCGCCGTGACGCGGTATATCGCCGACAAGCATTTTGCACCGGATACCCTGCCGGCGCTGTCCTCCCTGATCGGCGATATCGACCGGCAGGTGGCGGCCTATGGATCGCTGGCGCAGGTGCCAGCGCGGGCCGTCGGCAACATTCGCAACGACATGTATCTCTCGTCGGAGGCGATCAAGCACCTTGCCAAGGATGACGCCGCAGGCCTCGGCAAGGCGGACAATGACGCTCTGGCCACTTATCGGCAATCGCTGGACAAGGGCACGCGCTTCATCCCCACATGGGTAAAGCTGGCGGTCGCCTTCGCGTTAGGGCTCGGCACGATGGTCGGCTGGCGGCGGATCGTCGTGACGGTGGGGGAGCGGATCGGAAAGACGCACCTGACCTATGCGCAGGGCGCATCGGCCGAACTGGTCGCGATGGGCACGATCTTTTCGGCCGATGCGCTGGGTCTGCCCGTATCGACGACGCACGTCCTGTCTTCGGGCGTGGCGGGCACCATGGCGGCGAACGGATCGGGGCTCCAGATGGCGACGATCCGCAACCTTGCCGTCGCCTGGGTGCTCACCCTGCCCGTCTCGATCCTGCTGGCGGGAACGCTGTACCTGCTTTTCTCACGCCTGTTCTGATTAGCGCGAGAAACCGAACTTCCGTTCAAGGTCCGCGCGGGTGACGGTCGGCGCCGGGTCGAGCGGGCGGAAATTACCGCGCTGTAGCTGGAATACCCCCGGGCGGACCTCCCGATACCAGGGCTTGTCGATCGGCGCGGCAAAGTCGCGCAAATAAGCGAGATAGGCGTCCAGCGAGTCGAACGATCGGCCGCCCGCATGGGGCAGGCCGGCGATCGGGGCGGCATGGGTCATGGTGCGAATCTCCGGCTTCCTGAGGGTCGACCGATTCGGCGTGGCGGGGGCCGCTTGGGCGGCGGTCATGACCAGCGACAATCCCCCGGCCACGCCGATCCCGACGATCGTGGCAACCTTGCCACGCGCCGTTCGCCCCGCCCAATTTATCCGCGCTGACGCATTGAAGTTAACGCGCATCCATGTTCCTTTAATCTCACGGAAACAAATGGACCCGATCCGGGTCACGGGGGCTCTCACGATGTTTATCGATACCACGGCGCTTTCGGCAGCCAAATTGCAGGATGCGGCCAATCTCGCCTGCGGCTGCACCATCTGCATGGGCAAGACGGATATGGCCGCCGCCACTGATGCGCGTCTGCATGCCGCTACGGCACACGGCGTTGACACCAGCATCATGGCGACTGCGACCCAGCGCTTCACCGGCGAGATCACCCCCGGCGAGACGCAGGACATCTATTCCCTCGCAGTCGTGGCGGGGCAGACCTATTCGATCGCGCTGCGGGCGGCGGCCACCGGCGGGATCCGCGATCCCCTGCTCGCGGTGTACGACTCGGAAGGCAATCTGATCCAAAGCGACGATGACGGTGGTGTCGGCATCAGTTCGCTGCTCACCTTTACCGCGACCACGACCGGCAATTATTTCATCGGCGCGCAAGGGTTCGAGACGAGCGACACCGGCCGCTATTCGGTGGACGTATGGGTCAAGCCGCCAACCGATCAGGTCGCCGACACCTTCGCTGACGCCACAACCATCAGCCTCGGCACGACGTTCGGGCATATCGATACGCCCGGCGACGTGGATACCTTCCGCGTCTATCTGGAGGCGGGCAAGCTTTACACCTTCCAGCTGGCGGCAGGTACCGATTACGCCACCAATCCAAACGCCGTGCCCGCGGGCGAGGTCGATACCGTGCTGGCGCTGTACGCCCCCGACGGCACCGCGCTGGCTTTCAACGACGATATCGCCTTTCCGACCGATCTCAGCTCCGGTCTCTCGTTCCTGCCGCAGACGAGCGGTTTCTATTATCTTGACGCCCAGGGGCAGCCCGGCCAGACCGGCGGCTATACGCTGGATGTGGCACAGCTGGATCCCAAGCAGGTCGATCCACTCGAGTCGATCAAGTGGGACAGCGCGGCGAATATCCCGACCACGCTCGTGAACGGCGTTCCCGTGGCCTACGTTTATTTCGGCGACTCCGACGAGAACTTCAATCAGACAGGCGACGACGGCGTCACGCCGATGGTCACGATCGACTGGAACCCGTTCGAGAAGCAGCAGGTGATGACCGCGCTGCAGGAATATACCCGCATCCTCGGCATCCAATATGAGATCACGCAGGATTCATCGCAGGCCACCTTCCGCCTGCTGAAAACCGAGTCCCAGAATTATGGTGCCTATTTCTATCCGCAGGATCCGGCCTACGGCGATGAGAAGGGCGTCGGCGTCTTCAATACGCTGAGCGGCGGCTGGAGCCTTGAGGGGCAGTACAGCCTGTTGAAGGGCGGCTACTCCTTCGCGGTGATGTTGCACGAGTTCGGCCATGCCCACGGCCTCGCCCACCCGCACGATAACGGCGGCGGCTCGGAGGTGATGCTTGGCGTGACGGGGCCGGACTCGCTCGGTATCTATAATCTGAACCAGGGCGTCTACACGGTCATGTCCTACAATGACGCGTGGGAACTCCACCCCGACGGCCCCACTCCGTTTACCCGCGCCAACATCGACAGCGGCTGGTCCGGCACGCTCAGCGCCTTCGACATCGCCGCCCTGCAAGAGCGCTATGGCGTCACCCCGCGCAACGCCGGAAACAACGTCTACACGCTCGGCGATGCCAATGATTTCGGCACCTATTACCAGACGATCTGGGATACGGGCGGCACCGACGAGATCCGCTACACCGGCGCGCGCGCCGCACAGATCGACCTCACCGCCGCGACGCTCGATTATTCGCCCACCGGGGGCGGCGTGGTGTCTTTCGTCGACGACATCTGGGGTGGCTATACGATCGCCGGTGGCGTGGTGATCGAGAACGCCACGGGCGGATCGGGGAACGACATACTAATCGGCAATGCGGCGAACAACATCCTGCGCGGCAACGCCGGCAACGACATATTGATGGGCGGCGCCGGCAATGACACGCTGGACGGAGGCGCCGGCATCGATACCGTCAGCTATGCGGATGCCGCCGCGGCCGTTAACATCCGCCTTGATGTGAAGGCCGGGCGCGAGACCGGCGCTGGGATCGACACCTTCGTGTCGATCGAAAACATCACCGGCTCCGCCTTCAATGACACCCTATACGGCGATGGCGGCGCCAATACGATCAACGGCGGCGCGGGCGATGATCGGATCGTAGCAGGCGCAGGAAACGACATCATTATCGGCGGCGCGGGCCGGGATGCGATGACGGGCGGCGCAGGCGCCGATACCTTCGTCTTCCGTCCGGGTGATATCATTCGGACCGCAGGCGCCGTCTACGACGACAAGATCGACGACTTCAGCTCCGCTGCGGGCGACAAGATCGATCTGTCGGCGCTCGGCGATCTGACGTTCATCGGCACCGGGCGTTTCTCGGCCTCCGGCGTGGGCGAGATCCGTTACACCCGCGTGAACTCAACCTCCGTATCGATCGATATCGACGGAGACGGCAAGGTGGATGCGGTCCTGCAACTTAATTCGACGGCATTGAGCGCCGCCGATTTCATCCTGTGAGCGTAACGGGGGTCCGCCTATGGGCGGGCTCCCTCTCACCGTGGCACTGAGCCGCGGCGCGTTTCGTGAGATCGGCCTAGCTCCACGTATGCGGACGGTCACGCGATCCGGCGTTATCCAGGAGCATTCATGCGGGAAGCCGGCGCGACCTTTCCGGGCGGACGGGTTCTTATAGCGTGGTGGGCGCAGCAGGGATTGAACCTGCGACCCCACCCGTGTGAAGGGTGTGCTCTACCGCTGAGCTATGCGCCCACGCTATTCCCTCACCGGCCAGATGCAGCGGCGAGGGGCCAAGGAACGACCGTCCTTGGACGGCGCGATTAGGCGGTCCGCTTCGGCTTGTCTAGCCCGAACACGCAACCGCCGCTCGATCAGTTCAATGAATCCTTCAAGCCCTTGCCGGCCTTGAATTTGGGCTGACTGGACGCCTTGATCTTCATCGGTTCGCCTGTGCGCGGGTTGCGCCCGGTGGAGGCCTTGCGCTGCCCCACGGAGAAGGTCCCAAAGCCAACGAGGCGCACCTCATCCCCGGCCTTCAATGCATTTCCGATCGTTTCGAACACGGCTTCCACCGCTTTCACCGCATCCGCCCTGGACAGACCGGTAACATCGGTAACCTGCCCGATAAGATCCTGTTTATTCAAGCTTCCCCCCTGCCCCCTCAGCGCGCCGATCAGACGTGACTCGTGCATCCGCATCTAAGTACGGCACGCCCGCCGCTGTCAAAAGGAAAGCGGCGGGCCGACTTTCATGTCGGTAGGATCAGTGATGGATCGGCGCCCCCGGCGTCATGGTCTCCCCCCCGGCGATATGCGGCGGCTGGCTGGCCAGATCGTCCGCCTCCGTCCAATCGATCGGGACGATCGGCCCCGCGAGCGCCAGAGCCAGCACCTCATCGACGTGGGAAACGGGGATAATCTTCAAACCCTCGCGGATGTTGGCGGGAATGTCCGCCAGATCCTTTTCGTTTTCCTGCGGGATGATGACGCTGGTGATGCCGCCACGTAGCGCCGCCAGCAATTTCTCCTTCAGGCCCCCGATCGGCAGCACCCGGCCTCGCAAGGTCACCTCGCCCGTCATCGCGAAATCACGGCGCACAGGAATACCGGTGAGCGTAGATACGATCGCGGTGACGATGCCTATGCCGGCCGACGGCCCGTCCTTCGGCGTCGCGCCCTCGGGCAGGTGGATGTGGATGTCCTTGCGCTGGAACAGGCTGGGCTTGATCCCGTATGACGGGCTGCGGGCGCGCACGAAAGAGAAGGCCGCATCGACCGACTCCTTCATCACATCGCCCAGCTTGCCGGTGGTGCGCACGTGCCCCTTGCCTGGCACGGTCACGGATTCGATCGTCAGCAGTTCGCCGCCCACCTCGGTCCAGGCGAGGCCGGTGACGGCGCCGATCTGATCCTCCTCCTCGCCGATGCCGAAGCGGAACTTCCGAACGCCGGCATAATCGGCGAGGTTGTCCGGGGTAATCTCCACCCGTTCCGCCTTACCCTCCAGAATGCGGCGCAGCGCCTTGCGTGCCAGCTTGGCGATCTCGCGCTCAAGCGTGCGGACGCCGGCCTCACGCGTATAATAGCGGATCAAATCGCGCAGACCGGCTTCGGTCAGTGCGAACTCGTCCGCCCTCAGACCATGCGCCTCCACCTGCTTGTCCAACAGGTGCGACCGGGCGATCTCGACCTTTTCATCCTCGGTATAGCCCTCCAGCCGAATGATCTCCATCCGGTCGAGCAGCGGTTGTGGCAAGTTGAGCGAGTTGGCCGTCGTCACGAACATGATGTCCGAAAGATCGATATCGACCTCCAGATAATGATCCTGGAACTTGCCGTTCTGTTCCGGATCCAACACCTCGAGCAGTGCTGAGGCCGGATCCCCGCGGAAATCCTGCCCCAGCTTGTCGATCTCGTCGAGCAGGAACAGCGGATTCGATGCACCCGCCTTCTTGAGGTTCGTCACGATCTTGCCGGGCAGCGAGCCAATATACGTACGGCGATGCCCGCGGATCTCCGCTTCGTCACGCACGCCGCCGAGCGACTGCCGGACGAACTCGCGCCCGGTTGCCTTCGCAATCGAACGACCAAGCGACGTCTTGCCGACGCCAGGGGGACCTACGAGGCAAAGGATCGGCCCCTTCAGCTTGTTCGTCCGCGCCTGCACGGCAAGATATTCGACGATCCGATCCTTGACCTTCTCCAGGCCATAGTGGTCGGCGTCCAGCACCGCCTGTGCCTCGCCAATATCCTTCTTGAGCTTCGATTTCTTGCCCCACGGCAGGCCGAGCAGGACATCGAGGTAATTGCGCACCACGGTCGCTTCCGCGCTCATCGGCGCCATGGTCCGCAGCTTTTTCAGCTCGGCGGTCGCCTTGCTGCGGGCTTCCTTCGAAAGCTTGAGCTTGGCGATGCGGCCGGCCAGCTCGGCGACCTCATCACCTGCCTCGCCTTCTTCCGCATTGCCGAGCTCACGCTGGATCGCCTTCAGCTGCTCGTTGAGATAATATTCACGCTGCGTCTTCTCCATCTGCCGTTTGACGCGGCTGCGGATCTTCTTCTCCACCTGCAGCACGCCCAATTCGCCTTCCATGAAGGCACAGGCCATTTCCAGCCGCTTGGCGGGATCGGTCTCGACGAGCAGCGCCTGCTTGTCGGATACCTTGATGTTGATGTTGGCGGCGACCGCGTCGGCCAAGCGCGCCGGGTCCTCCATCTCGCCAAGCTGCTGCGCCGTCTCGGCCGGCATCTTCTTGTTGAGGCGAGCGTAATTCTCGAACTGCTCGACGACGGAGCGCATCAGCGCGGTCGCTTCGTCGCTGGCCGGCATATCCTCTATCAGGCTAACCGACGCGGAAAGGTGCGCGCCATCGTTATCCAGCGTGTCGAGCCGGGCGCGTTGGCGTCCTTCCACGAGCACGCGCACGGTACCATCGGGTAGTTTCAGCAGCTGCAGCACGGTCGCGACGACGCCGAGATCATATAGCGCATCCCGATCGGGATCGTCCTCGGCGGGATCGAGCTGCGACACGAGGAATATCGCCTTATCGGCCGCCATCGCCGTTTCCAGCGCTGCCACGGATTTGTCGCGGCCAACGAACAGGGGAACGATCATCTGGGGGAAAACCACGATATCGCGCAGCGGAAGGACGGGCAGCGTCTCGGTCACTCGAAAACTCCACGGGCAGGGCCGGATGCGGCCTGCGTATCAACATGCAATATGGGGGCGATACGATCCCGCATCAATGCGGCCGGACCTATGACAAAGGGGCGCGACACCCAGGTGCCACGCCCCCCTTATCTGCCTCGCGACGGCGCACCGCTCAGGCGGCGTCGCCGGCCTTTTCCTTCTTGGCGAAAACACGCACCGGCTCTTTGCGGCCCTCGACCACATCCTTGTCCACGACGATCTCGTTCACGCCGTCCATACCAGGCAGATCGAACATCGTGTCGAGCAATATACCCTCCAAGATCGACCGCAGGCCGCGCGCGCCGGTTTTCCGCTCGATCGCGCGCTTCGCGACGGCGACGAGGGCCTCGTCGGTGAAATGAAGCTTAACGCCCTCCATCTCGAACAGCTTGGCATATTGCTTCACCAAAGCATTCTTCGGTTGCGACAGGATCTTGACCAACGCGACCTCGTCGAGATCCTCCAGGGTCGCGATGACCGGCAGGCGGCCGACGAATTCCGGGATCAAGCCGAACTTCAGCAGATCCTCCGGCTCGCACTGGCGCAACACCTCGCCCGTGCGCCGTTCATCCGGCCCGGCGACGAACGCGCCGAAGCCGATCGATTTACCCTGCAAACGGTCGGCAATGATCTTCTCCAGCCCGGAGAAGGCGCCACCCGCGATGAACAGGATGTTCGTCGTATCGACCTGCAGAAACTCCTGCTGCGGATGCTTGCGACCGCCCTGCGGCGGCACCGATGCGGTAGTGCCCTCCATCAACTTCAGCAACGCCTGCTGAACGCCCTCACCCGAAACGTCCCGCGTGATCGAGGGATTGTCCGCCTTGCGGCTGATCTTGTCGATTTCATCGATATAAACGATGCCGCGCTGCGCACGCTCGACGTTGTAATCGGATGCCTGCAACAGCTTGAGGATGATGTTCTCCACATCCTCGCCGACGTAACCCGCCTCCGTCAGCGTCGTCGCATCCGCCATGGTAAACGGAACGTCGAGGATGCGCGCCAGCGTCTGCGCCAGCAGCGTCTTGCCGCAACCCGTCGGGCCGACCAGCAAAATGTTCGACTTCGCCAGCTCGACATCGGCACCCTTGGCGCCGTGATTGAGCCGCTTGTAATGGTTGTGCACCGCCACCGACAGCACGCGCTTCGCGCGGCTCTGGCCGATCACATAGTCGTCAAGTACGTCGCAGATCTCCTGCGGCGTCGGCACGCCCCCGTCCTTCTTGCTGACGAGCGCGGACTTGGTCTCCTCGCGGATGATGTCGTTGCACAGCTCCACGCACTCGTCGCAGATGAAAACGGTCGGGCCGGCGATCAGCTTGCGCACCTCATGCTGCGACTTTCCGCAGAAGGAGCAATAGAGTGTGCTCTTCGAATCGCCGCCGCTCAATTTCGTCATTCGCTCACTCCAGGGCCGTGGCCGGCCAGGTTACGCTTACCGATATCGCATCGCCGCGGCAATCTGCCCGGCGCGCGGCAGTCGATCCGTCTTGGAAAGGCAATATGTCTATCCCGCCCGGGTTAAACAAGTCACCGTGATCCGGCGCGCCCGCGTGTCCGTCCCAGGCGCCTGTCCCGTCTAGCCCGGACCGTAAACTCAAAGTTTACCATACTGGCGGATAGGAGGGGCTGAAATTGCCGCAACCGGCATCAGCAGGGGACATGTGAGACGATGACATATTCAGGCATGGCCCGCGGATCGCTGACTGCCGCTGCCGCCCTCTGCTTCCTAGCCGGCGGGCCGGCGTTCGGGCAGTCCGCGTCGGGCCATTTCTATGGCGGGATCACCGGCGGTACGCTCGGCGTCGGGCCGGAACTCGGCTATCGCCTGTCCGATCATTTCGGCGTCCGGGGTAACGCGACCTTTCTCAGCGTATCGCACGGTTTCGACTCCGGTGACCTGGATTATAGAGGCAAGGTCAAGCTGAAGTCGGGCGGGCTGATGCTGGATGCCTTTCCCTTCGGCGGCGGCTTCCGCATCTCGGCGGGGGCGCGACTGAACGGCAATAACGGCCGCGTTCGCGCGAATGCCACCCAATCGCGAACGGTCGGCAACCGCACTTATACGCCCGCACAGATCGGGACGATCACCGGCGATGCCGAAACGAAGAATTTCGCGCCAGCTCTGACGATCGGCTGGGCCGGACACAATCAAAGCGGCTTCATTTTTGGGGCCGAGGCGGGCGCATTATTTCAGGGCAAGGTGCGGATCCGCAACTTCCGCAACAGCACCGGCCTGATCAGCGCCGCCGATCTCGAAACCGAGCGGCGCGACATCCAAGACGATGTGGACGATTACAAGGTCTATCCGATCGCGCAAATCACGATCGGCTACCGTTTCTAGTCTGCCGACAGAGAAAGGGGCGGCCCGTTTCCAAGCCGCCCCCTGCAAGATTTGACAAAAAGATCAGGCCGCCTTGGCCTCGTCCGCCGGCGCAGGGCGCTTGTCGAACACCTCGTCGATCAAGCCGAACTCCTTGGCTTCGTCCGCCTCGAGGAACTTGTCGCGATCCATCGCCCGCTCGATCTCCTCGATCGATTTGCCGGTATATTTGGAATAGAGCGAGTTCAGCCGGTGCCGCATGCGAAGGATCTCCTTCGCCTGGATCTCGATATCCGCCGCCATGCCCTGCGCGCCGCCGGAAGGCTGGTGGATCATGATGCGGCTGTTGGTCAGTGCTACGCGCATGCCAGGTTCGCCGGCCGCAAGCAGAAAGCTACCCATCGACGCCGCCTGACCGATGCACACGGTACCCACGCGCGGGCGGATATATTGCATGGTATCGTGAATCGCGAGACCCGCCGTGACCACGCCGCCCGGCGAGTTGATGTACATGAAGATATCCTTCTTCGGATTCTCGGATTCGAGAAACAGAAGCTGGGCCGTGATGATCGAGGCCATATGATCCTCGACACCGCCTGTCACGAAGATGATACGTTCGCGGAGCAGCCGCGAATAGATGTCGAAACTGCGTTCACCACGCGTCGACTGCTCGATCACGATCGGCACCATCGCACCGGTCATCGGATCATAGCGCATGCCCGGGGGAGTGAACTGGCCGGTTTCGAACGGATTGTGCATGGAAATCTCTTGGTCCTTATACCCTCGGTGCCGGCAACATCGGCTTTCGCGCCAGCCGATTCAAGAGCCCGCTTGGCCCGGGTGGCCGGGCGCCGGCAAGGCGAGATAGGCCAGCCGCCGCACTTCCCGCCGCCCCCGAACCACCGTATCCAGGATCAATCCGCAAAAAAGGCTAAGAAAGGCGAGAATAACGAGGCCGGTCGAGAGCAAGGCCGTGGGCAGGCGCGGTACCAGCCCCGTCTCCGCATAAGTGACGATCAGCGGAATCGAAAGCAGTACCGCGACCGCCGCCAGCAGCCCCCCCGCCCCGCCGAAAAACAATATCGGCCGCTCGATCCGGAACAGCATCGCGATCGTCTTCAGGATGCGCCAGCCGTCGCGATAGGTGGAAAGCTTGGAGGCGGACCCCTCCGGCCGCGCGCCATAGGCCGTCACCACCTCCCCCACCGGCATGCGTAGTTCCAGCGCGTGAACACTGATCTCGGTCTCGATCTCGAACCCTTGGCTCAGAACCGGGAAACTCTTCGCGAACCTGCGCGAGAAGACTCGATAGCCCGATAGGATGTCGCTGAAGCTGCGGCCGAACAGCCGCGCCAATATCCCGGTGAGCAGCGCATTGCCCAACCGATGCCCACGCCTATAGGCGGCCTGTACCTCGGAGGCCCGCGCCCCCACGACCATGTCCAGCGTATCGGCCAGCATCAGCGCGACCATGTGCGGGGCGGCGGCGGCGTCGTAGGTCGCATCGCCATCCGCCATCACGTAGATGTCCGCCTCGACATCGGCGAGCATCCGGCGGACGACATGGCCCTTGCCCTGCATCCGCTCGGTCCTAACGATCGCACCGGCGGCGCGCGCGATCTCGACGGTGCGATCGCGGCTGTTGTTGTCGTACACATAGATCGTCGCGTCGGGCAGCGCGGCCCTGAAACCGGCGACGGTCGCGCCGATCGCCGCCTCCTCATTATAGCAGGGCAGGATCACCGCGATGCGGGGGCTGGCGACGGGGTCGGTCATGCGCCGCCGTCTAACCGGCAAAGGTGAAGATGTCTTTAGGCGCCAAGCAGGCCACAATAAGGAAGGGCGCGGACTAGGCCCGCGCCCTTCCTATCACTCTTTTGATAACGGGCGGTGCGATGCCTGCCCCGCCTTCCAACTACTCTGCGGAGGCTGCCTTCTTGCGCGGCGCCTTCTTCGGCTTCGCCTCGCCCTCGGCTTCGGCGGGCGCAGCCTCCTCGACGGTCTCGGCTTTCTTCGTCGCCTTCTTCGCCTTCTTCGGTGCTTGCTCGGCTGCTACCTCGGCGGTGTCGGTCGCAGCGGCGTCCTCATCGCCATGGTCGCAGTCGGGGCCGTGGACGTGACCTTCCTCGCCGTGCGCGTGATTGCAGTCGGGGCCATGCACATGGCCGGTGCCGATCTCGGCATCCTCCTCGATCGCCGCCTCAAGTTCCTCGCGGGAGACGACGCGATCGGTGATCTCGGCCCGCTCGAACAGCCAATCGACCACCTTGTCCTCATAGAGCGGCGCACGTAGCTGGGCCGCGGCCATCGGATCCTGCTGCACATATTGCACGAACCGCTCGCGATCCTTCGGCGCATATTGCTGGGCGGCCTGCATCATCAGGCGCTGCATTTCCTGGCTCGAGACCTCGACACCATTCTTCTGGCCGATCTCCGAGAGGAGCAGGCCCAGGCGCACGCGGCGCTCGGCGATGGCGCGGTAATCGTCGCGATCCTTCTCCATCTCGGCGCGAGCCGCATCCTGATCGTCCTCGTGACCGGCCTCATGCTCCAGCTGCTGCCAGATCTGGCTGAACTCAGCCTCGACCATCGACGGCGGCACTTCGAAATCATGCGCCTCGGCGAGCTGGTCCAGCAGCTTGCGCTTCATATGCGTGCGGGTGAGGCCGTTCAGCTCCTGCTCGACCTGGCCCTTCACCAGATCGCGCAGTTGAGCGATGCCCTCCAGCCCAAGCGTCTTGGCGAATTCGTCGTCGGCCACCGTCTCCTTCGGCACCTTCACCTCGGTGACGGTGACGTCGAACGTCGCATCCTTGCCGGCCAACGACTTTTCGCCGTAATCGGCGGGGAAAGTGACGTTCAGCGTACGGCTTTCACCGACCTTGATCCCCTCCAGCTGGGCCTCGAAACCGGGGATCAGGCGGCCGGCGCCCAGTTCCACCGCCATGCCCTCACCGGTACCGCCATCGAACGCGACGCCATCGACCTTGCCGACGAAATCAACCGTCACCTGATCGCCTTCCACCGCCGGATGGCCTTCCATCGCGGTGTCGAAGCTCTTCTGCTGGCCGGCAATGCGGTTCACGGCCTCGTCGATCGCATCCTCGCCCGGCTCCACCCGCAGCCGCTCCAGCGCCAGTCCGTCGATCGCGGGGGCTGGCACGTCGGGCAGCACCTCCAGCGTGACTTTCACCTCGGCGTCCTTGCCCGGCTCATAGCCCTCGCCCAACTCGACACTCGGCTGGATGGCGGGGCGCAGCTGCTTCTCGGCCATCAGCGCCTGCACGCCTTCCTGAACTGCCTTCTGCAGCGCCTCCTGCTCAATCGCGGGGCCGTGCATCTTGCGGACGAGGTTGGCGGGCACCTTGCCGGGGCGGAAGCCGGGCATCTTGATCTGCGGCGCGACCGACTTGATTTCGGCATCCACCCGCGCGCTGATGTCCTTGCCGGCGATCGTCAGCGTATAGGCCCGCTTGAGCCCCTCGTTCAGCGTTTCGACAGTCTGCATGGGCGTGAACCTTTATTCCTCAAATCTCTCGGGCAACCCCGCCGCGGGGCGGCGAAGCTGGTGCGGGCGAAGGGACTCGAACCCCCACATCTCTCGATACCAGAACCTAAATCTGGCGCGTCTACCAGTTCCGCCACGCCCGCAAGGCCGCCGGTGGGCGGGGTCTATAGCAGGAGGCGGCCGCAGGGCAAGGCGGCGCGCGCATCCGGCCTGTTTCACCGCCGACATCCCGGCATGAAGGGGACGTGCGGCGGCGCTCGCCTGCACCATACCCGTTGAATCCGTAGACCGCAGCGCACCGCAAGATCCTTGTGCCGCCTGCCGAGAGTAAATGCGCGGAAGCTGATAGCCCGGAGCTATGGCGAGCCGGGGTCGGGCACGCGGCTACTCGCGCGCTTCTAGTTGATAGGTATCGAAAGGCTCGTTGCCTCGCGGCCCGCCTGACGGAGCCTTCTGTGCCGATAAGGCGTTCGGGCGGGGAAGGAGACGATCATGGCGACCAATCCCGATCCACACCCCGACTCATTTCCCGATGGCCCAGCGCAAACGCCGGACAGCATTACGCCAGCGGAAGAGCCCGGTCGTGAGAACATAGAGTCCCCGTCCCCGATGGAAGATCCGGGATCGCCCGGTGGCACCGGCGGTACGGGCGGCACCAATCACGAAAACGATACGCCCTGAACGGTCCGCCCCGCTCGATCCAGATCGATCGGCGGGGCGTTGTTTCAGCCCAGCACCTTTTTCAGCACATCATTGACGACCGCGGGATTGCCCTTTCCGGCCATCGCCTTCATCGTCTGGCCGACGAAGAAACCGAACAGCTTGTCCTTACCGGAACGATATTCGGTCACCTTGTCGGCATTCTTCGCCATCACCTCGGCGATTACCGCCTCGATCGCGCCGGTATCGCTCGTCTGACGCATGCCGTGCTCGTCGACAATGTGGCCGGGGGCTTCCCCGGTCTCCAGCATGATTTCGAACACCTGCTTTGCGAGGCTGCCTGAAAGGGTGCCGTCTGCCACCAGCGCGAGCAGGGCCGCGCCGTTCTCCGCCGTCACCGGGCTGTCGCCGATCGACCGGCCCAGCCGGTTAAGCGCGCCGAACAGGTCGGAAATCAGCCAGTTGGCGGCTGATCTCGCGATTTCCGCCTCGGGTTTCGCCTGCGTCTTGGCGGAGGCCGCCAGCAATGCCTCAAACCAG
>CAJYJW010000272.1 GCA_913775025.1 uncultured Sphingomonas sp. | reverse complement strand
ATCTCGCGCGCCGCTCATCCTGCTGACGGGGAGGCTGGAGCGGAAGTCGGTTCGCTCCGGCGTGCGTCTCGCGATCAGCGAGGAGGAGCCGCGCTTCAACCTGACGCTGCTGGAGATGCTGCGCCGGGATTTCGAGCTGGAGGTCCCGGAACTGGCCGGCGCTCTGCCGACCGACGGCTCCGGCATCGACGTGCTGCGCGTGTTCAACCTGGTGCGCCGCACGGTGCGCGACGCCGCCGGGTTCGAGGTGGCACCCGATGTGATGCTCGGCGCTTTCTCGTTC
Organism: uncultured Sphingomonas sp.; assembly: GCA_913775025.1. Taxonomy (GTDB): domain Bacteria; phylum Pseudomonadota; class Alphaproteobacteria; order Sphingomonadales; family Sphingomonadaceae; genus Alterirhizorhabdus. The sequence goes on along the minus strand of CAJYJW010000272.1, from coordinate 13,934 downwards.
GCCAAATATCTGATGTGGCGCGATCTGGTAGAGCGCACGGAAGCGCTGCGGGCGAACCCGGTGGTCCGCCACCTGCTCGATACCCCGCGCGAACCCTATCCGGCGGAACGCCAGCCGCCGCGACCCGAGGTACTGGACGAGGAGGTCGCGCCCGGCGACCTGTTCACGCCGCTGCCGGGTGATTCCTCGCAGCTTGCCGCCGTCGTCGGATCGGCGCGGGGGTGCGATTTCGTGCTGGACGGGCCGCCCGGCACCGGCAAGTCGCAGACGATCGCCAACATGATCGCCCATAATCTGGCGCTTGGCCGGAAGGTGCTGTTTGTGGCCGAGAAGCGCGCCGCGCTGGAGGTCGTCCACCGCCGCCTCGTCGCGCACGGGCTGGGGCCATATTGTCTGGAACTGCACAGCAACCGCGCATCGAAGCAGGACGTGCTGCGCCAGCTGGATGCGGCCTGGGCCACGGGCGAGGGCGCGTCGCAGGCCGAGTGGGACCGGCGGGCGGCGGAGCTGAAGGCCAGCCGGGACGGGTTGAACCGTCTCGTCTCGGCATTGCACCGCAGGCATCCGAACGGCCTTACCCTGCATGGCGCGATCGGGCGCGTGGTGCGGGATGGCGGATCGGCCGAGATCGCGCACCTCGCCTGGCCGCCCGACACGCGGCATGACATGGCGCGGCTGGAGGCATTGCGGGAGGCGGTGCGCCGGCTGGACCTGCTGCGTCCCGCCGATCCGCGCGATCCGTCGCTTGCGCTGATCGGGCGGATGGAATGGTCGAACGCCTGGGTGGCGGAGCTGCTCATGGCGGCGAAGGCGCTGGAGGCCGCCGCCGCCGAGGTCGATACCCGTCGCGCGGCGTTCACGGCGTTGCTCGGCGTCGATGTCGGGCGGGACCGGGCGGGGCTGGCCGCGCTGTCGGCGATGGCAGAGGCGCTGGCCGCCGCCGCCGGTCACGATCTCGCCTTCGCCTTCGCGGTCGATGCGGGGCGCGTGATCGAGCAGGGCGAGGAGGGGTTGCCGCTGATCGATCGCTATCGCGCGGAGGCGGCGTCGCTCGGCCTGCCGCTCGATGCACACGAGATCGCCGCGCTGCCGCTCGATGCGATCGGGGCGGACTGGGCGGCCGCCAGCGCCGCATTCTGGCCGCTGTCGATCTTCCGGCGCAAGGCGGTGATACGGCGGCTCGATCCCGCCGGGCGAGCGGATCTCGATACGCTGTTGCCACGCCTGCGGACGATGCAGGGCCTGCTGGCGCGGCTGGCCGCGCTTTCCGCTGCGGCGCAGGTGCCGGGATGGGCCGGCGTCCATACGGATGTCGCGCGCGCCGCCCCCGCCCTCGATGCCGCGAAGACGGTACTGGCGGCGATGGCGCGGGCCGATACGCCGGATATGCTAATGGCCCTGCGGGCGGGATTGCGGCGGCTGGTGGTGGACGGGAACGCGCTGCTCGGGGTCGAAGCGGCGGTGGGCCGCGCGGCGGCCGCCTACCGCGACGCGCAGGGCCGCTTGGACGCCGCGATCACCGCATTCGCCGCGACCGCTGAATCGGCGGCCGTGCTGGACGGCCCGGATATCGTCGCCATCGCGCGATCAGCGGCGGCGGGCGTGACGGCCAGCGCACCGCAGCTGAACGACTGGATCGCGTGGCGTCGCGCTCGGGCGACCGCGCTCGCTTTCGGCCTCGACGTCATCGTCGGTGGGGTGGAGGCGGGGGCCATAGCACCCGGCGGCGCGGCCGACGCCTTCGATCTGGCCTATGCGCGCTGGTGGGCGAACGCGGTGATGGATGCGGAGCCCGCGGTGCGCGATTTCACGCTGGCCGAGCAGACGGACGCGATCACCCGCTTTCGCGCGCTGGACGCGCAATTCGCCACGCTAACGCAGGCCTATATTCGCGCGCGCATCTCCGGCGGCATTCCGGCGCGGGACGATCGCACGCAGCCACCCGGCTTCGGCGTATTGGCGCAGCAGCTGAAGCTTCAGAAGCGCCATAAGCCGGTGCGCCAATTGGTCGCGGAGATGGGGCCGGCGCTCACCACGCTCGCGCCATGCCTGCTGATGAGCCCGCTCTCGGTCGCGCAATATCTGCCGCCGGACGCGCCGCTGTTCGATCTCGTGATCTTCGACGAGGCATCGCAGATCACGCCGTGGGATGCGGTGGGGGCGATCGCACGCGGGCGGCAACTCGTGGTCGCGGGCGACCCGAAGCAGATGCCGCCCACCAGCTTCTTTGATCGCGGCGCGGGAGCCGAAGAGGACGATAGCGATGTCGAGACCGATCAGGAAAGCATCCTGGAGGAATGCCTCGGCGCGCGCCTGCCGCAGCGCCGGCTGACGTGGCACTATCGCAGCCGGCACGAGAGCCTGATCGCCTTCTCAAACCACCGCTATTACGATGGCGATCTCATCACCTTTCCGGCCCCCGTCACGCAGGAGATGGCGGTATCGTGGCGGCAGGTGCCGGGCGCGTGGGCGCGCGGCAAATCGCGGACGAACCAGATCGAGGCGAAGGCGATCGTGGCGGAGGTGCTGGCGCGCCTGAGCGATCCCGCCTTCGTCGACGAGGCGGGCAAGCCGCTCAGCATCGCCGTCATCACGCTGAACGCGGAGCAGCAGAAGCTGATCGAGGATCTGCTGGATCAGGCGCGGCGCGGCCGGCCCGAACTGGAGCCCTTCTTCGCCGACGATGCCGCCGAGTCGGTCGTCGTGAAGAATCTGGAGACGGTGCAGGGCGACGAGCGCGATCTCGTGCTGCTCGGCATCGGCTATGGGCCGGAAACGCCCGATGCGCCCGTTATGTCGATGAATTTCGGCCCGTTGAACCGCCAGGGCGGATGGCGGCGGCTGAACGTCGCGGTATCGCGCGCGCGGCGGGAAATGATGCTGTTCACCTCTTTCCCGCCCGACCGCATCGACCTCAACCGGACGAGCGCGGAGGCGGTGCGCGACCTCAAGCATTTCATGCAGTTCGCCGAACGCGGCCCCCGCGCGCTGGGGGAGGCGGTGATGGGGTCGGTCGGCGGGTTCGAATCGCCCTTCGAGCAGGCGGTCGCGCGCGCCTTGCGCCAACGCGGGTGGACGGCGGTGCCACAGATCGGCGTGTCGCGGTTCCGTATCGATCTCGGCATCGTCGATCCCGACCGGCCGGGCGACTATCTGGCCGGGGTGGAGTGCGACGGGGCGTCCTATCACAGCGCGGCGACGGCACGCGATCGCGACAAGGTGCGGGAAGGCGTGCTTTCGGGGCTCGGCTGGCGCCTCATACGGGTTTGGTCGACCGATTGGTGGCACGATGCGACGGCGGCGCTCGATCGGCTGGACGCCGCGCTCCACGCGCTTCTGGAACAGGCCCGGTCTGGCCGGCTCACCCCGATGGTCGAGCTGCCTGGCCCGTCGGGAAGCGATCAGGTTGAGCCGGAAGCCGCCGGTCTTCAGGCCTCCGGCCCTGTTGATCGATGAGGTCCGGGCGGAAAGGTACGGGAACGGTCCCTTTTCCGTTCGAATCGTCGAAAAACGCTGCGCGCGGGCCGGCTTTGCCGTAAATACGGCCGGATCTTGGCGTCATGCCGAGCAAGGGGATGGTTACTTGTCGACAACGAATGGTCCCGGGGGACGGTCCGGGCAAAGCCTCGCCGATGAGTTGCGGATCGCCAATGAGCTTGCCGGGCTGGATCGGCATACCGATCCGTTCGTCGCGGCGGTTCATGCCACGCGGATGCCGATGATCATCACCAACCCGCGGTTGCCCGATAATCCGGTGGTGTTCGCCAACGATTCCTTCTGCCGCCTGACGGGCTATCGGCGGGACGAGATCGTCGGCCGCAACTGCCGCTTCCTGCAAGGCAAGGATACCGATCCCGCCACCCGGCAGGCGCTGCACGATGCCGTGAAGAATGTGACGCCGCTGGAAACCGACATCCTCAACTACCGTCAGAATGGCGAACCGTTCTGGAACCGGTTGCTGATGGCGCCGGTATTCGACGCCGACCAGCAACTCGCCTATTTCTTCGCCAGCCAGGTCGATGTCACGCTGGAGCGGGAGCGGCTGTCCGGCCTCGAACGGCATAACGCCGCGCTGATGGCCGAGGTGACCAGCCGCCTCAGGACCCAGCAGGAGCGCGAGCGCGAACTGGCGCTGGCGCTGAAGGCCGGCGGGTTCGGCACCTGGAGTTTCGAGCTCGACACCAAGACGCTGACCGCGTCGGAGGAATGCAAGGCGCTGTTCGGCCGGGACCCCGATCTGCCCTTCACCTATGAGGAGCGCATCGCCGCCATCCACCCCGACGATCGTCAGCACGCGATCCGCAGCATGGAGGAGGCGGGCGAGCAGCGCCGCGAGCATCTGGACGAATATCGGATATTCTGGCCCGACGGCACGATGCACTGGCTGTCCTCGCGCGGGCAGCCTTTCTTCGATGCGGAGGACCGGCCGGTCAGGGTCGCCGGCGTATCGATGGACATCACCACCGCCAAGCGCGCCGAACTCAAGCGGCAGGCGCTGGCGCAGTTGAACGACGTGCTTCGCGACCTCGATCGCAGCGCCGACATTTCCCATGCGGCGGCCGAAATTCTCGGACAGACGCTCGGCGTGAGCCGCGCCGGCTACGGCCTGATCGATCCAGCGCGGGAGACGATCACGATCGAGCGGGATTGGAACGCGCCCGGCATCCGGTCAATCGCCCAGACGCTCGCCTTTCGTGATCATGGTTCCTACATCGAGAATTTGAAGCGCGGCGAAACCGTGGTGATCGACGACACCCGTCTCGATCCGCGCACGGCCGACCGTTCGCCCACGCTGGAGAAGATCAGCGCCCGCGCCTTTATCAACATGCCGCTGACGGAGCACGGCGCCTTCGTCGCGATGATCTTCGTCAACGAAGCCGAGCCACGGCACTGGTCGGATGACGACATCGCCTTCATGCGCGAGGTGGCGGAACGAACGCGCGATGCGACGGAGCGGCGCCGCGCCGAACAGGAACTGGCGGATCTCGCCGCCTCGCTGGAACGGCAGGTCGCCGAACGCACCGCAGAGCTGGTCGCGGCGGAGGATGCGCTGCGGCAAAGTCAGAAGATGGAGGCTGTCGGCCAACTGACCGGCGGCCTCGCGCATGATTTCAACAATCTGCTGACCGGGATCAGCGGCAGCCTGGAAATGATCCAGCTGCGTCTGGGGCAGGGGCGCGGCGCGGACGTCGATCGATATGTCGAGGCGGCGCAGGGTGCCGCGCGGCGGGCGGCGGCCCTCACGCATCGGTTGCTGGCGTTCAGCCGCCGCCAGACGTTGGATCCGCGCCCGACCGACGCGAACGCGCTGATCGTGGGCATGGAGGAATTGGTGCGGCGCACGGTCGGGCCCTCCGTGCTGGTCGAGACGGCGCTTGCCCCCGATCTCAGCTCCACCCTCGTCGATCCCAGCCAGCTTGAGAATGCGTTGCTGAATCTGTGCATCAATGCGCGCGACGCGATGCCGGACGGGGGCCGCATCATGATCGAGACGCAGAACCGCCACGTCGATGCCCGCGCGGGCCGGGAACGCGATATCGAGCCTGGCGAGTACGTCTGTCTGTCGGTCAGCGATACGGGCAGCGGCATGTCGCAGGCAGTGATCGACAAGGCGTTCGAGCCTTTCTTCACGACCAAGCCGATCGGCAGCGGCACCGGGCTTGGCCTCTCGATGATCTACGGATTCGCCCGCCAGTCCGGCGGGCAGGTCCGCATCCATTCCCACCCCGGGGCGGGCACCACCGTCGTCATCTACCTGCCGCGCGACGGGCAGACGGCGGAAGCGGACACGACCCCGCCGCCACTTTCGGGCGCGCCGCGCGCAACCGGGGGCGAAACCGTGCTGGTGGTGGACGATGAGGAATCGATCCGCATGCTGGTTACGGAGACGCTCGCCGACCTGGGCTATGTCGCGATCGAGGCGGCGGACGGTCCGTCCGCGCTCCGGGCGCTCACCGCCGATCGGCAGATCGATCTGCTCGTCACCGATGTCGGCCTGCCCGGCATGAACGGCCGCCAGCTGGCCGATGCCATCCGCGCGAGCCGGCCTGAGCTGAAGGTGTTGTTCATCACGGGCTATGCCGAAAATGCCGTGCTGAACCACGGTCACCTCGAGCCCGGCATGCACGTGATTACCAAGCCCTTCGCGATGGAGGCGCTGGCCTCGCGCATCCGGGAGCTGATCACGGCGGGATAACCCTGCTTCACGGCCCGGCGGGTCGCCTCGGCGGACGCCTTATACGTCCGATGACGTATCCCGCCGGCCCGCCCTCCGGTTCACTGTGCAAGAACCATTTTTTGCGCGAGGACAGGATGAGCGGCGTTCGCGTAGGCAACAGGATCATCGGGGGGCAATCCCCGGTCACCATCGGGTGGGAGAATATTCCCAAGGTGGAGGGCGGGCCGGTGAAGGTGTTCGTTTTCACCTGGTTCCAGCCGGTCGTGCTGTTCGCGCTGATCGCCTTCTGGTATTACGCGCCAAACTCCATCGCCAAGGCTTCGACCGCGATCGCCATCGGCATCGCCTTTCGCGCCGCGATGCTGCTGCTCGAATGGTTCGCCCCCCGCTACGAAAGCTGGCGGCTGACGTGGAAGGAGCTGATGACCGATCTGTTCTACGTCGGCCTGGGCTACACGATCCTGAACCTGATCGAGGGGTTCATCGGCAGCGACGCGATCATCGCAAATGCGCTCAAGTCGTTCGATTGGGACAAGTTCGCCTGGTTCACCGGCCTGCCGCTGCTGTTGCAGGCATTCCTTATCGTGCTGATTTTCGACTTCGGGCAATATTGGATGCACCGGGGCATGCACAACTGGTACCCGTTGTGGCTGACCCATTCGGTGCATCACTACATTACCCAGCTGAACATCAACAAGGGTGCCGTCGGCAACCCGGTGGAGTTGTTCCTGATCGGGCTCGGCCTTGGCGGGCTGTTCGATTTCCTGCCGCGCGCCGCCCTGATCGCCGGAGCGTTCGGGCTGGCGATCGGCACCTATCAGCATATCAACGTGCGGTTCAATTCGCCGCGGTGGTGGCGGTATCTGTTCAACACGACGGAGCACCATAGCCTGCATCACTCGCAGGATTATGAAGCGAGCCGCAGCAACTATTCCAACACCTTCATCTTCATCGATCGCATCTTCGGTACCTGCGTGGATGGCGAGGCGGAATTGTTGGGCATGGAGGGTGGTCGCCGCATGACGGTGCGTGAACAGATGACCTATCCGTTCACCGAAGCCTGGAAGACGATGAAGGACAGGTTCGGCCGCACCTCATCTGGCGGGCGCGATCTGGTGGCGGCGGAATGAGCTACGTGGCGCTGCCCGCCGCCGGTAATCCACCGGCATGACCACGGCGATCCTTCGCGGGGAGGACACCCGCACGAGCAAAAATCGAATGAACTTGCGATCGATCGACTGGATCTGGAACGTCCGTGGCAGCATTTCGGTGCCGCCCGGTCAATCCCGCGATGCGGCGTTCGAAAAGCTCGCCCCCCTGTTCGGGCAGACGGGGACCCGCTACGCGATGGCGGGTGACGCGCTGACCTTCAGCAAGAAGGACCAGCCCGCGCAGGACAAGATGTCCGTCTTCGATAGCGGCACGCTTTGGATCGAGGCGGGCGCAACCGGTCTTGTGCTGCGCTACCGGCTCGTCAGCCGGGCGCTGCTGTTCTGCTTCATGCTGCCGCTGCTGTTCCTTGGTTTCGCGGGCCTGACGCTGGCGGTGAACTATGTCCAGACGCCGGCGGCCGGGGCGGCCAAGAAGCCTGAAAAACCCGAAAAGAAAAAGCCGGACGTGGCGATGAACCCGATCGACAAGGCGCTGGGGGCCCCTGTGCCAGACAAAAAGAAAAAGCCAAAATCCGAAGAAGACAAGAAGCCGACACCCACCGCCGCCTATGTCTTCGCCGGCATCTTCGCTCTCCTCTACGTCATCGGCAGGATATTGGAGGCGAGGCTCGTGAACGGCCTTTTCCGAAGGACGTTGATGGCGGCCTGATCGCAACGATACGTTGTTCGGATTTCCAGACGTGGCATGAAGCCGATCCGCGCGGGGCAATCGACCAGACGGTGTCGGTCGGCATGCGAAGCGGCTAGCGTGGGCCGTCAGCGCCATCTCATTTCCATATTCGATAGACGTGGGCCGTAGGCAGTAGCGATAGGACGGTTCGCTGACGCAGCCCTCACGCCCTCGCGGTCGACACCATTCGGCCGAATTGGCCCGGACGATGCTATCGACACACTGAGCTGGTCACATCCGAGGTGTAATAGCCGGAGGCATCCGATCAACCGGATAAATGCCGCTGGTCGGCGGCGAAGGCAATATTCTTCGCATAATCCGCGACTGAATTTGGCCGGAAATAGTCGCGGCGATCCTCAGGACCGTGCTCGCACTTTTTTGCAATAAGCAAAAGGCATCTCGAACGCAGGGCATGCCAACAAGCTTCCGGTATCGACCTGCGCGGGGCGACTGAACGGGCACGCATCAAGCCGGCAAACCGAGACCGTCGCGGCCGCCCGCTCGGCGTTTGTCACACAAATTTGTCGATAGCCACCAGTCCAAGCCACAATAACACTGAGCATCCCCCGGCAAGTGCGAAGCCGCGAACGTCGGGTGACGCCCCCGAGAGCCCGTTGGCGAATCGCCGCCAGTGCAGCGCCGTATCCACCTGCCGGATAGCTTTCTGCCGATCGGGCCGTTCGAGGGTGCGTCGACCCTGAGGAATTGTTTCCATCTCTCCCGCCTCCTTTGTGTCCGATAATGACGCATGTTCGGCAATTATTGTTCCACTCAGAAAAAATATCCAAAGTGGATATTACGGTATCATCCGAATTGGAGGACAAAAATCCCATGAGTTCGGCATTCATGGCTGGAAGACTAAAAATATGACCCATTATAGATCGAAGCTAACATTGATAAATATCAGTTCATACTTCAGTAAGCTGGAAAATGAATTGGAAGACGAGCAGTCACTACATGCTCTATCGGTAATTCTGCTTGTTTAATGGGGCGTAAGATGGCAATCGACAAACATCGCTGCGTTGCAGCATGTCCGCCATCGCAGGGGGTGGAAAATGCAGTACCGGACGCTGAACGCCAATCCGCCCGCTCTTCTCGACATATCCGGTCTGGATATGCGCCTCACGCGCGCCATGAACGTCACCGTGGCGTTGAGTGCGCTGCTTCTCCTGTTGCCTCTCATGCTGCTGGTGGCGCTCGTCATCCGGTTGAGCGGACCGGGGCCGATCTTCTTCGCGCATCACCGGATCGGGCGGAACGGCCTGTCCTTTCCGTGCCTGAAGTTCCGGTCGATGGTGCCGGATGCCAATGCCCGGCTGATGCATCTGTTGGAAACGGATGCCGATGCACGGCTGGAATGGGAGACAACGCAGAAACTGCGGCGCGATCCACGCATCACCTGGATCGGCGGATTTCTGCGACGCAGCAGCATGGACGAGCTGCCGCAACTGTTCAACGTGCTGCGCGGCGAGATGAGCATCGTCGGCCCGCGCCCGATCGTCGCGGCAGAGGTGGAACGGTTCGGCCGCTATTTCGCCGATTATTGCAGCACGCTGCCGGGCATCACGGGTCTGTGGCAGATCAGCGGCCGCAGCGATCTGAGTTACCGCCGGCGGGTGGCGCTGGACGTCGCTTATGCGCGGTCCCGCTCGATCGGCCTCGACATCAGGATCATGGTGATGACGCTGCCGGCGGTGCTGGCTGCACGGGGCTCCTGCTGACGGGATATCGATGCGATAGCGAGACGGCGTGGGACATGGGCGGGCAGACGCGCCAGGAAGCGATGCCGCCCCTATCTCGATGGCGGCGATCGGGCTGGTCGCTCCGTGGAGGGGTGGGCCGTCCAGGCATCGGCCGTGTGGCGAAGCTCATCCTGGTGCTGGCTATACCTACCGCCGCTGCCGCGCAGGATCGGTTGCCGATCGCGACCGGTGAGAGCGATCGCGCCGCCTTTCAGGTCCAGGGGCTGCCTTTGGGCGGATTTCGCCTCTACCCGTCGCTGCGTGCCACCCTCGGCTATGACGATAACGTGCGGCTCGGCGGGGGGCGGCGTGGCGGGGACGGCATCGTCACGCTCGCGCCGGCGCTGGCGCTACGGTCGCAATGGAGCAATCATGCGCTGAACGCCGCCGCCTTTCTGCGCGATCACCGCTATGTAAATCGCGGCGCGCTCGACAATGATGAATATGGCGCGAGTGGAGACGGCCGGCTGGACGTGCTTCGCGATCTCACCGTCACGGCCTCGGCCGGCGCGGCCCATCTCGTGGAAAATCGCGGATCGCCCGGCGACCTCGTCGTGCTCGATCGGTTCGTCGAATATAATATGGCGAACGCCGCGATCGGCGTGACGCAGCGGTTCAACCGCATCGCCATCACCGCGCAAGGCAGCGGCACCAACTTTCGCTACGATGACGCGGGCACGCGCGCCAACCCCATCGAACAGACGTTTCGCGATCGAAACGTGCGGACGGCGACTTTGCGCGCGGCCTATCAGTATAGCGCCGCGACCAGCCTGTTCCTGACGGGCGGCCCCACCCGTATCCGCTATCGCGCCATCGCGGCGGGCGATCCGGATCGCGCCTCCAACGGCTGGTCGGTGCTGGGTGGCGTACGCTTCGAACTCAGCCGGCTGCTGAGTGGCGAGGTAGCCATCGGCTACATCCGCCAGTCGTTCCGCGATGCGCGCTACAGCAGCTTTTCCGGGCTGAACTACGATGCCGATATCCGCTATGCGCCCACCGCGCTCACCACCTTCCGGCTTACCGCCAGCCGTCGTCTGACGGACAGCGCGCTGCGCCAGGTCGGCGGCGTGCTCACCAGCCGCGTCGCCGTCTCGGCCGAGCATGAATTGCTGCGAAATCTGATCCTGGCGGCGAATGCCGGCTATGACCGGTACAATTATCGCGGCATCGGGCAGGACAACCGCCGGTTCGATCTCGGGCTGGGGGCGCGCTACAAGATCAGCCGCGCCTTCTCCACCGCGCTCAGCCTCAACCGGATCGATCAGACGGCGGGCGGCTCGCTCGGCCGCCGCTTCGTCTCAAACCGCGTCAGCCTTTCCCTGCTGGCCGAACGATGAGCCAGAGGGCAGACGCGTGAACAAATCAGTCCAGCTCTATCGCGAGGATGATCTCGCGCGGCAGAACCTCGTGCTGGCGGGTGGCGGCGCTGCGGCGGGCGGCGAGCGGCTGGACCTAAACGGTCTGATCGGCACGATCCGCAGGCGACGCACCTTGTTCCTCTGCCTCGCGCTCGGCATCTTTCTGGTGGGCCTTGTCCTCACGCTGCGGCAGGAGCCGATCTATACCGCCACCACCACCGTCGTGATTGAAACCGCGCGCGAACAGCTGACCCCGGTGGGCGAGGCGGTGCTGCAGGATCCCGCCGCCGCCACCTCCCCCGTGGTGGATACCGAAGTGCAGGTGCTCCTCTCCAACGAACTGGCCAACAAGGTGGCGGATGCGCTGAAGCTGGATCAGCTGCCGCGCTACGATGCGCAATTGCAGCGGCCCGGCCTGCGCCAGCGGATCCGTGCCGCGATCATCGGCGGCGGCTCGCCCACGCCGGAACGCGCCTATGACCCGCAGGCGCAACGCGAATATGTCATCAACGCCTTGCGCAACGGCCTGAAGGTGACGCGCGAGGGCCTTACCTACGCGCTGGAGATCAGCTTCGCCTCGCCCGATCCGGTGTTCGCCGCCGCCGTGGCGAACGAATATGGCCGGCAATATACGCAGCAAAGCCTGCTGCGCGAACGCCATGCCAATGCCAACGCCACCGCCTTCCTGACCAGGCGCATCGCCGAGCTGCGCAAGCAGGCACAGAAGGATACGCTGGCGGTGCAGCAATATCGCATCGCCAACAACCTGCTCAGCACCAATGCCTCGCAGCTGACCGAACAGGAGGTATCGACCTACAATCAGGAGGTCGCCGCCGCCCGCGCCGCCGCCGCCGAGGATCAGGCCCGCCTCGCCACCGCGCGCCGCCAACTCTCCACCGGATCGAAGGGGGATGACGTGGGCGAGGCTTTGTCCTCGGGCGTGGTCTCCTCGCTACGCACGCAGCGGGCCGGCCTGGCGGCGCAACTGGCCGAGCTGAATACGCGCTACGGCCCGCGCCACCCGGATGTGGTGAAAGCGAAGGAGCAGCTGGCCGATCTCGACGGATCGATTCAGAAGGAGATCGATCGCGTGATCTCCAACCTGCAAGCGAAGACGAGTGTGTCGGGCCAGCGCCTCGGCTCGATCCAGGGGAGTCTCGCGGGTGCGCGCGGCACGCTCGCCAGCAGCAATCGCGCGCTTGTCGGCTTCGATGATCTGACGCGCCGGGCGGAGGCATCGCAGGGCCTCTACGAAACCTATCTCGCCCGGCTTAAGCAGGCGTTGGCGCAAGAGGGCACGGAGCAGGCGGACGCCCGCATCATCACCTGGGCGCAGGTACCGATCAGCCCGAGCAGCCCGAACATTCCCCTCAACATGTTTCTTGCCGCCGTACTGGGGCTGGGCGCGGGGCTTGCCGCCGCCTTCATCGCCGAGCTGGCGTTTCGCGGGCTCACCACCGGCGAGGATGTGGAGAGCCGGCTGGGGCTGCCGTATCTGGGCGGCGTGCCACTGGTGAAATCGGTGATGAAGTGGAAGGGCAGCGAAGCCGACGCGCCGGTCGCGCATCCCCATTCCGCCTTCGCCGAGTCGTTCCGCAGCCTGCATGCCTCGATCGGCTATGCGATCGATGCGGTGCCGCAGGTGATCGCCGTTACCTCCGCCCTGCCGCAGGAGGGCAAGAGCACGATCGCCGCCGGCCTCGCCCGCGTGATGGCGCTGGACGGCGGCGACGTCGTGCTCGTCGATTGCGACCTGCGCCGCCGCGGCGTCAACCGCCTGATCGCAGAGGAGAGGCCTGCCGGCTTGATCGAAGTGCTGCGCGGGCAGGCCACGCTAGACGAGGCGCTGCTGCGCGATGAGGCGACCGGCGCATGGTTGCTGCCGATCGGCAGCCGCCGGATCGAGCCGGGCGACCATTTCGGCGGGGAGCCGATGCGTGCCCTGATCGCCGCCCTGCGCGCGCGCTTCGCCACAGTCATCCTCGATACAGCGCCGGTGCTGCCCATCGCGGACGCGCGCACGCTTTCCACGATGGCGGATGCGGTGCTGTTCGTGGTGCGCTGGCGCAAGACGGCGGATCATGCCGTGACCAGCGCGCTTCGCCTGTTGCCGCGCGGTCGCACCCATCTGGCGGGCGTCGTGCTGTCGCAACTGGATGCGCGCAAGCAGGCGCGGTTCGGCTTCGGCGACCCGACCTTCTACTATAATCAATATAAGAGCTATTACGCATGACCGTCGCCTATCCGCCGATCCGAGCCGGCAAGGCGCCGCGCGTGGCGATCGTCCACTATTGGCTGGTGGGCATGCGCGGGGGGGAGCGGGTGGTGGAGCGGCTGCTCCACCTCTTCCCGCAGGCGGACATCTTCACCCACGTCTATGTGCCGGAGGCGGTGTCCGCGCTGATCCGCAGCCGCCCGGTCCACACCAGCTTCATCAACCGGCTGCCGGGTGCCGCGCGGCATTATCAGAAATATCTGCCGCTCATGCCGATGGCGCTGGAGCAGCTTGACCTGCGCGGCTACGATCTGGTTATCAGCAGCGAAAGCGGCCCGGCCAAGGGCGTGATCGCCGCGCCCGATGCGCTGCACCTCTGCTACTGCCATTCGCCGATGCGCTATCTGTGGGATCACTACCACGATTATCGCGATACCGCCGGCCGCCTCTCCCGCCTTGCCATGCCGTTCCTGTTCCGGGGGCTGCGCGATTGGGACGTAGCATCGGCGTCGCGGGTCGATCGCATCATGGCGAACTCGCACTTCATCCAGCGGCGCATCAGCCGGGTGTGGGGAAAGCCCTCCACCGTGGTGTTTCCG
>CAJYJW010000271.1 GCA_913775025.1 uncultured Sphingomonas sp. | reverse complement strand
CGTCCTGCATCGCGCCTTAGACGCCGAGCCCCGCGCGTGGGTTCCGCGCCGCGCCCCCGCTCCAGGTCTCGACGAACGCCTGCAGCGCTGCGTCATCCGGTGGCAGGTCGATCATGAGCGTGACGAGCTGGTCGCCCCGCGTGCCATCCTTGCGGTGGAACCCGCGTCCCTTGAGCCTAAGCACCTTGCCGGAGGTTGCCCCCTTCTGCACCGTCAGCTTGACGGCCCCCTCCACGGTGGGGGTGGTGACGGCCGCGCCTTTCACCGCCTCGTCCAGCCCGATCGGCAGGTTCAGGCGTACATCGTCGCCATCGCGCACGAAGTAGCGGTGGGGGCGCACCTCGATCGTCAGGATCGCATCGCCCGGGCCGCCCGGCCCCTGCTCACCCTTGCCGGTCAGGCGCATCTGGGTGCCGTCCTCAACGCCAGCCGGCAACTTGATGTCGATCGTCTTGCCGTCCGACAGGGTCACGCGCTGGGGCTTCAGCGCCGCGGCTTCCTCGAAGGGCACGGCCAGCCGGTAGGCGACGTTCGCGCCCTTGGGCGGCGCGCGGCGCGCGCCCCCGCCGAAACCGGCGTTGAAACCGCCACCGCGCCCTCCGCGACCACCGCCGAACAATCCCTCGAAGATATCGCCGAAGTCGCCGCCCTCTGGCCCGTCGCCGCCCATGTCGAAACCGCCGCGCTGGCCGCCGGGGCGGAAGCCCCCGCCGCCGCTGCCGAAGCCGAACGGCGCCTTGGGGTTGCCCTGATCGTCGATTTCACCACGATCGTACCGGGCGCGCTTGTCCTTGTCGGACAGCAGATCATAGGCGGCGGTCACCTCGGCGAACCGCTCCGCCGCCTTGGGATTATCCTGATTGCGATCGGGGTGAAGCTCCTTTGCGAGCTTGCGATAGGCCTTTTTGATCGTGGCCTCGTCCGCCCCGCGCTGCACCCCAAGCCTGGTATAGATGTCCGCCATGTTCGCCCGTTACGCTCTCGTCTCTCAGACCGCCATCTGTTGCAGATCGGCCACAGTCAGATGTGCAATGGTCAGCCCTCATGCAAGACCCATTCGCAGGCCGACGCTGGGATTTCGCAGCGCCAACGGCACCAACTGCCTGACGTAACGTTCGGACGATGCAATCATTCTGTAATAAAAGGCAAAAGCCGTGAAGCCATTCAATTGCCCGAACTGCGACCGCATGGTCCACTTCGAGGTACGGGTGTGTCCCGCCTGCCATTTCACGCTCGGCTACGATCCCGCCTCGAACGGCTTTCTCTTTCTCGGCGACAATCTGACCACCTGGCGCGATCACGCGGGCGAGGCGCATGCTGTTCAGGTCTGCGCCAATAACGATGCGCATGAGGTCTGCAACTGGCTCGTCGGCACGGACGATCACACGCCTTATTGCCGATCCTGCCGCCACAATCGCACGATCCCGGACCTGACGGTGGCGACGGTGCCCGAACGTTGGGGCAAGGTAGAGGCGGCGAAGCGGCGGCTGTTCCACACGCTCACCCGGCTGGGGCTGCCCCTGGAAACGCAGATGGAGGCGCAGGCAAACGGTATCATACAGGGTCTCGCCTTCGATCTGCTTTACGATCCCGCCGCCGAGCAGGCGGGGCAGGCGCAGGTGCTGACCGGCCATGCCGACGGGCTCGTCACGCTCAACCTGATCGAGGCGGACGACGTGGAACGGGAGCGGATCCGTCGCAGCATGGGGGAGCCGTATCGGACCTTACTCGGCCACTTCCGTCACGAAGTCGGCCATCATTATTGGTCGCGGCTCATACAAACGGATCCGGCGGAGGTGGAACGCTTCCGCGCCGTCTTCGGCGACGAGACGCTGGATTATGCCACCGCGCTCCAGAACCATTACGGCAGCGGCAAGGTGTGGACCGACGATTTCGTCAGCTTCTACGCGACCTCGCACCCGTGGGAGGATTTCGCCGAGACCTTCGCCCATCTCCTCCACATCGTCGATACGCTGGCGACGCTGCGCGGCTTCGGCACCACCCTCGCCCCCTTTCCGGGGCCCGAGGCGCATGATGCGGCCCATGTCGATTTCGATCCCTATAACGCCACGACCGAGCAGCTTGTCGATCGAATGGTGCCCTTCTCGTTTGCGCTGAATGCGATCAACCGCAGCATGGGGCAGCCCGATTTCTATCCGTTTCACCTTTCCGACGTGATCACGGGCAAGCTCGATTACGTGAACCGCCTCGTTCAGCGCAGCCGTGTCGCGCCCTTGCAGCCAGTGGCCGAGGCTGCCTGACGCGAAACTCAATCGATCGGCGCCACGTCTACCGAGACGTCGATCTTCTGCCGGCCGCCGCCAAGAAAGATTCCGCCGATCGGCGCGACATCGGCATAGTCGCGGCCGACGGCGGTAACGATATGGTCGCTCGCCATCATGCAGGCGTTGGTCGGGTCGAAACCCAGCCAGCCGCGATCCGGCCCGCACCACGCCAGCACCCACGCGTGGGTTGCATCCGCGCCGACCAGACGCGCCCTGCCCGGCGGCGGTATCGTGCGGAGGTAGCCGCTGACATAAGCCGCCGGCACGCCGCAGCCGCGCAGTCCCGCGATCATGATCTGCGCGAAATCCTGGCAGACGCCATGACGTTTGGCAAAGGCCTCGGCGGGCGGCGTATCCGCTTCGGTCGCATCGCCGTCGTAGCGGAATTCGTCGGTGATCCGCCTGGCGAGCGCGAACACCGCCTCCACGATGCCCCGGTCCGGATCGAGATCCTTCGCGCACCATGCGGTGATGTCCGCGTCCGATGCGATCAACGGGGAGGCGAAGAGATAATTCGCCGGCCCCGTCGCACCCAGATCACGGGATGCGCGCGCGGCGGCGCCCACCGCCGCCACGCTAGGATCGCCGACCTCGACTTGCGGCGCGGGCCGATCCACCGTCACGCGGAAGCGGCTTTCGATCACCACCTCGCTCGCCGGGCGGTCGATCAGCAGGCGATCGACGTTCACCGCATAGCCGTTGTCCCGCACCGGCCCCAGCGGCGTCGGCGGGTCGACGAGGATGACGGGATCCTCCACTACCTGCCCCTCCCACGCGATTGGCCGCAAGCGCAGGTTGCAGCGGCTGAAACGTACCGGCCGCGCGTAGCGGAAGCGCGTGCGGTGGCTGACCTCGTATCGCATCGCTCTGCTGCCCCTCACGCCAGAGTCATGCCGGCGGCGCGCAGCGTTTCATTCTCCTGCAGAAAAAAACGCCGGCCGATCGCATCGGACAAAGCGAACAGGCGATCTTCCAGACCCTGAACCGCCTTCCCGCCCAACGCCTCCGCGCGCGACATGGAAACCAGGGCGGATAGCTCGATCGCCAGACGCTGCGGCTCCTCGGCCATGCCGTCATCCCGCAAGCGGGGCAGCGCCTCCAGATGCCGCCGCAACCGATCGACCTGGAAGGCGAGCGCACGCGGGTTGAACGGATCGAGCGCGATGAGATCACGCACCGGCGCCAGCGCGAGGCCGGTCATGTAGCGCGCGCGGTAGCTGATCTGGCTGTCGTTCAGATCAAGCAGCGTCGTCAGATCGTCCGCGTCCGCAGCGTCGCCCGCGAAGGCGCGCAGCTGGCGGCATATCTGCCCGCCCCGCTCCACCCGCCGGCCCAGATCGTGGAAGCGCCAGCCGGCGGTGCGGCCCATATTCTCTGCCGCAAGCCCCGCCAGCCCGGCGAACCGCTCGAGCAAAGCGGAGGCCTGATCCAGCACGCCCGCGGCATCGTCCCCCGTGCGGAAGGGCGGGGCGGCGTCCACCAGCCGCCACACGTCAGCGGACAGGCGATCGCGCGTGCCGCCGGCGATGGCATGGATGGAGGCAAGCAGGCTGCGCGCGCTCGCCCCGCTGTCACCATCCAGCGCCTCGATCGCCAGCGCCAATATGTCGGCGGGCGCGTCGTCATCCTCCGCCCGGTTGGCGACGGCCCCGCCATCCACCAGCAGCGCGGTCAGCCGGTCGATCGTCGAGGATGCCAGCGCGGCCCCGCCCACCGCATCGATCGTACCGCCAAGCGCCGCGCGTACCAGCCGCACCGTCGCCTCGCCCCGCTCCAGATAGCGGCCAAGCCAGAACAGATTGTCCGCCGCGCGGGCCGGCAGGGTGCCCGGATTGCGCCGGATCGCGACGTTCGCCGGCAGCAGCGTGATCGGTGCGACCCGCTCCTTCGCGACGATGCAGACGTCGGCGGAAAATGCCCCCTCCCCCATCACCGGGGCGCGCGCATCGGGGTCGTCGGCGAGGCGTGCGAAGCCGCCGGGCATGACGGTCCAGCCGCCGCCGCCATCCCGTGCCGCGAACACGCGCAGGGTGAAGGGGCGCGCCGCCAGCGTCCCTTCCGCCACCGCCGGCATGGTCGAGAGACGAACGACCTCCTGCCCGACATAATCCTGCGGCCGCCGCGCCATGCCGGCGAGCAGCGCGGCACGCGCCCGCTCATCCAACTGCGCCCCCAGCACGCCGCGCCCGGCGGGGAGGCCCACCGGACGGTCGCTGAAGGCGGGGGCGATCAGCAGCTCATCCAAGGAGGCCTCCACCTCCGCATGCGCCTTCGGCTGGCCACACCACCAGGTGGCGATGTTGGGAAGGCGTAGCCGCTCTCCCGTCAGTCGGCGGGCCAGCACCGGCAGGAATGCCGCCATCGCGGCCGACTCCACCACCCCCGCCCCGGGCGCGTTGGCGATCACCGTATTCCCGGCCTGCACCGTATCCATCAGCCCCGGCACGCCGATCGCCGAATGCGAATCGAACGCCAGCGGATCGATGAACCGCGTATCGATCCGCCGCCACACCGCATCGATGCGTTTCAGCCCCTCGATCGTGCGGACGAACAGCTGATTGTCACGCACGGCAAGATCGCCGCCCTCGACCAGCAGGAAACCCAGATAGCGCGCGAGATGCGCCTGCTCGGCATAGCTTTGGTTCCAGCGCCCCGGCGTCAGCAACGCGATGCGCGGATCGTCCCGATGGCATACGGCAGCAAGGCCGGCGCGAAACGCCGAGAAGAAAGGCGCCAGCCGCGCCACGTTCAGCCGTGTCTGCAGGCTACCCATCACGCGCGAGGCGGCAAGGCGATTCTCCAGCGCATAGCCCGCGCCGGCAGGCGCGCGCGCATGATCGGCCAGCACCCGCCATTCGCCATCGGGGCCGCGCGCCAGATCGGCGGCATAGATGTGCAAACGGCGGCCGCCCGGCGGCGGTACGCCGATCATCGATCGCCAGAAATGCGGGCTGCCCGCCACCAGCGCCGCCGGCAGCGTCCCGTTCCGCACCAGCGACTGCGGGCCGTAGATGTCGGCCAGCGTCAGTTCCAATAATTCGGCGCGCTGGCGAATGCCGGCGGCGATCGTCTCCCATTCGTCCTCGCCGATCAGCAGCGGTACGGCGGAGAGCGGCCATGCCCGTTCGTTCGCCTCGCCCGGCAACCGGAAAGCGGTGCCAAGCTCCTTCACCTGCCGGCCGACTCGATCCTGCATCCGGGCAAGGCTGCCATCGGATATGTGCGACATGCCGGCGAGCAGCGTACGCCACCAGCGGCCACCGCGCCCCTCGTCGCCGTGCAGCACGTCTCCCCGGCCCGCCTGATCGCGGTAGGCGGTCAGCCAACGGCCACCCAGCGTATCGCCAGGCGGGTGCATCGCGGGATCGAACGCCATCGCCTCAGCGTGGCCCCGGGCTGCGCAGGTCGAGCGTCATGGGGAACTCGCCCGTCCGCTCCGGCAGCGGCATCGCCACCGGGCCGGGGGTGTGGCCATGATCCTGGAAGCGCGCGCGGCGACGCGCCTCGGCCTCATAGTCGTTCACCGGCACGCTGTCATAGTTGCGGCCGCCGGGGTGGGCGACATGATAGACGCATCCGCCCAGCGACCGCCCGTTCCAGCGATCGAGCAGATCGAAGGTGAGCGGCGCGTTCGCGGGCAGGCGCGGGTGCAGGCAGTTGGCGGGCGCCCATGCCTTATAGCGCACGCCGCCTACCGCCTCGCCGGAAAGGCCGGTCGGCGTCATCGGCACCGCGCGGCCGTTCACCGCCACCACATGGCGCTCGGGCACCAGCCCGGTCGCGCGCACCTGCAATCGCTCGGTCGAGCTGTCGACGTAGCGGACGGTGCCGCCGATCGCCCCCGTCTCGCCCAGCACGTGCCATGGCTCCAGTGCGTGGCTGATCTCCAGCGAGACGCCCCCCGCCTCCACGGTGCCATGGACGGGGAAGCGGAACTGGCGTTGCGCCTCGAACCATGCCGGATCGAAGTAATAGCCCGCACGGTCGAGGTCACCCAGCACGTCGAGGAAATCCGCCCAGACGAAATGCGGGAGCAAGAATCGATCGTGCAATTGCGTGCCCCAACGGACAAGCCCCCCCTCCTGCGGCTCCCGCCAGAACCACGCGGTCAAGGCGCGGATCAGCAATTGCTGGGCAAGGCTCATCCGTGCCTCGGGCGGCATCTCAAACCCGCGAAATTCCACGAGGCCGAGGCGACCGGTGGGGCCATCGGGCGAATAGAGCTTGTCGATACAGATTTCCGTGCGGTGGGTGTTACCGGTCACGTCCACCAGCAGGTTTCGGAACAGGCGGTCGACCACCCACGGGGCGGGCGTCTCCCCCTCCCCCGGGCGCGGCACCTGCGCCAGCGCGATTTCCAGCTCGTACAGCCCGTCGTGCCGCGCCTCGTCGATGCGCGGGGCCTGACTGGTCGGCCCGATGAACATGCCGGAAAACAGGTAACTGAGCGAGGGGTGGCGCTGCCAGTAGAGCACGAAGCTTTTCAGCATG
>CAJYJW010000270.1 GCA_913775025.1 uncultured Sphingomonas sp. | reverse complement strand
ACTGCTGGAATGGCTGGAGCGGCGCGGCGTACCGTCTGGCCTTGCGGCGGTCGGCTGCGTAGTGACGTTCCTGATCGCGGCGAACATTGCGATCGCGGCGATCGTGGTGCCGGCCACCGCGTGGTTCGCGCTCCTGCCCGATCGGATCGGTCGCATCCGTCAGAATCTTGCGCCGCTGATCGAGATATACGCCAGCATCGAACGGTTCGTCGGCGAGACGATGAAGATGCTGGCGCGCACGCCTGGCCGCGCATCCGCCACCGTCGCGGTCGAGACGCCGAATTCCCTGCTCGATCTCGTCGCCACCTCGGCTCCGCATGCGATGGTGCAGGCGTTCTTCGCGATACTGCTGATCTATTTCCTGCTCGCGGGCTGGACGAAGATGCGCCGCCGCACGATCCAGAAGCGCTCCAGCTTTTCCAGCGCGATGACGACCGCGCGGGTGATTCAGGAAATGGTGGATGCGACATCCGCCTATCTGGGCACGATCACCGTCATCAACCTGACCTTGGGTCTGGTGATGACGACCGCGGCCTGGGCGATCGGACTGCCTACGCCGATGATGTGGGGCGGGCTGGTCGCGCTGCTCAATTACGTGCCCTATCTCGGGCCGATCGTGGCGGTCCTGCTGCTGGCGCTTGGTGGACTGATGACCTTTGCGGACATTTGGTACGCGATGGTACCGGCGGCCGTTTTCGTCGCGATCCATCTGGTGGAGGCCAATGCGATCACGCCTTTGCTCGTCGGGCGGCGGCTGACCATCAATCCGCTGCTGATCCTGATCGCGCTCAGCTATTGGGGCTGGGTGTGGGGCACCACGGGGGCGTTGCTGGCGGTGCCGCTCCTCATCATCTGCAAGACGGTGCTGGACGCGGCGGGCAAACCCGACATCGCGGGTTTTCTCTTCGAGGATGGCACGCTGACGAGCGCCGCGCCGAACGATCCACAGGCTTCTGCGGATTGAATGCTCGCATCGCTTGACAGGGCGGCGGACCGCCCGTAACTGCCCGCCATCGCTTCCAAGCGGGTGTAGCTCAGTTGGTTAGAGCGCCGGCCTGTCACGCCGGAGGTCGCGGGTTCGAGCCCCGTCACTCGCGCCATTCATTATGGCCTCGTTGCGTATGCCGCTGGATATCCTGCACGAGTTCCGCGTTGGCTGGCGAATGCGACCTCTTATCTTCATCGCCTTTGCGGCGCTTGTCTCGCCGATAGCCACGGCTGCGCTGCCGTCGCCCAGCGATACGCGTATCGGCAACACGGCCGGATGGTTCATCTGCGACGGCGTGGATGCGCCCTATGTTGCGCTCGTGGCGAAGCCTTCAAATGGGGCGGTCCGTATCGGCCTCCTGCATAAGGCGCGGCCAGATGCCGCCCCCGCATTCGCGCCATATCGGCTTGGCCGGCCTGATCCAGGTGCGGGGCAGGTCTATTGGCCTCTTCTGCGTGACGGGCAGGCAGCGGGGTATCTGCACGCCTTCAACACCGGCGCATTGGCTGCTGGCCTTCTGGCCAAGACGCCTCCGTTCACCAGCGTCCGGCTGGGTAGGCTAGACATGCAATGCCGGTGGCGCGCCGACACGATCTTTTTTGGTATCGGGAAGCGACGGAGCATTCTGGTACGTCAGATCTCGCCCGGCCGTCTGACCTATGAGAGCTTCGACTATGCCAAGCCGGCTTCGCTTGAAGCGCCGGATGGGGTTCAGCGGACCACGCGTCCGACTCAGCGCGTCATTGGCGGACAGGTTTCGCCCACCGCACGGTCGACGACCTTCCGCTTTCCAAATGACGGCTACGTCTATGCGATCACGGTCACGCCCGGTGGCCCGGCAGCGCTAACGGTGGAGAAAGGTGGTCGTGTCGTGCAGACGGAAAGGCTGATCGCCTACACGCTGGCCGAACGCGGTCAGTAGCTTTTCCAGACCCCGGTTTCCATCCAGCGCAACATCGGCTTCAACGGCAATATCCAGACGATTCCGGCAACGAGGTAGACCAACGCCTGCGCCAGCCCCGGCAATCGCTCGATCCATGGCGAGGCGAGGAGCACGAGGGCGGCCCATACCGTGATCAGCGCGAGCAGCATCAACATGCCGAACGGCTTGCGCCAGCTTGGATTCATGCGCCGATCCATTCCTTCTCCGTGGCGATGCCGTGGAGGGGCACGTCCCATGGATCGGTCGGTATGACGTCCGCTTCCTGCGCGCTCCAGGCAAGGCCGAAGCGGCGCGCATTCGGCAGGGCGGCGAAGGCGCGGTCATAAAAGCCGGCCCCACGCCCAAGCCGCGTCAGGCGCCGGTCGAAACCGACGAGCGGCGCGAGGATGAGGTCCGGCGAAATCTCCTCCGCATCGCTGCGCGGCTGAAGCAGGCCAAACAGGCCGGGCACGAGCACGTCGCCAGGCTCCCATCGCAGAAATCGCAAGGGGCTGTCCCGATCCGAGACGTGCGGCAGAGCGACGTGAAGTCCCCGGTCGATCGCGGCGAACAGGATCGGCGTCGGATCGACCTCCTCACCATCACCGACATAGCCGGCGATGCAAGTCGCATCGCCCAAACGCTGCACCACATGATCGGAAAGGAACAGCGTGTGAACGAGAAGATCGTCACGCCACGCGGCGTTTTTGGCCAGTGCGGCGCGGCGCTGGCGAAGGTCGCGGCGAAGATCGGTCTTGCTCAACGCCGGCTACCTTGATGCTGGGTGGCGGGACCACCATGGCCGTGTGCTAGAATATCCTCTGACGCCGTTAACGTCAGGTGGGGACCATGTGATCCGGGCCAGGGCCCGGGCAGGGACAGCCCCCATTGGATGATGAATCGCCTCAGGGATGTTCATGTAGCTCGCACCGGGCAGTACCCGCCAAAGCCTATCTAGGTGGGCTTCGCCTAAGTCTCAACCCCGGCGGTGCCGGCGGCCGTATCGAGCAGATCCGTCAGCTGCTCCAGTCGTTCCGCCAGATGCTCGATCGTGGCGGCGATGGCGGGATCGGGCGGCGGCGGCGCGGCGGCACGGGTGATGGCCTCCCGCGCGTCGCTCAGT
>CAJYJW010000269.1 GCA_913775025.1 uncultured Sphingomonas sp. | reverse complement strand
CCGGCCGCCGTCGCCAGATCCAACCGCCGCATGCGGCGCGCGACGATGGAGGCGGTCAGGAAATTCTCGCGCAGAAAGGTCGCGAGATTGTCGCCGATGCGATCCTTGTTGCGGGGGATGATGGCGGTGTGGGGTATCGGCAGGCCGAGCGGGTGGCGAAACAGCGCGGTCACGGCGAACCAGTCCGCCAGGCCGCCCACCATCGCCGCCTCGGCGAAGGCGCGCACGAAGCCCCAGGCGGGATGGTGATGATCGAGCGCCCGGGCAACAAGAAAGACGGCGGCCATCAACAGCAGCAGCCCCGTTGCGAGCAGGCGGCTGTCCATGCCCCGCTCATGGGTGGCGGCACGAGCGGCCAAGGCGGGAATCGCTGCGGGCGTGGCTTCGTCGATCGTCACGGCCCTAGAATGACTGTCGCCGCCTTTGGTTCAACCCGGCCTCACTCCGCCGGCACGCCGATCCGGTCGCGCGGTTCGTTGTTGGTGAGCCGGCGGCCGAGCCACGGCCCGATCCGCTGCTCCAGGCCGACCGCTAGGCTGAACGTCGCCGGGACGATCAGCAAGGTCAGCAACGTGGAGACGAGGAGGCCGCCGATCACGGTGACGCCCATCGGCGCGCGCGAGCTGCTGTCCCCGGTCAGGCTGAAGGCGATGGGAATCATGCCGGCGATCATCGCCACCGTCGTCATCACGATTGGCTGCGCGCGCTTGTGCCCGGCATCGAGGATCGCGATGTCGCGCGGTACGCCCTTGCCCATTTCCTCCAGCGCGAAATCGACCAGCAGGATCGAATTCTTCGCGACGATCCCGAGCAGCATCAGCAAGCCGATCAGCACCGGCATCGAAATGGCATAGCCGCTCAGGTGCAATGCCAGCGCGCTGCCCAGCGGTGCGAGCAGCAGCGACCCCATGTTGACGAACGGCGGCATGACCCGCTTGTAGAGCAGCACCAGCACCGCGAAGACGAGCAGCGTGCCAGAGATGACAGCGATCACGAAGTTCGTGATCAGTTCCGCCTGCCATTTGCTGTCGCCGAAGGCCACGCGCTGCACGCCGGCGGGCAGATTTTTCAGCGCGGGCAGGGCATTGATCTTGGGATTGGCGACGCCCGCCTCCGCCCCCGGCGCGAGATCGGCGCCCAAAGCGATGCGGCGGGTCTGGTTATACCGCCGCAGCTGCGACGGCCCGGCGCCGAACCCTATCTCCGCCACCACCTTCAGCGGCACGGATCCGCCCGCCGTAGTGGGCACCGGTAGATTCTGAATGGTCGAGAGGTTGCGCCGCGCATTCTCGTCGATCGCGACGCGAATGGGGATCTGCCGATCCGACAGCGAGAATTTCGCGACATTCTGATCGATGTCACCCTGCGTCGCGATGCGGATCGTCTGGCTCAACGCCGCGGTGGTCACGCCGAGATCGGCGGCGAGATCGAAGCGCGGCTTGATCGTGATTTCCGGCCGCTGCAGATCGCCGTCGATGCGGGGGCTGCGAATCTCGGGGATGGTCCGCATCTGATCGACCACCTTCAACGCGGCGGCATTCAGCTTCACCGGATCGTCCCCGGTCAGCATGATCGTAATATCGCGACCAAGCCCGCCGCTCTGCGACTGAAAGCTTACGCGGGCGTCCGGAATGGCGGCCAGTCGGGGGGCCAGCGCCCGTTCGAACTCGATGCTCGTCCGGTCCCGCTTCGGCTTCAGGGTCACGTAGATTTCGGCGCTGCCGATCTCGATATCGGAAAAGGCGGCCGCCACCTCAGGCGCGCTTTTCAAGACCTGCGTCGCCTCGTCGGACACGCGTGTCGTCTGCGCCAGCGTGGAGCCGGGCGCCATCTGGATCGAGACCTGGCTGTAATTGGTGTTGATCGTGGGCTGGAAGCTGAACGGCAGGGTGGCGAACAGGCCGATGGTGGCGATGAAGGCGATGCCACCCGCCGCCAGCGTCAGGCGGCGATGGCGCAACGTCCAGCCAAGCACATCGGTGTAGCGGCGGATCAGCCAGTTATCGCCATGCGCCGCCTCGCCATGCGCCTTCAGGAAAAAGGCCGCGACCATCGGCGTGATAAGGCGGGCGACGGCGAGGCTCAGCAGCACGGCGGCCACGATCGTCAGCCCGAAGTTCTTGAAGAACTGGCCCGATACGCCCGGCATCAGCCCGACTGGCAGGAACACCGCGACGATCGCCATCGTCGTCGCCAGCACGGCGAGGCCGATTTCGTCGGCGGCATCGATCGAGGCCTGATAGGCCGTCTTGCCCATGCGCATGTGGCGGACGATATTCTCAATCTCGACGATCGCATCGTCGACCAGCACGCCCGCGACCAGGCTGAGCGCCAGCAGGCTGATGCCGTTCAGCGTAAACCCCATCAGATCCATCGCCCAGAATGTCGGGATCGCGGAGAGCGGTATGGCGAGTGCGGAGATCAGTGTCGCTCGCCAATCGCGCAGGAAGATGAAGACGACCAGCACCGCCAGCACGGCGCCTTCCACCATCGCATCGATGGCGGAATGATACTGCTTCTTCACATAATCGACGCTGGTATAGAGTTCGGTGAAGTGGACCTTGGGATTGTCCGCCTCCAGCTTGGCCAACGCCTTCTGCGTCTCGTCATAAACGGTGACGTCGGAATAGCCCTTGGCCTTGGTCAGCCCGAAGCTGAGCACCTGCCGCCCGTCCATTTTGGAGAGCGAGCGTTGCTCGGCATAAAGATCGCGGACGGTGGCGATATCGGAAAGCTTGACCGTCCGCCCCAGCCCGACGGAGACAAGGGTTTCGCCGAGGCTACGCGCATCCGTGGCGTTGCCGAGGACACGCACCGACTGTTCGGACCCGGCGATCTCGGCGCGTCCACCGCCGGCGTTGAGATTCACCTGCCGTAGCTGCGTGTTGATCTGCGCGGCGGTGATGCCATAGGCCTGCAACCGCGCCGGATCGAGAATGACACGAATCTCCCGCGAGACGCCGCCGCCACGCCGCACCTGCGCCATGCCGGGGATGGCCAGCAGCCGCTTGGCGACGGTATTGTCTACAAACCAGCTCAACTCCTCCAGCGACATGTCGATCGCTTCGACCGAATAATAAGCGATCGGCCCGCCAGCGATGTCCAGCCGGTTGATTTGCGGCTCCAATATGCCTTCGGGCAGATCGCTGCGGATGCGAGCGACGGCCTCGCGCACATCTGTCACGCCGCGATCCACCGGAATGCCGATCGAGAATTGCACGGTGGTGGTGGAGACGCCCTCGCCGATGAACGACGAAATCTCATCGACGCCGCTGATGCCGCGCACCGCCGCCTCGATCCGCTGGGTGACCTGCGTCTCGAGTTCCGTCGGCGCCGCGCCCGGCTGCGTCACGATCACCTGGGCGGCCGGAAAGCTGATGTCCGGCTGGTTGTTCACGTCCATCCGCATGAAGCTGACGATTCCCGCCAGCGTCAGCGCCACGAACAGGACGATGGGCGCGACCGGATTGCGGATCGCCCATGCCGAGATGTTGCGGAAGTTCATGAGGCGGTCTTTGCCGGCAAAGCCGCACGTACGGGAGCGACCTTGTCGCCAATATTCAGGAAGGCGCCGGCCGCCAGCACCACGCGCTCGTCGCCAGACAGGCCTGAGACGATCGTGATGCCCGCATCGGACACGTCGCCGACCTTCACCGCGCGGCGCTGAACCTTGTCGCCCGCGCCCACGATATAGACGTAATTGCCCGTCGCGTCGCTCAATACCGCGGAGTCCGGCAGCAGCGGCGCATCCACCGACCCGCTACTGATCGAGGCGGCGGCAAAGCCACCCGGGCGCAGCGCCGGATTATAGGGCACGGCGATGCGCGCCACGCCCTGCCGGGTCTGCGGATCAATTACCGGCGACAACTGCCAGATCGTGCCCGCGAACGATGTCGTCATGCCGACCGGCGTCACCCGTGCCGGCAGCCCTATGCGTAGCCGGGCCAGATCCTGTTCGGGCAGTCGCGCGGCGAGTTCCATCTCACCACCCTTGGCGACGCGGAACAGCGTGCCGGAGCCCGAACTCACAACCTGCCCGGGCTCCACCGCCCGCGTGAGGACGAGCCCGGCGGCCGGCGCACGGATATCGAGCCGGCCGATCTTCGCCCCCGCCTCGCCATATTGCGCCTGCGCGACCCTGACGCGGGCATTGGCGGCATCGCGAGTAGCCGTCTTGCGGTCGATATCGGCCTTGGAGATGAAGCCGCGCGAGACGAGCGCCTTGGCGCGATCCAGTTCGGACTGGGCAAGTGCCGCATCCGCGCGCGCCACGCTGATCGAGGCGGCCAGCCCGGCCCCTTCCTGCACCTGAACCGAACGGTCGATCGTGGCGAGCACCTGCCCAGCCGCCACCCACGTGCCCGGCTCCACCAGCACGCGGGTTACGATGCCGCCTTCGCCGGCGACGCCGACGGGCATTTCCCGCCGCGCGGCCAGCGTGCCGGTGGTCGAGATGCTGCCGGCGACGAGCTGCCGCCCCGGCACGACTACGGTTACGCGCGGCAGCGGCGATGCGGCGGGTGCCGCGGGCTTTGTCGGGCGCAGCCATGCGAAAAGCGCCACCGCGATCGCAAGCGTCAGCACCGCCGCGATCAAAAGCCCCCGCCGCCCGCCAAGGCGGCGGGCCGGGGCAGGGGATGGATCGGTCATGGCGCTACCAGTCGAGAAGCCCTGCTCGATATTCATCCGGTCCGCTCTTCCAACTGACGCCACGCCTCTGCGGGGCTGTATTATCTCAATAGGTCACTTCCCTCAAGCGTCGTCAGTCGGCACGGCAAACGGAAGCGAGCCGAAGAGAAACGTCACGCACGGTCGCCGTTCATCGCTTGTGCAGCGCTTTCCGGCGCATAAGGCGACAGTCTTCTCGGGCAGGAAAAGGGGAATGCCGTGACGCGTATATCTTTGAGGCGATCGCTGGCGCGCGCGATCGTGATGGCGATGCCGACGGTATTGGCGGCCGGGGCAGCCGACGCGCAGACCGTCGCCACGCCGGTGCCGGTCATTCAGGGTACGCGCTTGGATATCGTGGCCGAAGGCGAGGTGACCCGCGTGCCCGATATCGCGACGATCGGTGCGGGCGTCGTCACGCAAGCGAGCACGGCGGCTGCCGCGATGGCGGAGAATGCCACGCGCATGGCGGCGACCGTCGCGGCGCTGCGCCGCGCGGGCGTGGCCGACCGCGACATTCAGACGAGCGCGATCAACCTGAACCCACAATATCGCTATGGCGAGAATGTGCCGCCGGTCATCACCGGCTATCAGGCAAGCAATCAGGTGAACGTGCGCTTCCGGGACGTGAAGCGGGCGGGCGCGATCCTCGATATGTTGGTAGCGCAGGGCGCGAACCAGATCAACGGGCCGACCCTGAGCGTCGATAAGCCGGAGGCGGCGCTGGACGAGGCCCGCACCGCCGCGATCGCCACCGCGCGGGCGCGGGCGGAGCTTTACGCCCGGGCCGCGGGCCTCTCCGTAAAGCGTATCCTGTCGATCAGCGAAGGTGGCGGGTCTGGCCAGCCCCAGCCACCGATGCCGATCATGGCCGCCGCGATGAAACGGGGGGCGGTCGCCGATTCCGCGGTCGAGGCGGGGGAGCAGAAGCTCAGCGTCTCGGTATCCGTGACGTTCGAACTGCAATAAAAGGAAGGCCCGCGCGGCCGGAACCGCGCGGGCCTTCCTGGCCGAATGATACGGGTCTTAGCGAACGCGGCCGCGACGCACGAGGTTGATGATCGCCAGCAGGATGACCGCGCCGAGGAACGACACCAGCAGCGAGCGAATATCAAGCGCGCCGGACGTGATCGAGGCACCGCCAAGGAGCGGCCCGAGGAGAAAACCGCCGAGAAGCGCGCCGATGATGCCAACGACCACGTTGAGCAACACACCCTGCTGCGCGTCCGTACGCATCACGATGCTGGCGAGCCAGCCCAAGATGCCACCTACGATCAAGACAATGATAAGCGTCATGCGTTCCTCCTGTTCTGAACCCGTCCACTCGCTCGATCAGACGTGCTGATTGGGCGATGGTGCGTTGCGGTTGATACGCGTCGGAAACGACTTCGTTCCGAAATCCACGACGAACCGAGGTGGGTGCAGCAAGCCCCGGCGATGCTTGCGCACCCCGGGGCTTTGTTGAAACGCTACGGCAGGCTCAGAATTTCTGCTGCCGTTCGTATAAGGACTTGTAGTGCTGGATCCGGGTGACGCGCAGACCCGGCATGCCGGATCGATCGACCGCGCGCTGCCATCCGGCGAACTCTTCAAGGCTGAGCGAGTATCGCTGGCACACTTCCTCGACGCTCAACAGCCCGCCCGTCACCGCCGCTACGACCTCCGCCTTGCGTCGCACAACCCATCGCGTCGTGGAGGGCGGCGGCAATGAGGCGACAGTCAACGGTTCCCCCAACGGACCGATCACCTGCCCAGGCCGTATTTTCTGGTTCTCGATCATTCTTTCCTCGAAGTCGGTCTCACGACCCGTTCGTGTGCGACATCGGTGTCTCTAGCCCCATCAGCTTGAATGAAGGCTAACCTCGGTAGGTAAACAAAGCGGTGATAATCGTTCACGGCACGAAACCTTCCTTCGTGGCGAGCGCGGGATGAAAGGCGCCGCCCAGCGTCACGACCGCCGCTGGCCAATCCGGCCCACCCAGCATCACCTCGACCAGCGCCGCCACCGACGAGAGATCGAGCATGGCGTTTGCCGGCAAGCTCATCGCCACCCCGGCGGTGCGGCTTGCCCCCTGCGCGGCGATTATGCCGGCCAAAAGCCGGGGATAATCGGGCGGCACGGGTATCGGTCGCGCGGTTTCGGGGTCGAGGCGGGAGAACCCCAAATCCATTGCCTTTCCA
>CAJYJW010000268.1 GCA_913775025.1 uncultured Sphingomonas sp. | reverse complement strand
TCCGTCGGGCGGACGGCCGCCACGAACGAACGGCCCAGCGTATAGGTCTCCGGCAGATGCACGACGTTGCCGGCGATCCGCCGCCCGTTTGCGTCGAACAAGGCGAGGAAATGATCGCGATGGATGTCGCGCGTCAGCCGCTCGCGCAGTTCCTCGGGCCGTTCGGCGGGCGGGGTAAGCGCGAAGAAAGCGCAATCTGCGGCCAGACCATGCTCGATCGTGCGGCGATGACTGTCATTGGCGAGACCCCAGAAGATCGCGGCGAGCACGATCGATTGCATGATCAGCAACCCCGCAAGCGCGCCCCCCCAACGCCAGCGCGCCCGTCGCGCGGCCTCAGCCCGGAACATCGAAGACATAGCCTTGCCCGCGCACGTTGCGGATCAGAGGCGTCTCGCCCTCGCCGTCCACCTTGCGGCGCAGGCGGCCGATATGCACGTCTACGACATTGCTGTTCGGCTCGAACGTATAGCCCCAGACATCCTGCAACAGCATTGAGCGGGTGACGATCCGCCCAGGCCGCCGCACCAGATAGTCGAGCAGCTTCAGTTCGCGCGGCAGCAGATCGAGCGGGCGGCCCGCGCGACTGGCATGGCCTTCCAGCAGATCGAGATCGAGCGGCCCCGCGATCACCCGCGTCTCGCGGCTCTCCTCCGGCCGGCGAAGCAACGCCTCGACCCGCGCGAGAAGCTCTACCAGCGCGAAAGGCT
Source organism: uncultured Sphingomonas sp. (assembly GCA_913775025.1). Taxonomy (GTDB): domain Bacteria; phylum Pseudomonadota; class Alphaproteobacteria; order Sphingomonadales; family Sphingomonadaceae; genus Alterirhizorhabdus. The sequence continues at coordinate 4,112 of CAJYJW010000268.1, read as the reverse complement.
TTGGCAGATAGTCGTCGCCGCCCGCGCGCAGGCCGCGCACGCGATCGTCAAGGCTGCCAAGCGCGCTCAGCACCAAGGCGGGGGTGCGGCGGCACTCGGCACGCAGCGCCGCGATCAGGCTTAGCCCGTCCCCGTCCGGCAGCTGCCGATCCACGATCATCAGGTCGATCCCGCCTGCCCGCGCGGTCGCGTACGCCGCCGCGATCGTCGGGCAATGGGTGACGGCATGACCCGCCCGTGCCAGTTCGATCCGGATCTCCTCGGCGGTGCCGGTATCGTCCTCGATGAGCAGGATATGCGTCACACCCCTTGTTCGCGCCTGATCGGGGGGAAGGCAACTGAATAGCGCTTCAGACTGTGAACCCGGATTTAGTCGACGTTATCGCTCCCGGCATTACCGGGTTAGTTGAAGCGATGGAGGCGATCGATGCGGCTGGCGTTGCTTGCGATAGGATTATGCGTGGCGTCGCCGGCGGCGGCCGATGCCACGGGGGCGGCGCTATCCCTCGACGCGCTGGCGCAGGATGTCGTCGCCAACAATCCTGAGCGTATATTCTATCAACGGCAGATTGACGCGGCGGGCGTGGAGCAACTGGCCGCCGGGCGCTTGGCGGACCCGGAACTCGTCGTCGAGTTCGGCGAGCGGCGAGCGAACGATCGGACGACCGGCGCGCTCACCGGCGAAGGGGCGACCTATGCGGTCTCCGTGGTGCAGCCGATCGAGTTCGGCGGGCGGACCGCCTTGCGCCGTGCGATCGCCGAACGACAGATCGGGCTCGCCCGCCTGGGCCTACGCCAGTTCGACGCAACGCTCGCGGCGCGAGTGCGCTCGCTTGGCTACGGCTTGTTCGCGGCGGATGAGAAGGCGGCGGCGGCGCGCTCGGTGGCGCAACGAATGCGCACCCTCGCCCGCGTCATCGTGTCCCGCGATCCCGCCGGCCCCGCCCCGCGATTGGAAGCGTCCTCGCTCGATGCCGGCGCGATCGGCGCAGAACGAAGCGCCGCGCAGGCCGACGCCGATGCCAACGCGATCCTCTACGAGCTCAACCAGCTTCGCGGTGCCCCCTTCGCCGCGCGGATCCGTATCGTGCGGCCCGACATGAGCCTGCCCCCGCTCGCCCCCGGCCAGACGCTGGCGAGCGAGGCCGCGGCCAATAACTTCGAGCTGCAGGCGCTGCGCGCGCAATTCGAACAGCAGGGTCTGCGCGTCGATCTGGCGCGAAGGGCGCGGCTTCCGATACTCGGCGTCGGCCCCTATTACGATCGCGCGCGTTCCGACATCCGCGAGACGAACTACGGCGTCCGCCTATCCACCACCATTCCGCTATGGAACCGGCAGGCGGGCGAGGTCGCGGTGGAGGAAGGGCGCCAGGCGCAGGCAAACGCCACGCTGCTGAACGCCGAACGCCGCATCGCGCGCGACGTTTTCACAACCGCCGCTCAATATGAGGCGAAACGCCAGGCGCTTGTCCGGTGGGAGGGGCAGTCGGCGCGCGATTTCGCGGCGGCGGCGGCCGATGCCGATCGCAACTATCGACTGGGGGCCATTCCGCTCACCACCTATACCCAGATGCAGCAGGCCTATGTGGAGGCGACGAACGCGCTGCTCGACACGAAACGCGAGGCGCTCGAGGCGTTGCTGCAACTTCGCGCGCTGAACGGCGGCGACGCGCTTCCGCGATGAACCGCTGGCTGCATCTGGTCGTGCGGCATCGCCTGGCGGTACTGCTGACGGCTGCGCTGGTCGCGGCGGCGGGGTTGTGGGCCTATGCCGGCCTACAGATCGACGCCATTCCCGACATCACCGGCGTGCAGGTGCAGATCAATACGCAGGTGCCCGCTCTCGCACCGGAGGAGATCGAACGTCTGGTAACCTTGCCCATCGAGCGCGCGATGGGTGGGCAGCCGGGCCTAGAACAGACGCGATCGCTCACCAAGACCGGGCTTGCACAGGTCACGCTGCTCTACAAGGACGGCACCGATCAGTTACAGGCGCGCCAGCTTGTGACGGAACGGCTGAACGCCGTGCGCGATCAGCTGCCGGCGGGCAGCACGCCGCAACTCGCCCCGATCACCACGGGGCTTGGCGAGATATATTATTATACGTTGCAATGGCGCCGCCCGCCCCCCGGCATGACGCCGCAGCGGCAGTTGATGGAGTTGTACGAGGCGCAGGAATATACCGTGCGGCCGATGCTGCGCGCGGTGGCGGGCGTCGCCGACGTCAATTCCAGCGGCGGACTGGAAGAACAATATGTCGTGGAGCCCGATCCCGCCCGCCTCGCCCTGCATGGGGTGACCGCCGCTGAACTCGCCGAGGCGGTAGGAAAGAATGTCGAGAATGCCGGCGGCGGCATCATCAGTCGGGGGGCGGAGCGCTTCACCGTCCGCACCGACGCCCGGGTGATGACCGCCGCGCAGATCGCCGCCATCCCGGTGAAGTTCGCAGGCGGCGTGCTGCCGCTTCAGGTGCGCGATCTGGCGACCGTCGCGACCGGCGCCGCCCCCCGGCAGGGCGCCGCCACCGAGAACGGACGCGAGGCGGTGCTCGGCACGGTAATGATGCTCGTCGGTCAGAACAGCCGTCAGGTGGCGATGCGGGTGGAAGCGGCGATGCCCGCGATCCAGGCGGCGGTGCCGAAGGGCATGATGCTGGTGCGCCAGTACAGCCGCGCCGATCTCGTCGATCGCACGATCCGCACGGTCGAGCACAATCTCGGCGAGGGCGCGCTGCTCGTGGCGCTTGTGCTGCTGGTCGTGATGGGCAACTGGCGGGCGGCGCTGATCGTCGCGCTCGTCATTCCGCTCGCCTTTCTCGTCACCGTCATGGGCATGCGGGCGATCGGCGTCTCGGGCAATCTAATGAGCCTCGGCGCGCTCGACTTCGGCCTCATCGTCGACGGCGCGATCGTGGTGGTGGAGAACAGCCTACGCCTGCTCGGGCTTCGCCGCCACGAAAAGGGCGCGGACCTGACCACGGAGGAACGGCGCGATACGGTGGCGGAGGCGGCGCGGATGGTCGCGCGGCCGACATTCTTCGGCATTGCGATCATCGCGCTCGTCTACGTGCCGGTCCTCAGCCTCGGCGGGGTGGAGGGCAAGCTGTTCCAGCCGATGGCGCAGGCTGTGATGCTGGCGATCGCGGCAGGGCTCGCCTGGACCTTCACCGTCGTTCCCGCGCTTTCCGCTTGGCTGCTGCGCGCGCCACAACGGGAGGATGCAGGCCACGGCGGGCTGATCGCCCGGGCGGAACGCGCTTACGAACCGATCCTCGCCCGTGCGCTGGCGCATCCGATGGTTCTAATCGCGGGCGCGCTGGCTTTGCTCCTCGGCGCGGGGCTGGTGTTCCGCACGCTCGGCTCGCAATTCACCCCGCAGCTCGATGAGGGGGCGATCACCGCGATGGTCTATCGCCCGGTCGGTCTCTCGCTGGATCGCAGCCTCGCGATCGAGCAAGCGACCGAACGCGCCATCCGCCAGGCCTACCCGCAAGTGACCCATACATTCTCGCGCATCGGCACCAGCGAGGTCGCGACCGATCCGATGCCCCCGAACGAGAACGATCTCTACATCTTCTACGCGCCCGAACGGGATTGGCCATCGGGCGATGGCCGGCCGAAGACCAAGCAGGACCTGATCTCCGGGATCGAGCAGATCGCGCGCCGCGTCTATGCGGGCCAGAATTTCGAATTCGCCCAGCCGATCGAGATGCGCTTCAACGAGATGCTCGAAGGTGTGCGCGCCGACGTGGCGGTCAAGATCTATGGCGATGATTACGACGTGCTGGAAAAGGCCGCGCGACAGGCCAAGGCGGTGCTGGAAAAGCTGCCGGGCACGGAGGGTGTCGAATTCGAGACGGCAGGTCGCCCAAAGACGGTGGTAGTGTCGCTCGATCGCGCCGCCCTGCTCCGGCTGGGAATAGGCGCGGACGAGGTCAACCGGGCGATCCGCGATGCCATCGCAGGCGCGGAGGTAGGCTTCATTCCGCATGGGCCCGCCCGCCACGCAATCGTTATCCGCATGGCGGAAGGATTACGCGCGGACCCCCGCGCCATTCTCGCGCTGCCGCTGCGCGTTGGGGAATATGGCATGGTGCCGCTCTCCCGCGTGGC
>CAJYJW010000267.1 GCA_913775025.1 uncultured Sphingomonas sp. | reverse complement strand
CGGTCACTTCTCGGCTGCGCTCGCCGACCAGCCCGACGACGATCACGTCGGCGTCCGCGCCGGCGATCATCTGCCCCATCAGCACCGATTTGCCGACGCCGGAGCCGGCGCAGATGGCGATGCGCTGGCCGGTGCCCGCCGTCAGCAGGGCATTCACCGCGCGCACCCCCATGTCGAACGGCTCGGTCACGCGCCCGCGATCGAGCGGATTGCCCATGCGGCCGGCCAGCGGCCAGCGGTGCGCGGCGTCGATGGCCCCGAGGCCGTCGATCGGATTGCCCAGCGCATCCATCACCCGGCCGAGCAGCTCGGGACCGACGACGACCGCGCCGCCCTGCCCGTCCGGCTCCACCCGCGCGCCGGCGGCGTGCGGCGCGTCGGCGTCCAGCGCCATCAGCAGCGTACGCGGCCCGCGAAAGCCGACCACCTCGGCGCGCGCGGCATGGCCGTCCGCGTCGATCACGCGGGCGGCGGTGCCGATCGGATAGGGAAAGCCGGTCGCCTCCATCATCAGCCCGTCGAACGCGACGAGCTTGCCGATCCGGCGAGGCCCCTGCGCCGTCACCTGAAGCCCGCGCAGCATCGCCTCCGCTCTGGCCGACGTGCCGCCGGGGGCCGGAGCGTTCATCGCGGCACACCAAGCCGGTCGAGCGCGGTACGCAGCTTCTCCAGCCCGACATCGGGGCCGTTTTCGATCCAGCCCTCGCCGGTCTCCAGCAGGATGGTACCGGGCGCGAGCGTCGGGTCGCTCACCATTTCCACGTTGATGGCGGCACCGGTCAGCCGCATCGCATCGTCCGGGTGCACGCGCATCCGGCTGGGGCCGGTCTCCTCGGTGATGAGGGCGGCGGCGGCATGGGCGCGATCGGCCAGGATCGTGCCGTCGATCGTCACCTCGCCGACAATCTGGCGAACGAGCCGGTCGACCGTCTCGGCCAGCATCGCGCCCAGCGCGTGCGGCTCCTCCGGTTGCAAAACGCCCAGCGTCTCGATCAGGCGGGCCAGATGCGCGCGCTCGCCTTCCAGCTCGAGCACAGCCACACGGCGGCCCTCGTCGAAACCGTTGGCGAAGGCATCCGCCTCGATCCGCGCCGGATCGATCACCAGCGTCTCGGCCTCCTCGGCAGCGATATCCGCCACGGGCGCGGGGCGCACGGTGGGCAGGGCGGCGTCCCACGGGGTGAACGGCTGGCCCATCGCGCGGGGGGCGAACGCGGAAACGGCGCTCGCCCCGCTCCACAGGTCAGACATAATCGTCGCCCTTGCCGCCGAGCATGATGGTGCCGGCGTCCGCCAACTGGCGCGCGACGGCGAGCATCTCCTTCTGCGCCTCCTGCACCTCGGCCAGCCGCATGGGCCCGCGCGCCGCCATATCGTCCTGAATCGATTGCGCCGCGCGGCTGGACATGCAGCCCAGCATCCGGCCGCGCAGGCGCTCGTCGGCACCCTTCAGCGCGACGACGAGGATGTCGTTGTTGACCGTCCGCAGCAGCGTGCCGAGACCCTTCTCGTCGAGGTCGTTCAGATTTTCGAACACGAACATCTCGTCCTCGATCATCCGGGCGAGCCCCTTGTCGAGCTTGTTGAGCGACTTGATGATCCGCACCTCCGCCGTCTGGCGGGTATTGTTGACGATCTTGGCGGCCTCGCTCGCCCCGCCCCGGCTGCTCACCGATCCTCCGCTAGCGCGGCTCACCTGCCGCAGCAGCACCCGCTCCAGATCCTCCAGCGCCTCCGACGTGACGGGGCCGAGGGTCGCCACGCGGTAGATGAGATCGGCCTGCGATTCCTCGTCGAGCAGTTGCAGCACGTCGGCGGCGATCGGCGGATCGAGATGCGCCAGCACCAGCGCCGCGATCTGCGGATGCTCCTGCTCGATCAGGCTGGCGATCGTGCGCGGGTCCATCCACTTCAACGCGTCGAGCGCATTGGTGCGAGCCTGCGGCGTGATGCGGGCGAGCACGTTGTCCGCCCGGTCCGGCCCCAGCGCGCGCGACATCACGCCCCGGATATGCGCGTCCGCGCCGAAGCCGATGGTGGTACGCGCGCGCGCCTTGTCGACGAACAGGTCGAGCACGTCGTTGACCTGCGCCTCCGACACGTCGGCCACGCCGAACATCGCGCCGCCCAATTGCTGCACCTCCTCAGGATCGAGCCGGCTCAGCACGTCGGCGGCCTCCTCCTCGGCCAGCAGCATCAGCAGGATGGCGGCGGCCTCCGATCCGGCGGGCGCCTTGGCGGTGGTGGTCTCGGCGGCCATCAGACGTTCCCCTCGGCGGCATCGGCGCGGATCAGATCGCGGACGACCAGCGCGGCGCGGGCCGGATCCTGCCGCACGAAATTACGGATCAGCTCGGCCCGGGCGGTGTAGCCGGGCGCGGCCTCGATCATCTCCAGCGTCACCGCGCCGCCATTGGCCTGCGTCTCGCTGGTGATCGCGGCCTGCATGTCCTTGGCGACGGCGGCGCGCACCTCCGCACCGGCTTCCAGCTTGGCGGTTTCAGCGGCCGTCGCGGCGGCGGTGCGACGCTTCATCAGCGGGCGGACGACGCCGAACACTACCAGAGCACCGATCAGTAGCGCCGAGAGGTTGCGCGCGAGCAGAGGCACCCACGGCGTCTCCCACCACTTGGCCGTTTCCTCGGGGGCGGCATCAGCGAACTTGCGGGCGGAAACGGCAATCACGTCGCCGCGCTGCTGATCGAAGCCGACCGCGCCCTTGATGAGCTGCTCAAGCTGCGCCAGCTCGGCCGGCGTGCGCTTGCCCTTGGCCGGATCCTTCAAGGCGACCGCCACCGACAGGCGGCGCACAGTGCCGACCGGATTCTTGGTGACCGAAACCTCGCGGCCCAGCTCGAAGGTGCGATTGTAATTCTCCGTGGTGCGCGCGGCCTCTCCGGTCGTGGCGGCGGCGGCGGGCGCGCCGGGAGCCTGCGGATCGACCGTACCATTCGGAGCTGCGGCCACCTGGGCGGCCGGCGGGGCTTGATTCGACAGCGCGCCGGGGATGCCGCCCACCGCATCGGGACCGTCTGGACCGCCATTTTTCGTCCAGCCGCCTTGCTCCTGTCGCACGCCGCCGGCATCCTTCGGGTAGCTTTCGCGGGTAGCCTGCACCTCTGCGAAATCGAGGTCGGTGTGGACCTCGGCGGTGAAATTCCCCTCGCCCAGCAGCGGGGTGAGCAGCTTGTTCAGGCTGGCTAGATAGCGCGCCTCGGTCTTTGCCTGGATGGCGATCTGCCGCTCGCTCGCATCCGACGCCGGATCGCCGCCGTCACGCGAAAGGAGCTTGCCGGTCTGGTCGACGATCGAGACATCGTCCGGCGACAGGCCGGGCACGGAAGAAGCGACGAGATGCTGGATGGCGGCGACCTGCGCATCGCTCAGCGTCCGCCCGCCCATCAGCGTCAGCATGACGGAGGCGGCGGTCTTGCTCTGATCGCGCAGGAACACGCTCGGCTGTTCCATCGCCAGATGGACGCGCGCCTTCTGCACCGCGTCGATCTGCTCGATCGTGCGGGCGAGGTCCATTTCGCGCGCGCCGCGCAACCGCTCGCCTTCCACCGCGCGCGATGCGCCGAGCGGCAGGGAGGAGATCATCGCATCGCCATCGGGCGCGGCCTTGGGCAGGCCGGCCTGCGCCAGCAGCATCTTGGCCTTGTAGAAATCGTCGTCCGCAACCGTCAGCGTGCCGGTCTCGCGATCGATCGTATATTTCATCCCCGCGCCGTTCAGCGCCTCGGCCACCGCCGCCTTGTCGCTGTCGGCGAGGCCGCGGAACAGGTCGCGCTGCGGCGGCTGGCTGAAGATGAACCAGGCGAGCGCGGCGATGCCGAGCATCGCGACGAGACCGACCATCGGCAGGCTCTTGGCGACAGCCGGCTGCGCGGCGAACGCCTTGACGCGGGTGAGGATGGCCCCGGCCCCGCCGGCGGCGATCGGGCTGGGGATGAGCGCGCGGCCGGGGGCGGCGGCATCGGCGGTGGCGATCAGATCAGCCATGTCAGACCGGCATGCTCATGATATCCTTGTACGCGGACAGCAGTTTGTTGCGGACTTGCAGCGTCGCCTGAAAGCCGACCGAGGCCTGCTCGCGCTGGAGCATCACGGCGGCGATGTCGGTGGTGTCGCCACGCTCATAGGCTTCGGAGGCGGCGTTGGCCTTGCCCTGCAGCCCGTTCACCTCGGTCAGCGCGCCGCGCAGCGCCTCCGTGAAGTCGCTCTTGGGGGCCGGGGCGGCCTGCGCGCCGATGCCGACGCCCGCCGGATTGGCCGACGCCTTCTGGAGCGCGCTGTTCTGCTGGAGGATGGCGCTGCGCATCGCCATCAGGCTGGAGGAGTTGATCGTCGTCATCGCTTATACCCTCAGGCCGCCGCGCGCATGTCGGCGAGGCGATAGCGCAGCGTCCGCTCGCTGATGCCGAGCCGCTCGGCGGCGCGCTGACGGTGCCCACCGGTGGCGGCCAGCGCATCGGCGATCGCTTTCGCCTGCATCGACTTGGCGATCTCGGCCAGCCGCACCGACTGGGCGGGCGCGATCCCGACGACGTTGCTCGCCACCGTCTCGGCCGGTGCCGGCACGGAAACCTCGATCGACAGGTCCGTCGCCTCGATCCGGTCACTTTCGCGCAGCAACAGCGCGCGCTGGAGGACGTTCTCAAGCTCGCGTACATTGCCGGGCCAGTCGTGCGCCATCAGCATCGCCAGCGCCTCCGGGGTCGGCCAGGCGATCGCCTCGCATACCGGCGTGTGCCGCAGGATCAGCGCGGCGGTGATCGCGCGAATGTCCTGCCGGCGCGCGCCCAGCGGGCGCAGCGTCAACGGCATCACGTTCAGCCGCCAGTAGAGGTCGGCGCGGAAGCGACCCTCGGCCACCTCCACCGCCAGATCACGGTTGCCGGCGGCGATGACGCGCACGTCGATCGCGATCGGCTTCGTCGCGCCGACCGGAAGGACCTCCCGCTCCTGAAGCGCGCGCAGCAGCTTGGCCTGCAAGGCCAGCGGCAATTCGGCCACCTCGTCCAGCAGCAGGCTGCCGCCTTCCGCCGCGCGGAACAGTCCCTCGCTCGCGCCGGACGCGCCGGTGAAGCTGCCCTTCTGATGGCCGAACAGCATCGCCTCCAGCATCGTCTCGGGCAGCGCCGCGCAGTTCACCGCGACGAACGGCTTGTCCGCCCGCGCGCTGGAGGCATGGATGAAGCGGGCGAGCCCTTCCTTGCCGGTGCCGGTTTCGCCCAGCACCAGCGCGGTCGCGTCCGACTTGGCGATCTTGGCCGCGAGCGACAGGAAACGCGCGCTGTCCGGCTCGCCGCACGCCGGCCGACCCACCGGGCGCACGAGTTCGGCGACGAGGGCGTGCCCCAGGCCCATGTCCGCAAAGCCGTAGCGGATG
>CAJYJW010000266.1 GCA_913775025.1 uncultured Sphingomonas sp. | reverse complement strand
ACGTCTACCCGATCGAACGCGAGAAATATGATTGGGAGCATGACCACGCACGCCAGTGGCAGCGCTGGCCGGGAATGGAGGGGCTGAAGGCGCGGGCGCGCGAGGCGGGTCTCTGGAACCTGTTCCTGCCGCACGAATATGGCGCGTGGAGCCCGGGGCTCACCAACCTCGAATATGCCCCGCTCGCCGAGATCATGGGCCGCGTGTTCGGCGCATCGGAAATCTTCAACTGCTCCGCGCCCGATACCGGCAATATGGAGGTGCTGGCGAAATATGGCAGCCCGGCACAGCAGGACCGCTGGCTGAAACCGTTGCTGGCGGGCGAGATCCGCTCCGCTTATGCGATGACCGAACCCGATGTCGCCTCGTCCGATGCGACCAACGTCGCCACGACCATCGGCCGCGACGGCGATGAGTACGTCATCAATGGGCGGAAATGGTGGATTTCGGGCATGATGGATCCGCACCTGAAGGTGCTGATCGTGCTTGGCCGCACACCATCCGAGGACCGCCCCCGCCACCAGCAGCATACGCAGATCCTGGTGCCGCGCGATACGCCGGGCGTTGAGGTGATCCGGCCGCTCTCCGTGATGGGATCGCACCATTCGCCCGGTGGCCATGTCGAGATGCGCTTCACCGATGTGCGCGTTCCGGCTGAGAACGTTATTCTGGGCGAGGGGCGCGGATTCGAGATCGCGCAGGGGCGGCTGGGGCCGGGGCGCATTCATCACTGCATGCGCTTGATCGGACAGGCACAGCGCGCGCTGGAATATATGTCCGCCCGTGTCGATTCGCGTATCGCCTTCGGTCGCAGGCTCGCCGATCAGGGGAGCATCCGGCAGGATGTGGCGAAATCCTTCTGCGAGATAGAGCAGGCCCGGCTGCTGACGCTGAAGGCGGCGGACGCGATGGACCGCTACGGCAACAAGGTGGCCAAGGATCTGATCGCCGCGATCAAGATCGTCGCGCCGCAGATGGCGCAGACGGTCGCCGATCGTGCGATACAGGCGTTCGGCGGCATGGGGGTGAGCGACGATACGCCAGTCGCGCAGATTTTCGCCACGGCGCGCTACATCCGCCTCGCCGACGGGCCGGACGAGGTGCACATGGCACAGCTCGGCAAGATGAAGATCGCCGAGCTAGCCAGAGCGCCGCGCCGGTGACCCGCGCCGCCGCCCCCATGGTCGATGCGCACGATCGCGAACCGGCGGGCGGCGCGGCGGCATGGTGGATGGTGGCGGTGCTGTTCGCCGCCTACGTTCTGTCCTGGCTCGATCGGCTTATCCTCTCGATGCTGGTGACCCCGATCAAGGCCGACCTTGGCCTCAGCGATGTGCAGGTGAGCCTCGTCACATCGACGGCGTTCGCGCTGTTCTATGCGCTGTTCGGCCTGCCGCTCGGCTGGGCGGCGGATCGCTGGCCGCGCCGCTGGATTGTCTTCGGCGGCATGACGACGTGGGCACTCGCGACGATGGCGTGTGGCTACGCCCGCAGCTTCGAGGCGCTGCTTGCCGCGCGCGTGATGGTGGGGGCGGGGGAGGCCGCGTTGTTGCCCGCCGCTTATTCGCTGATCGCCGATGCTTTCCCGCGCGGGCGGCTGACGCTCGCCACCTCCGTATTCCAGATGGCGGGTAAGTTCGGATCGGCAGCGGCGTTCGGCGTGGGCGGGCTTGCCATCGCCTGGGCGACGGCGCGGGGGAACGCGCATCTGCCGTTTCACGGCGAGGCGCGGCCATGGCAACTGGTGATGATGCTGGTCGGCGCGCCGGGGCTGGTGATGGCTTTCCTGGTCTTTAGCTTTCGCGAGCCTGCGCGGCGCGGCAACCCGGTGAAGGCGGCGGGTGGGGGCGATCTGCCCGCCTTCCTCCGTGGCCATGCGCGGCTGATCGGGCTGATGCTGGTCGGCACCTCCGCACTCGCCATCTGCGGCTATTCGATGTCGAACTGGGTGCCGGCCTTCATCGAGCGGCGCTACGGCCTGACGCCGGGCCAGTATGGGCCCTGGCTTTCGGTGATGAATATCCTCGGCGCGCTCTCGCTGGTCGTATCGGGCGGGATCGTCGACCGCCTGTATCGGGGCGGCATGGATGACGCGCATCTGCGCTTCTATTCGTGGATGATCGCGGCGCTGTTTCCGATCGTGCTGTTCGCTTTCTTCGCCCCCACCGTCTGGCTGTTTCTCGGCGCCTATGCGGTGACACAGTTCATCACCGTGCCGTTCATGGTCTATGTCTCCTCGGTCGTGGCACTGCTGGCCCCGCCCGCGATCCGCGCACGGCTGCTGGCGATGTTCCTGTTCGTATTCACGCTGCTCGGCCTCGGGGCTGGCCCGGCAATCGTCGCTTTGCTGACCGACCATGTCTTCGGGGAAGCCCAGATCGGTCGTTCGCTGAGTGTCGTCGTAACGGCAAGCGCGGCGATCGCCTTCGTCGCCTTTCGCCTATCGCTTCGCCATCTAGCGCCCGCCGTCGCGCGCAACCGCCCGTCTTGAAAGGACCCCCATGTCGCTGACCGTCGCCGGCATCGCCCCTGATCGCAGGGACGAACTGGCCCTCGCCGACGATCGCACGCGGTTGAGCTGGGCCGCGCTTGATCCCGTGCTGAACCGTGCGATCAATGCGATGGCCGGTCTCGATTATCCGGTGGAGCGGCGGGTGGCGGTGTTCGCGCCGAACGCTGCGGAAACGGTGATCGCCTATGTCGGGGCGCTGGAGGCGGGTGTCTCAAGCGCCCCGGCCAGCTATCATCTGAACGAGGACGAACTGGCCTATATTCTTGGCCTTTCGGGCGCAGCGGCGCTGTTCGTCGGGCCGGAGACGGCCGCGACCGGCCTTGCCGCCGCGCGCCGAACGGGGATCGCCACGGTGATCGGCTGGCGCTGCGAGCCGCAGGCGGGGTTGATCGCCTGGGAGGACTGGCTCGCCGCCGCGAGCGACGCCGCGCCGGCCACCGACGCGCTGCCGCGCCCGCATCTGCACTTCACCTCCGGCACCACGGGCAAGCCGAAGGCGACCGAGACGCCCCCCGGCTATTTCCCCCCGGCCGACAGCATGGAGGCGTTCGTCGCCATCCTGCGCGAACGGGCGACGCCTTCGCCCGGTATTGTCGTCGGGCCGCTCTATCATACCGGGCCGCTGACGATGGTGCGCAGTCTGGCTGGCGGCAGCGCGCTCGTGGTGATGGAGCATTTCGATGCGGAAGAGGCCCTGCGCCTGATCGAGCGCGAGCGGATCGCCGGATCGGTGATGGTGCCGACGCATTTTCAACGGCTGCTGGCGCTGCCTGCGGAAGTGCGCGCGCGATACGACGTATCGAGCATGAAGCGGCTGGCGCATACCGGCGCCGCCTGCCCGCGCGACGTGAAGCACGCGATGATCGGCTGGTTCGGCCCGGTGCTGACCGAAGCCTATGGCGGCACGGAGGCGGGCACCACGCACATGATCACCTCGCCCGAATGGCTGGAGCGGCCGGGCTCGGTCGGCCGGGCGGTGCCGCCGCTCGAAACGGTGGTGATCGGGGCGGATGGGGAACCGCTGCCGCCGGGCGAGATCGGCCAGCTCTACGTCCGCGATCCGAGCGGACGCGGCATCGTCTATCACGGCGACCCGGAGAAGACGGCGGCCGCGCACATCGCCCCCGGCGTCTTTACACTCGGCGAGATGGGGTATGTGGACGACGACGGCTACGTCTTCATCACCGATCGGGTATCGGACATGATCGTATCGGGTGGCGTCAATATCTACCCGGCGGAGGCGGAGCATGTGTTGCTGACCCATCCGCAGGTGGCGGACGTGGCGGTGATCGGCATTCCCGATCCGGAAATGGGCGAGGCGGCGCACGCACTGGTGGTACCGGTGGACCCTGCCCATGCGCCGACCGCCGAGGCGTTGCGCGCGTTCTGCCGGCAATCGCTCGCCGGGTTCAAATGCCCCCGGGGATTCGAGATCGTGGCGGATATCGGCCGCAATATCATGGGCAAGGTCAACAAGCGCGAATTGCGCCGTCCCTACTGGCCTTCCGACCGTACGATCGGCGGGTGAGACTTGACGCTCGGGCGGGCCGCCCCGAATACGGGGCGATGGAGAGGACGCCCTTGCCCGCATTGCCCGAGATCGCCGAGAAGCCGCTTACCTATTCGAGCCCGGCGATCCTGGAGCGTCGCCGCCGGATCCTCGATGAGACACGCGCGCTGATCGCCGAGCAGGGAATCGGCAATTTCAGCATGAACGAGCTATGCAAGCGCGCCGACGTCGCCAAGCGTACGCTATACAACGCCTTCCAGACCCGCGAGCGGCTGATCGCATCGGCGATTCAGGAGTATTTCCTCGAATATCTGGGCAAGATTCCGTACAAAAGCGAGATCGGCACGCTGCAGCGCAATATCGAGCGCATCGTCGCGGTCGGGCGGCGCAACCGCAAGATCCGCAACTACATCCGCGCGATCATGGCCGTCTATTTCAGCCCCGATGTCGACCGCCAGATATGGGAGGCGATGCATTCGGTCGCGGTCGAATCGAACCTCGAATGGATACGCAATCTGCAACGCCGTCGCCAGCTGCAGCCGTGGGTGGATGCGGACGCGCTGGCGAACGATATCGTGCGCTACGAATATGCCACGGTGAACGACTGGGCGCGCGGCCTGATGCCGGACGAGGCGTTGGTGCCGCGTCTCGTCAACAGCTACCTGACCTTTCTGGCGGGGGCGACACGGGGGGTCGCCCGCACCGAGATAGAGGCGATGTTGCGCGAACCCCCTGAGGAAAATATCCTGTAGTGCAGTTTTAATCTGGTGTACGGCAAAGGTACTGGAGGAGGATCGCCATGACCGCCGTACCGCCGCTGCTTGTCGAACGGACCGGAGATGACGTCGTCGTCATCACGCTCAACCGGCGGCATGCCGTCAATTCGGTTTCGTTCGAGATGTGGGAGATGTTCGGCGCCGCGCTTGATACGCTCGAACGCGAGACGCCGGCGCGTGGCCTGGTATTGACGGGGGCGGGCGGCTTCTTCTCGATTGGCGGCGACGTGAAGCTTGGCCCGGCGCGCGGCGCGGGGGCGCTGGCGCCCGCCACGCGATTGGAGATGGGACAGCGCATCGTTGCGCGGCTGCGGCGCCTCTCCGTGCCCGTGATCGCTGCCGTGGAGGGCGGGGCGTTCGGCATCGGCTGGTCGTTGGCGCTGGCCGCCGATATGGTGTTCGCCGCCGACGATGCGCAGTTCGGCGCGCCCTTCATCGATTACGGCACGGTGCCCGATGGCGGGGCGGCGTGGTTGCTCGAACGGCAGATCGGCCGCTATCGCGCCGCCGAGCTGATCTTTTCCGGCCGCACGATAGGCGCGGAGGAAGCCGCCCGTCTTGGGCTCGTCAGCCGTATCGTCGCGAAGGGCGGCGCGAGCGACGCGGCCGTGGCCTTCCTTTCCAATATGGCGCAGGGCAACCGGCAGGCCGCCGAACTTGCCAAGCGGCTGCTGCATGGCGCGCAGGACGGCGGCATCGAGACCAGCCACGCGCTCGAACTCGCCTATTGCGCGATCTGCCAGACGGGCGAGGAGGTAGCACGTGCCAAGGCGGCGTTCATCGCCAAGGCGGAGGCGGCGCGTGCCGCGAAGGAGGCCGCACGATGATCTTCGATATGGCGGCGCTGCCTTTCGCTACGCGCTACAAGATTATGAACTCGACGGTGACGCCCCGCCCGATCGGCTGGACGGTGACGCTGGACGACGCCGGCGTGCCAAACTGCGCGCCGCATAGTTTCTTCAACGCGATGGGCAGCGATCCGGCGATGGTGGTGCTGGGGCTGATGAAGCTGAAGGGCGAGGACAAGGACACCGCCGCCTATATCCGCGCCCGCCCCGATTTCACGATCGCGTTGGTGTCGGAAGCGGATGGCGAGCGGATGAACCTTACCGCCACCGATTCGCCGCGGGGGGTCAACGAACTTGCGCTGGCGGGCATCGCGACCCGCGCCGCCACGCGGATCGCCGCGCCGCTGATCGCCAGCGCGCCGGTGAATTTCGAATGCCGCGCGGTCGATCTGCTCGACTATCCCGGGCAGACGGTGGTCGTTGCCGAGGTTCTGGTGACGCATATCGACGATGCCTTCATCAGCGACGCGGCGCGCACACATATCGATACGCCCGCGATGAAGCTGATCGCCCGCACACATGGCGCCGGCTGGTACCAGCGTGGCACCGACCAGTTCCAGATGCAGCGCCCCGAGTACAAGGCGTTGATGGCGGAGAAGCGCGCGGACTGAAAGCGGCCGCCCTCAGTCCATCCGTATCCAGACGCTTTTTGTGTTCAGATAGCTCTCGACATGCTCGAAGCCGCCCTCGCGACCGAAGCCGGACATCTTGTAGCCGCCGAACGGCACCGCCGGGTCCATCGCGAAATAGTGGTTCACCCAAAGCGTGCCCGCGCGCACGCGTCGTACGGCCGCCATCGCCTTGCCGATGTCCCGCGTCCAGACCCCGCCCGCCAGACCGAAGCGCGTGGCGTTGGCGCGCTCGATCACCTCGTCCAGCGTATCGAAGGCGAAGATGCTGGCGACGGGGCCGAAAATCTCCTCGCGCGCGATCGCCATGTCATCGGTCACGTCGGCGAAGACGGTAGGAGCGACATAATGGCCGGTGGCGAGCACACCTTCGGTTACCCGAGCGCCGCCCGTCACCAGCCGCGCGCCTTCCGCCGGACCGCGATCAAGATAGTGGTCGACGCGGCTGAACTGCTTGGCGGAGACGAGCGGCCCTATCTGCGTGTCGGGGGAAAGGCTGGGGCCTAGCCGCAGGCTTTCGGCAAAGGCAGCCACGCCCGCGACGACCTCGTCATAGACCGCACGCTCGACGAACAGGCGCGTGCCGGCGGCGCACACCTGCCCCGCATTATTGAACACCCCCATCGCCGCCGCCGGGATGGCGCGCGACAGATCGGCATCAGCGAAGATGATGTTCGGCGATTTGCCGCCCAACTCCATCGTCACGCGCTTTACCGTGCCGGCGGAGGCGGCGATGATACGCTGCCCCGTCTCGCACGATCCGGTGAAGCTGATCTTGTCGATGCCGGGATGCTCGGTAAGCGCGGCGCCCGTGGCGCCCGCCCCCGTCACGATATTCACGACGCCCGCCGGCACCCCCGCCTCGAGGCACAGCGCGCCGAAACGCAGTGGGCTGAGCGAGGCGTCCTCTGCCGGTTTCAGCACCACCGAGCAGCCGGCGGCGAGCGCGGGGGCGATCTTCCACGCAGCGCTGAACAGCGGGCCGTTCCACGGGATGATCGCGGCGACGACGCCGATCGGTTCCTTCAGCGTCATCGCCATCAGATCGACGGGGAAGGAGTTGCCCAGCGTCTGCCCGTGGATCGCGGTGGCGAGCCCGGCGAAATGGCGCAGCGCCCGCGTGACGATATCGCGCATCCCCCGCGCCGCCGTGATCGGCCGCCCCATCTCCAGCGTATCCAGAAGGGCGAGATCGTCGAAATCGCGCTCGACCAGATCGGCGAGCCGCAGCAGCACCGCCTGCCGTTGGGCGGGCGTGAACCGGCCCCACGGACCGTCGAGCGCGGCGCGGGCGGCGGCCACCGCGCGATCGACGTCGGCGGGTCCCGCCTCGGCGATGCGGGCCAGTTCCTCACCCGTGCAGGGATTGAGCGTGGCGAAATCGCGCCCCGCCTCACCCGATACGAAGCGGCCGTCGATCAGCAGGCGGGTTGGGGTATCGGCGATCAGCGTTGCGGGATCGGTCATGGCGCGGGCTCACAGCGAAGGAGGTGGCATCCGGGACGGTGCATACAAACCTGACCACATTCTTGCACCATAGGTCAATATATAAGCCCGTCTTCGTTCGGGCGCTCAGGCGGGGGCGACGGAAACGATCACCTTGCCGGTCGCCTTGCGATCCATCAGCCAGCGGATCGCATCGGCGCCCTCCTCCAGCGTATAGGTGCGGGTGATCAGCGGGCGGAGCGTACCGTCAGCGACCCATGCATATAATTCGGCCATGTTGCGCAGATGCTCCGCGCGGTCGTCGACGGTGAATGCGCCCCAGAAGACGCCGACGATCGAAGCCGCCTTCAGCAGCGGCAGGTTGAGGGCGATCGACGGCACCTCGCCGGCCGCGAACCCCACCACCAGATAGCGACCGTTGCGCCCGATCGATCGGAACGCCGGTTCCGCCAGCGCGCCGCCGACCGGATCGTAGATCACGTCGATCGGCGTATCGCCCGCGACGGCCTTCAGTGCGGCGCGCAGATCGCCGCCCGAATAATCCACCAGCAGATCCGCCCCATGATCGCGCGCGACCGCGAGCTTTTCCGCCGAGGAAGCCGCCGCGATCACGCGCGCGCCCATCGCCTTGGCGACCTCCACCGCGGCCAGACCCACGCCGCCGCCGGCACCCAGCACCAGCACGGTCTCTCCGGGGCGGAGTGCCGCGCGTTGTTTCAGGGCGTGATGCGAGGTGCCATAGGCCATGGTGAGAGCCGCGCCGATCCCGAACGATATCGCATCGGGCAGGGGCACGAGCCGGTCTGCCTTGACGATGACCTGCTCGGCGAAGGCCCCCGAGAAGGTCATCGCGGCGACGCGATCACCGATCGCCACTCCGGTCACTCCGTCTCCGATCGCGTCGACGAAGCCCGCCGCCTCGCCGCCGGGGCTGAAGGGAAGCGGCGGTCTGATCTGATACTTGTTCTGGATGATCAGCGTGTCGGGGAAGTTGACGCCGGCCACGACCACCCGCAAGCGTATCTCGCCGGGGCCGGGCAGGGGCAACGGCACCTCGCGCAGGGCAAGCGTTTCCGGCGGGCCATAGGCTTCGCACAACAGGGCTTTCACGCGTCTCTCTCCCTAACCGTCGCGCCTTCGTGCGCGGCGGCAAGGCATGCCTCGCGTCCGGCCGTCGCACGAATGCCGAATTTCCATACGGGCTGTCAACGCGCAGAAAAGAACCAGTTGTGCAGAATTGCTTGCGTTCCGTTCCAAAAGGGGTTTGTTGGCCCGGTACGAGACCGGGCGCATCGCCCGGCCATGACCATATCGGAGGAGAGGGTGGCGGACGGCATGCAGACATCTGCGGCGAACGGCGGATCGCACGAAGGCCCGGAGATCGAAACATGTCTCGGCAGGGTGCGGGGCGTCGCGCTTGGCGGCGGCGGGGCCGCGTTCCGCGCCATTCCGTTCGCCGCGCCGCCGGTCGGGCCGCTGCGCTGGCGGGATGCGCAGCCCCCGCACGCTTGGCCAGGCGTGCTGGACGCCACCCGTTTCGGCAACGCCTGCCCGCAAGCGACGCCGCCCGGCGCCGATCCCCTACCACAGGGCGAGGATTGCCTGACCCTCAACATCGTTACCCCGGATCTGCAGGCGCACGGGCTGCCCGTGCTCCTTTCGATTCATGGCGGCGCGTTCGTTATCGGGTCGGGCCGGTATATCGCGGACAAGGATCTGTCGCCGATCGTCCGGCGGGGCGTGGTACTGGTTTCGACGAATTATCGTATCGGGCGGTTCGGTTTCTTCGCACACCCCGCCCTGACCGCCGAGGCGGGGCATGGCGTCGGTAATTTCTGGCTGAGCGATCAGATCGCGGCCTTGCGTTGGGTTCGGGACAATATCGCGGCCTTCGGGGGCGATCCGAAGCGGGTCACGATCCTCGGCTGCTCGGCCGGGGGCTCCAGCGTCAACAGCCTGCTCACCAGCCCGCCGGCGCGCGGGCTGTTCGACAAGGCGGTGTCGCATTCGGGCGGCGGTATGTTCAACGCGGCGCGGCCGCTGGCGCGGGCGGAGACGGAGGGCCTCGTCTTCGCGCGCCGCGCGGGCATCGCGGACGACGATCCGGACAGCCTCGCCAAATTGCGCGCGCTCGATGTGGCGGCGGTGCTCGCCGCCGATCCTGGTGCGCCCGACTATGGCGCGATCGTGGACGAGCGCCTTATCGTTCGGCCGGCGGGGGAGGCGTTCGCGCTGGGACAGCGCGCGCCCGTGCCGCTGATCATCGGATCGACCGGCAACGAGGCGAGCATATTCGGCATGATGGGGTTCGACGAGGCCGCCTTGAAGGCCCGCTTCGGCATCGATCTCGCGGAACTTCGCCCGGTCTACGAGACAGACGGCACGCTATCGGATGCGGAACTGTTGAGGCGGGTCCAAACCGATTTTCTGTTCACAGCTGCAAGCCTCGGCCTTGCCGGTTTCGCCGCGCACACCGCGCCCACCTGGTCCTATCATTTCGATTATGTGCCGGCGGCGCAGCGCGGCCGCAAACCCGGCGCCTCGCATTGCGCGGACATGCCCTACATCTTCACCGACGACGCGCGGCGGACGGACGAGGACGCAGCGGTCGCGCTGCGGCGGCAGGGTTACTGGTACAACTTCATCGCCAATGGGGATCCGAACGGCCCCAATCTTCCGGAATGGCCGGAGGTTTCATGCCCGGAAGGCCCCACGTTGCTGACCGGTGCAGAGGATGTCGTGGTGTGGGCGCTGCACGGCGCGCGAATGTGCTATTGGCACGATCGGTGGGCCCGGCAAACGCGATGTGCCCTTCCTGCCTACACCGGGGCGCAGGCATGATGCGCCTCTATCATTGCGGTGGATCGCGGGGCTTGCGCGCGCTCTGGACGATCGAGGAGATCGGGCTGGACTGCGATCTCGTCGCGTTGCCGTTTCCACCCCGCCGGTTGACGCCGGGCTACCTCGACCTCAACCCCCTGGGCACCGTGCCGACGCTGGTGGACGGCGATGTGGTGATGACGGAATCGAGCGCCATCGCGCAGTATCTTGCGACGCGCTACGCCCCCGATACGCTCGGCCTGCAGCCGGACGAGGCGGACTATGCCGCGTATCTCGACTTCCTGCATCATGCCGATGCGACCCTGACCTTTCCTCAAACCGTCTATCTGCGCTACGCGGTGTTGGAGGCGGAGCGGGGACTGGCCGAGGCGGGCGTCCTCTACGCCG
Organism: uncultured Sphingomonas sp.; assembly: GCA_913775025.1. Lineage (GTDB taxonomy): Bacteria > Pseudomonadota > Alphaproteobacteria > Sphingomonadales > Sphingomonadaceae > Alterirhizorhabdus. The sequence goes on along the minus strand of CAJYJW010000266.1, from coordinate 2,582 downwards.
ACTGGTTCGGCAAGCGCCTCGCCAAGCTTTCCCGGCGGCTTGAGACGCGGCGCTATCTGTGCGCGGATCGTTTCACCGTCGCCGACATCGCCGTCGCGTACGCGCTGTTGCTGGCCCGCAAGATCGGCCTGGGCGATCGGGTTCCCGAACCGCTGACCTTATGGTTCGACAGGCTGGCCGAGCGGCCCGCCTACAAAAGGGCGATCGCACGCGATGAAGCGGCGGTGCCGCTGGCACCGGGCGTGGCCGTTCCATGAGCGGGGCATCGTCCGCGATCGATCGCCCGTTGGCGGGGATCACGATCCTCGATCTGCTGCAAGACCCGATCGCCGGGGTGACCCGCACCTATGCGGAGCTTGGCGCGGTCGTGCTGCGGCCGCGCGATGCCGGCGCCAATACGCCCCCGGACACGCCGGACGCGATGCGCGCGCTGATCGCCAACCTCGGCAAGACGCAGGTCGAAGCGGGGGATGACGCCACGCTGTCGTCGCTCGTCTCGCGTGCGGACATGATCGTGGCGGATCCGTCGTGGGCGGCGGCGTGGGGGGCCGTCCGCCCGGAAACCGTAATGATGACGGTCGGGATGTTCGGGCCGGAAACGCCGCAGGCGGACTGGCAGGCGACCGATCTCGTGCTGCACGCGCTGACCGGCGGATTGTCCCGTTCCGGCCTGGCAGGGCGCGCGCCGCTGCCGCCGCCGGGTGAGCTGGCCCTGCAATGCGCGATGGCGCAGGCGGCCTATGTCGGCATGGCCGCGCTGCATGCCGCGCGCCTGACCGGGCGGGGGGACAGGGTGCATGTCTCGCTGGTCGAGGCGGCGATGCAGGCGCTGGACCCCGGTTACGGCATTTCGGGCAGCGCGACGCTCGGCCGCGCGGCCCGCCATCTGCCGCCGGATCGCCCCGCGCGGGGGCTGCAATATCCTATCCTGCCGTGCGCGGACGGCATGGTGCGGCTGTGTCTGCTCGCCCCCCGGCAATGGCGCAACATGTTCGTCTGGATGGGCGAGCCGGCGGAGTTCGCCGATCCCCGCTTCGACAATACGGGGATCCGCCAGAATTCCCCGGAGCTGCTTGCGACGCTTGGACGGTTCGTCGCCCCAAGGACGCGCGCCGCGCTGGAGGAGGAGGGCGCGGCGCGCGGCGTGCCGATCTTCGGCATCCACACGCTCGCCGAATGCCTCGATGCGCCGCATCTGGCGGCGCGCGACGCGATACGCCCGGTACGATTGCCGGACGGTCGCACGATGCGCGTGCCGGCGGGCGTGATCGAGGTGGATGGGGCGCGAATGGATGCGCTGGCGCCGCTCGCCCCGATTGACGTTGCGTGGCCCGCGCCCCATCCCGCTGCCGATCCCGCCAGGCCGCTCGCCGGCCTCAAGGTGCTCGACCTCGGCGTGATCGTCGTCGGCGGCGAGCAGGGGCGGCTGCTGGCGGACATGGGGGCGGACGTGGTGAAGGTGGAATCCGCCGCCTTCCCCGATGGCACGCGCCATTCCTATCTGCCGACCGGCCTGTCCGTCAGCTTCGCCGCCGGGCATCGCAACAAGCGCAGCCTGGGCCTCAACCTGCGCGATCCCGAGGGTAAGGCGCTGTTCCGGCGGCTGGCGGGCCAGGCCGATGTCATCCTCTCCAACTTCAAGCCGGGCACGATGGAATCGCTCGGGTTCGGCTATCAGGCGATCGCCGCCCTCAACCCGCGCATCGTGATGGTGGAAAGCAGTGCGTTCGGCGCCGGCGGGCCGTGGGCGGGGCGGATGGGCTATGGCCCGCTCGTTCGCGCCGCGGCGGGGCTGACGGATCGCTGGCGCTACCCCGACGACCTGTCGAGCCATAGCGACCCGATCACGATCTATCCCGATCACGTCGGTGCGCGCTACGGCGTGACGGCGGTGCTGGCGCTTCTGCTGCGCCGGTTGCGGACCGGGCGGGGCGGACACGCGACCCTATCGCAGATGGAGGTGATGCTCGGCCATTTCGCCGCGGAGATCGCGGGGGCGAGCATCGGCATGGATGGCTTCGATACGACACCGGATACGCCTTGGGGCGTCTTTCGCGCGGCGGGCGACGATGAATGGTGTGCCGTCACGGTGCGAGGCGATGCGGACTGGCGGGCGCTGGCGCAGGTGATCGGACGGGAGGACTGGCTGGGGCCGGACTATGCCACCGCCGCACGGCGACGCGCGGCGCAGGACCGCATCGAACGCGACGTGGGACGCTGGATCGCGGGTCGTACGGCCGATGCCGCCATGCGGACGCTGCAGGCAGCGGGCGTGCCCGCCGCCCGGATGCTGCGCGTCGCCGATCTGCCGGACTTCGACTATTTCCGGGCGGCGGATGTCTTTCGGGTGGATCGCCATCCGCATATGGACGAGCCGATCGTCGCCGAACGCCGCCACGCGACGTCCCTGCTCCTCGCCGACCCGGATGCGCGACCCGCGCCGCTGATGGGGGAGCATAGCGCGACCGTGATGCGGGACTGGCTGGATCTCGACCCTGCCGAGATCGAAGGGCTGATCGCCGCCGGGGTGATCGAGCCGGTGGCGCCTGCCATCGCGCGCATGATCGCCGTGGGCGAGGGGC
>CAJYJW010000265.1 GCA_913775025.1 uncultured Sphingomonas sp. | reverse complement strand
CGCCAATCTCGACAAACGGCCACTGGAACTTCGCCTCCCGTCAAGCGCGATCGGCGAGCTGCGCGATGGTCGTGCGCGCGTGGTGACGGATGCCGGCGACCGGATGGAAACGGTCGTCCGGCTCGATCCACAGGCGGAGGTGTATCTCTATGCCTCGCGCGGTGTCGACCCGACCGTGCTTTCCTCCGTCGCGCGGGCGCGCTCCGCGCTGGGCGACTATAAGTCGATGATCGAGCGGTCGCGGCTGTTGCAGCTTCGCTTCAACATCGCGTTGCTCGTGGTGTCGCTGCTGATCGTCGGCATCGCCATATTGGTGGCGCTCAAGCTGGCGGACAGGCTGGTGCGGCCGATGTCGGAGCTTGTCGTGGCGGCGCGGCGGATCGCCGGGGGCGATCTGACGGCACGCGTGGCCAAGCCGCGACTGAACGACGAGGTCGGCACGCTTGCCACCGCCTTCAACCGCATGACGGTGCGGCTGGAGGAGCAGACGAGCGCGCTGGTGACGGCCAACGCCCAACTCGACAGCCGCCGCGCGCTAACCGAGGCGGTTTTGTCCGGCGTCAGCGCGGGTGTCATTTCGGTCGATCAGGATCGCCGTATCCGCCTGCTCAACTCATCCGCTGCCGAGTTGCTGAAAGTCGAGATCGCCGCCGTCGCCGGCCAGCCGCTTGCCGAGATCGCACCGGAACTGGACGGGTTACTTGACACGCCTGACCGCGAGGCGGTGACGCAATTGTCGAGTGGCGGCGATCTGCGGACGTTGGCGGTCAAGCTCGTGCGGACCGGCAGCGGCCATGTGCTGACGTTCGACGATATCACGCAACAACTGCTCGATCAGCGGCGAGCCGCGTGGGCCGACGTGGCGCGTCGCATCGCGCATGAGATCAAGAATCCGCTGACCCCGATCCAGCTTGCGGCGGAACGTTTGCAACGCCGCTATGGACAGGAGGTCACATCCGACCCCTCCACGTTCGAGCGGCTGACCGGCACAATCGTCCGGCAGGTCGGTGATCTACGCCGCATGGTGGACGAGTTCTCTTCCTTCGCGCGCATGCCCAAACCGGTATTTCGTGACGAGGTAATCGCGGATGTCGCGCGCGGCGCCCTGTTTCTGCACGAGGTCGCTCATCCCGCAATCGCATTCAGGCTTGATGCCCCCGAACCGTCACCCCACATGGTTTGTGACAGGCGTCAGATCGGTCAGGCGCTGACGAATATCGTCAAGAATGCGGTAGAGGCGATAGAGGCAAAGCCGGACCCGGTCGGTACGGTGACGCTTGCGATACGAGAGGAAGAGTCCCGCCTGTTCATTATCGTCAGCGACGACGGCATCGGCCTGCCGGCGGAGAGGGAACGCATCACCGAACCCTATATGACAACGCGGGTGCGAGTCACCGGTCTCGGCCTCGCCATCGTTCGCAAGATCGCCGAGGAACATTTCGGCGCCATCACGTTCAACGACAGGCCGGGCGGCGGCACGATCGTCCGCCTGGCATTCGACAAAATGACCTTGGCCCCGCTTGCCGTGGGAAATGATGATCAGGCGGACGAGGGCGACAGCCGCTTGTCCGAATTGACGCGTATGAAGATTGGTTGAGACATGGCGCTGGACGTATTGATCGTCGATGATGAGCAGGACATTCGCGAGCTGGTTGCGGGCGTTCTCGAAGACGAGGGCTATGCCGCCCGTACCGCCGCCGATGCGGACGCGGCGCTTGCCGCCCTTGCGGATCGGCGACCGTCGCTCGTGTTGCTTGACGTCTATCTGAAAGGCTCGCGCCTGGACGGATTGGATCTTCTTGACGAGATCAAACGTCGCGATCCGTCGCTTCCGGTATTGGTGATCTCCGGGCATGGCAACATCGATACGGCGGTCGCCGCGATCCGGCGGGGGGCGGTGGATTTCATCGAAAAGCCGTTCGAGGCGGAACAGCTTCTGCTGCTTGTCGCGCGGGCGACAGAAACCGATCGCCTTCGCCGCGAGAATGCCTCGCTCAAGGCGCAGATCGGGCGGGAGGATGAGCTGACCGGCTCGTCCGTCGCGATCAACACGGTGCGCGCCACGCTAAAACGGGTGGCGGCAACGGGCAGCCGGGTTTTGATCAGCGGCCCGGCGGGGGTCGGCAAGGAGGTCGCAGCGCGGCTCCTCCATATGTGGAGCCCGCGCGTGCGGGCACCATTTACCGTCGTCTCCGCTGCCCGCATGACGCCGGAACGGGTGGAGGAGGAGTTGTTCGGCCTTGAGGAGGGGCAAGAGGTCGTCCGTCCCGGGCTCCTCGAACAGGCGCATGGCGGCACGCTTTTTCTGGACGAGATCGCCGATATGCCCCTGACGGCGCAGGCGAAGATTCTTCGCGTGCTGACCGACCAGAGCTTCAACCGGGTCGGCGGCACCCGCGTGGTGAAGGTCGATGTCCGCGTCGTCTCGGCCTCATCACGCGATCTCGCGGACGAGATCGCGGGCGGGCGATTTCGCGAGGATCTCTATTACCGTCTGAACGTGGTGCCGGTGCATCTGCCGGCACTGACGGAGCGGCGGGAGGATATTCCGGCCCTGGTGGAGCATTTCGTCGCGCGCTATGCGGCGGAACGGCGTGTCGCTACGCCACGCGTGTCCCCGGAGGCCATGGCGGCGCTTCAAGCCTATGATTGGCCCGGGAACGTGCGGCAGGTCCGCAACGTCGTCGAGCGAACGATTATCCTCGCGCCCGGCGATCGGCTGGGAACGATCGACATGGATATGTTGCCGCCGGAGGTGCTCAGCGATCAGGCGCGTCTGAATCCGGGGGAGGCCGCCAAGTCGATCATGGGCGCGCCCCTGCGCGAGGCGCGCGAAACGTTCGAACGCGAGTATCTGCGCGTCCAGATAAGGCGTTTCTCAGGCAATATCTCCCGCACCGCGACGTTTATCGGGATGGAGCGGTCAGCCCTGCATCGGAAACTAAAGACTCTCGGCCTCGCCGACCCCAAGGAGGATGGGGAGTGAAATTGGGCGGTTGCCGCCCGGCCGGCATGGACCCGTCTTCGCAGGTGCGGTAGAAGGCCGCCGTCACCGCGCTGGGTGGTGACATGCACGACGCCGCAAGGGCGCTCCCGCGGGTCAACATCCCGCCAAGTTCCGGAGACCGGACAATGGCCGACAAGGTCAATAATCTTCAGGACATCTTCCTGAACGGCTTGCGCAAAGCCAAGACCCCGGTGACGATGTTTCTCGTCAAGGGCGTCAAGCTACAGGGCATCATCACCTGGTTCGACAACTTCTCCGTTCTGCTAAGGCGGGACGGGCAGTCGCAGCTCATCTACAAGCACGCCATCTCCACGATCATGCCCGCGCATCCGCTGGATCTCGGCGATCTCGACAAGGGGCCGGGCGAGGATCGGAAGTCGACCCTTCTGCAGGAGGTGTTCCTCAGCGCCGTAAGGCGCCATCGCGAGCCGGTGACGATGTTCCTCGTGAACGGCGTGATGCTGCAGGGGGAGGTCGCGGCTTACGACCTGTTCTGCATGCTGCTGCGCCGTGATGGCATGTCCCAGCTGGTGTACAAGCACGCGATCTCGACCGTTCAGCCGGCAAACCCGATCAATCTCGCCCAGTTCGACGGGGAGGCAGATTGAGCGTCTTCGATCGCGCCGACGAGGATGGCGTCTCGCGCGGTGCGCGCGCCATCGTCGCTTTTCCCGATATGGGCGATGCCGCGCGCGACAGCGAGGCCCGGCTGGCGGAGGCGGCGGGTCTTGCAGCCGCGATCGGTATCGATGTGGTGGAGCGAATGGCGCTGCGCCTGCGCAGCCCCAAGGCCGCGACCCTGTTCGGATCGGGCCAGGTCGAGCAGATCGGGCTGGCGGCGCGGATGGCGGAGGCGGAACTCGTCATCGTCGATGGCGCGCTCAGCCCGATCCAGCAGCGCAATCTCGAACGTGCGCTTGAGACGAAGGTGATCGACCGGACCGGCCTGATCCTCGAAATCTTCGGCGAACGCGCACGGACGGCGGAGGGGCGTTTGCAGGTCGAACTTGCCCACCTCGATTATCAGGCGGGGCGGCTGGTTCGCAGCTGGACCCATCTGGAACGGCAGCGCGGCGGCTTCGGCTTCCTCGGCGGGCCCGGCGAAACGCAGATCGAGGCCGACCGCCGCCTGATCCGCGATCGTATGGCTAAGCTTCGGCGCGAACTCGAACAGGTCGCCCGTACGCGCAGCCTGCATCGCGCGCGCCGGAAACGGGCGCCATGGCCGGTCATCGCGCTGGTCGGCTATACCAATGCCGGCAAGTCGACGTTGTTCAACCGGATGACCGGGGCGGAGGTGATGGCGGAAAATCTGCTGTTCGCGACGCTAGACCCAACGATGCGGCAGATTACGCTGCCCAGCATCGACAAGGCGATCCTGTCCGATACGGTCGGCTTCGTATCCGATCTGCCGACACAGTTGGTCGCGGCCTTTCGCGCGACGCTGGAAGAGGTCATTTCCGCCGACCTGATCGTCCACGTGCGAGACGTCTCCCACCCCGATACCGAAGCGCAGGCGGCGGACGTGGAGTCGGTGCTCGACGATATCGGCGCTCGCGGGGAGGGGGCCGCTCCACTGATCGAGGCATGGAACAAGCTCGACTTGCTCAACGAAGACGATCGCGACGCGATCATGGCGGAGGCGGCGCGCCGGGATGATGTCGTCACGCTATCGGCACTGACCGGGGACGGCGTCGATACGCTGCGCCGGACGCTATCGGATCGTCTGTCGGCCGGCAGTCGCATCCGCACGTTGACGGTGGACGCCGCCGACGGCGCGAGCGCGGCGTGGCTGCATGCCAATGGCGAAGTGATCTCGCAGGATCTGGAAGGGGAGGCGATGGTCATCGACGTTCGCCTCTCAGACGCAGATCTGGCCCGGTTTCACGCCCGCGGCTGATCGCCGGTCTGGGCTTTCGCCGCGCGCCACAGCGCCTCCTTGTCCTCCAGCGGCAATTCGCGGAAACCTGAGGCCGTCTCGATCGTGCGGAATCTACGCTCGAATTTCGCATTGGCATGCCGGAGGGCAACCTCCGGATCGACGCCCAAATGGCGGGCCCAGTTCACGACGGAGAACAACAGATCGCCAATTTCCTCCTCGATACGGGACGGCTCGGTCGCTGTTTCTACCTCGGCGATCTCTTCTGCGATCTTCGAACGCGGGCCCGCTGCATCCGGCCAGTCGAAGCCCACGCGCGCCGCGCGGCGTTGTAGCTTTTCAGCCCGCATCAGCGCTGGAAGGGCTGATGCGACGCCGGCAAGGGCGGACGCATCCGCTCGACCGGCGCGTTCCCCGGCCTTGATCGCTTCCCAGCCGATGGTCTCGTCCGCCTCGCCAAAGATATGAGGATGCCGCCGTTCCATCTTGTCACAGATACCGGCGATCACCTGTTCAAGCGTGAACGCGCCACGCGCTTCCGCGATCGCGGCATGGAATACGACTTGAAGTTGGAGATCGCCGAGTTCGTCCCGCAAGGCCTGCATGTCGTCATGCGCGATCGCATCGGCGACCTCATAAGCCTCCTCAATCGTATAGGGCGCGATCGTGGCGAACGTCTGCACGCGATCCCATGCGCAGCCATCTACCGGATCACGCAAGCGGGCCATGATGTCTTGCAGCCGCTCCAGCACATCAAACTCCCCGACTGATAATCTACATTATGTAAAATTGCGCTATGCGAAGCGCAGGGTGATATAGCCACCGGCAAATATCGCGACCCAGATCAGCGCAAGCTGCGCAACACGCTTTGATGGCAAACGTCGACTTATCAACGATGCGAAGACGAGCGATAACGCCCCCAGCGCGCCTACCATTGCCGCGATCTGATCACCCGTCACGCGGTCACCACAAGACCGTCGAAGCCCGGGACGACCCCCTCGGGCAAACTCCTGGCAAGCGTTCGATAGTCCATTGACTGATCCATGTGCGACAATATCGCCCGACCAGGCCTGGATCTATCGATCGCCGCCAGGGTCATCGCCAGATGCGGATGCGTCGGGTGCGGCCGATACCGTAAAGCGTCGATTACCAGCACGTCGACCTGATCGAAGAAAGCCGACATATCATCGGTGAATGTATCGAAATCCGTCGCATATCCGATGACCTTGCCGGCGGATATGAATTTCAGCCCAAGCGAGGTTATACTGCCATGCGGCTGAACGACATGCTCGACGAGGATATCGTCAATTCGAAACGACGGTTCCATTATTTGCCCGTCGATCGTGGCGGGATACCCGTCCCGACCATGAAACGCATAACCGAACCGATCCTGCAGCGTTTCCAAGGTTGCCGCCGAGGCGAACGCGGTGACTGGCCGGCCCTTTGCGTGAAAAAGCTGACGCAGGTCGTCGAGCCCATGGCAATGATCGGCGTGATCGTGCGTCCAGATCACCGCGTCCACATCCGCCACCCCGGCATCGAGCAGTTGCTCTCGCATATCCGGCGAGGTGTCCACCAGAATGCGTGTCGTGGCGCTCTCGATGAGGATCGAAGCGCGGCGACGCCTGTTACGTGGCTCGGCGGGGTCGCAGTCGCCCCAATCATTGCCGATTCGAGGAACGCCGGACGAGGTGCCCGACCCCAAGATCGTTACCCGCATCAGCGGGTGGCTTTGCTGAATAAGCGAAAGAAATTGTCGGCCGTTTCCCGCGCCAGGCGATCCGCGTCGACACCGCGCAGATCGGCCAAAAACTTGGCCGTGTCGCTGACGAAGGCCGGTTCGCACGTTTTGCCACGATTTGGCACGGGCGCGAGGAATGGCGCATCCGTCTCGATCAAAAGGCGATCCGCCGGCAAGGATGCGGCCGTCGCTTGCAGATCGCGCGCACTGCGAAACGTAACGATCCCCGATATCGAGATATACAGGCCGAGCGACAGCGCGATGTGAGCGAATGCCGCGCTGGCGGTAAAGCAATGGATCACGCCTGGGAAAGCCCCCTTCCCCATCTCCTCGCGCAGTATCTCGGCGGTATCTGCCTCAGCCTCACGGGTATGAACGATCAGCGGCAACCCCGTCTCCCGCGCCGCTGCGATATGGCTGCGAAAGCTGGCACGCTGCCGTTCACGATCCGACCGATCATAGTAATAATCCAGCCCGGTCTCCCCGATCCCGATGACGCGGGGATGGGCGGCCGCCGAGATCAGTCGGGCGGTATCGATTTCAGCATGCGTATCCGCCTCATGCGGGTGGATGCCGACGGTCGCCCAAACGTCCGGCTCCCGCTCGGCCGTGGAGATCACCGCGTCCCATTCGCTTTCGCGCGTCGAGATGTTGAGCATCGTGCCGACACCCCGACCGCGCGCACGATCGAGGACCGCCGCCTGTTCCTCGATCAGTCCGGCGTAATTCAAATGACAATGGCTATCGACGAGCATCAGGCGGACGCCTCCTCCCATCGCGGAAACACCCCTTGCGGGGGCGGGAGTAGGAGCCCCGCTTCCAACGGACTGTCAAGATCCGCTAGCGTCCGCCGATCCTTCGGCTGAGCAAGCAGATCGAGCAACGCATCGGCGCTCGCCGGTATCGCCCAGCGGACGAGAATGGCGAGCCTGCGGACAATATCCGCCGTCACGGAGAGGATATGATCGGCTGCGTCGGGGTCGGTTTTACGCAACGCCCAGGGTGCCTTATCGGCGAAATAGCCGTTCGCGTCCCTCACAACGCTCCACACATGATCCAGCGCCTCGTGCAAGGCGAGCCGTTCCATATCCTTAGCAAGGATCTCGGTTATGTCGTTGAGGGAGTGTAACTCCCCTTGGGCGCGCAACCCCCCTGAGGCGGGAACCCGGCCTCCGCAGTTCTTCGCGATCATCGAAAGGCACCGCTGCGCCAGATTGCCCAGGCCATTGGCAAGGTCTGCATTGGAGCGGGTGACGATCGCCTCATGGCTATAGCTGCCATCCTGTCCGAAGCTCACTTCCCTCAGCAGGAAATAGCGTAGCTGGTCGACGCCATAGGTTTCCGCCATCGCGACCGGGTCGACGACATTGCCCACCGACTTCGACATCTTCTCACCCCGGTTGAGGAGAAAGCCGTGACCGAAAATCCGCTTGGGCAACGGCAGTCCGGCCGACATGAGGAAAGCCGGCCAGTAGACGGCATGAAAGCGCACGATATCCTTGCCGATCACGTGCAGATCAGCCGGCCACAAAGCTTCAAATCGTGCGCGATCATCGGGGTACCCCGCGCCGGTCAGATAATTGGTGAGGGCATCGATCCAGACGTACATGACGTGCCCATCGGCGCCGGGCACCGGAACCCACCAGTCGAAGCTGGTTCGGGATATGGACAGATCCGAAAGGCCGCCCCGCACAAAGCTCAGGACTTCGTTGCGACGGCCTTCGGGTTGGATGAAGTCGAGATTGGCATCATAATAGGCCAGCAAGCGATCGGCGAAGGCGGAAAGGCGAAAAAACCAGCTTTCCTCGACCGTCCATTCCACCGGCGTTCCTTGCGGCGAGAGCTTTGCTCCGCCCTCCCCGATCACCAATTCCTTCTCGTCGTAAAAGGCTTCGTCCCGTACCGAATACCAGCCTTCATAGCGG
>CAJYJW010000264.1 GCA_913775025.1 uncultured Sphingomonas sp. | reverse complement strand
CGCGCCCAGCTTCGCATTCGCCAGCGCGTAGCCGGCGAAGATCGTCTCGCGCCCCTGTTTGTCGTCGCGCAGCAGCGCGTCGCCGGCGGACCGGTTGCCGGGCTGCGCCGCGATCGCGGAGGTGATCGCGGCGACCACCGCCTGCCGGCTCATGACCGCGCCATAGTAGTATTCGCCGTGCAGGATGCTCGGCACCGTCTTCTGGATCAGCCCCGACGCCGCTAGCGACTTGCCGTCCAGCGGCGTGCCGGAAAAATCGCCCTCCCACACCGGCGTCGAATCATAGGCGCGCGACGAGCGCATCCACTTCACCCCCGCCCGCACGTGATCGATCAGCCCGCCAAGATCATAGCGCGCGTCCAGCTTGCCCGCCCAGCGATCGTCCGTCTGCTTCCAGCGGCTGAGGCTCGCGCTGTCGAAGGGCAGAAGCGAGGGATCGCGTTCCACGTTGACCGCATAGGCCGGCAGGCTGGGGTGCGGGAAACGCGGGTCGTTCGACACCCAGTCGATACCGGTGGCGTTGAGCGGATAGGTGCAGACGTCGCAATTATAGCCGACGCTATACGAGCCGGGCGACACCTGATCGCCGAAGCTGTAGCTGAGATCGTAGGTCAGGCGCAGGCGATCGAACTGGCTGTTGCCGCCAAGCTGGACGGTGCCGAGCTGCTGGCGATTGTCTTGCGTTTCGAAGGTGCGGGCGAACTGGAACACCTTAGGATCCCAGACGCCGGAGCGGCCATTGAGCGACCAATATTGCTTCGAATTGCGATCGGCATCGGTGATCCTGCCGTCGCCATCGCGGTCCACGATCTGCTGGACGCTATAGCCGTAGACGTTGCCCAGCTTCGCATCGACGCCGGTGATCATGTCCTCGGGCTGGCGCAGGCTGGTGTCCTCAGGATTTACCTGGGTCAGGCGCTTGCTCTTGCGATTGCGATAATCGGTGAAGTCGTTGGTGCCCGTCTTGTCGGCGCGGGCATATTGGCCGCGCAGATAGAGCTGCGTCGTCTCACCGTGATAGTCGAACGACAGGTTCCCGCCCCACCGCGTCTGCTTGAAGCGCCGATAGTCGAGGTCGATGCCGGGCAGATGCATGTCTTGCTGGGAGATCGTCTCCGTCGCGTTCCTGCGCCAGATGTGCGGCTCCCACTCGCCGTCGTTCTCGGTTTCCTGGCTGTTGCCGTGGGTGACGCCGTAATTGACCGAGGCGAACACCCCGAAGCGATCGTCGGCGAAGCGCCGACCAATATCGAATTGCGCCTGGTACAGGCCCGCATCCTCACCAGCGCTGCGCGCGTTGCTGTTGAACCCGCCGCTCAGCCAGCCGCGCAGCACGTGCGCGTCCTTGAAATCGAAGGCGGTGGGTGTGCGGAAATCGATGGTGCCGCCGATCGCATCGCCATCCTGATCCGGAGTGAGCGTTTTGGTCACGCGGATTTCGGCAAGGCCGTTCGGCGGCAGCAAGTTGAGCGAGACGTCGCGGCTGCCGGTGTCGGTCTGCGCGACGCGGATGCCGTTGATCATCGTGGCATTGTACGTGCCCGACAGGCCGCGGATCGTGACATATTGGCCCTCGCCGGTCTCCTGATTGACGATCACGCTGACCCCCGGCACGCGCGCCAGGGCATCGGCCACGGTGGCGTCGGGGATCTTGCCCAGATCGTCGGCGCTGATGACCTCGATCACGGACACCGCCGCCTTCTTCTCGTCCAGCGCCTTCTGCGCGCTGAGCCGTTGACCGTTGACGACGATGTCGCGATCGCCCTCATCCTCGGCACGGGCCGCCACCGGGGCGAGCATTGCTAGCATCGTGGTGCCGAACACGGCGGCGCGCATCCGCTTCAGGTTGGTGAACTGTTGCATCGATCCCCCTCGCCGAACCCGGCGCTTGCTGTTCGCGTCGCCGAGCAAGGCGGGTGGGCGCGCGTCGGCATCCACCCGGCGAGACGCCGGGCGGCATGAGCGATGGGGCCTGTCGTTCCCGCATCAGCGGCGTCAGCGACGCACCACTGATGTAATTGGTATAGTCCAGTACTGATGACGCCTTGGTGACAGCGTGACGAAAATTCGAGGAATGGTCCAAAACGTTGATTTCAGGCGGCGTCGTTCCGGCGCAGCAAGGCGGTCAGCAATGGGCGGTACGATTCGAGCGGTGCCACGGGGCAGCCGACTCGCTTTCCCCAATCGTCGAAGCGGCGGAGTTGCACCGCTGCGGCGAAGTACGGCTCGGCCTGGAATCGCGCGACCTCCTCGGCGTCCATCTCCCCGCCCTGCACCGCGAGGCTGAGCAGCGAGGCGGCGCTGAGCGTAGCGCGATAGTCGGCGTCGACCGCGCATAGATAGCGTTTCGCCGCGACGTGCAGCCGGATCGGCTCGGTCACCGCAGGGGGATAGGCGCGCGATAGCGCCACCGCGCCGATGTCTTCATGCCTGGCGTCCAGCCCGTCCAGTTCGTCAGCATTCCCATCGGGTTCGAGCAATCGACCGATGTCATGCAGCAAGGCGGCGATCACCAATGTGTCCGCGCACGCGTGCTCCGTGGCGAGTTGCGCGCATTGCAGCGCGTGCTCCAGCTGGGTGACATGCTCGCCATATTGCGCCGCGCCGTGGCGGGCGAAGGTGGCGAAGATCTCCGCCACCGTCGAATCGGGCCGTAACATTCCTGCCTCCATTGCGTGCTGATCCAGGCGCGACCGCCGGCCCGAGGGGCTGGTTGGTGGCGCCACGCCGTCGTCAAACCGTAAGATGATTGGACTATACCAATCTACCTAGCGTGTTTTCGAGGGG
>CAJYJW010000263.1 GCA_913775025.1 uncultured Sphingomonas sp. | reverse complement strand
GCGGCGTCGTCGCGCGGACCCCCGCCCCGCTCCGGTTTCATCCCCGCGTGTTCCTGGCAAGCGGGGGTGGTGCGGTGAAGTCCATGGCGGACAACAGCCCCGCATCGGCCATCACCTCGTCCGTCTCAACGAGGCGCCGTACCGCCCCTTCGACGAGTAGCGCCAGCCCCTCGTCGCTGGAGAAGCCGCCGCGGATCAGGCAGCGATCGTAGAGCACCCGGCAGAAGGCGTCCCAGATACGGGCTTCAGGCGCGACAGGCCGCTTCCAGAACCCGTCGAGCGGACCCTGATGGGTGATGCCCGCGATATGATAGACGGCCTGGCCCAGCACGGCTGTCGGCACCCCGCTCGCGAGGGAAAGCGTGCCGGTGGTGCTGTTGACCGTCACCAGGCCCTTCGCGCCCGCGACGATATGCGCGATGTCGCCTTCCTCCAGGAAGATCACGCGATCCTCGATGCCATGCTCGATCGCGCGCGCCCGCACCACACGCTTCCAATTGAGCAGCCCGTTATCCAGCGGATGCTGCTTGATGACGAGGAACGCGTCGGCCGGCGCGGACCGGGCGAAGCTCTCGATCACATAGGCCGTCGCCACCTTCATGTTACCGAACGGCGAATGGGTGCGGATCTGGCTGTCCGAGTTGAGCTGAAGGGGCAGGGCGAAGTAATCGATCGACCGCATCCGGGCGAGCGCCGCCTCGGCGCGGGCGCGGGCCGCCTTTTGCCCGGCGAATCGCCGCATCCAGCCAAGCCCCTCCACGATCGGGGAGATCGGGCGGTGCGGGCGGTAATGGCGGAAAAGCGGGCGCTGGATGACGTTGTTGGTGAAATAGCCGAGCGCATCGTCCGCCCGCCGCCGGAAGCTGGAGGCGACCGGCGGAAGTTCGGGCAGCGGCGGCAGATCCCTCGCGGCGTCCAGATACCACTCCGGATCGCGCGACAGGGTGGAGTGGCCGTTCACCCCGTCCAGCTCCAGGGTCACCCAGTCGGGTCGGATATAGCCTTCCTCGAACACATGGATGCGCAGGCCCCGCAGCACGGAAAGGCCATGCGCCGCGCGGTGGAGCGGGCGGCAGTCCCCGAACAGCGCCAGATCGGTAATGCGATGGCGGCGTACGAAGCTGTCGAAGAAATGCGGCCAGTCATCCTCCGTGCCGTGGTAATCGGTCGCCGGGCCGTCCCACGACCAGCGATCCCCGCCGCAGAAGTTGATGCGGTGGACGATATGTCCCCTCGCCACCAGCGCCTCGGCCAGCAGGGCGAAGAATTGGCCGGGGGGGCCTTGCAGGAAAAGGAATGTTTTCCGATTCAACGCCCGGTGCTTCATGTCCGCTTTCCTATAGGACTCCACGCTCGCCGCAACCATCCCTGCATCCGGCGCAAGCGGATCAGCGGGGTCTCGCGCGGTGCGGCCTGCATCGCGAGGCGCTCCACGAGCACCTCCGGCGGGCAGGGCAGGCCGGTCAGCGGATCGAGATAGCGGGGGTAGAGGATCAGCGCGGCGGCGGTCAGTGCGTCGATCGACAGGCGGCGTCTCCGGCGGGGGCTGACAGGGCCGAGATCGCGGGTAAGGCCCCAGCCGGCATAAAAGGGGCAGCCGTGCACGGTCACGTCGCGCCCGCGCAGCAGCGCCTCATATCCGGTCAGCGAGGTGAGGACATGCACGCCGTCCACCGCGTCCAGCAGTGCCGGCATCGGCGTGCCGCGCACCACCGCATCGACATGGCGCAGCGCCTCCGCATCCTCGATCCGCCCGGCGCGGTGACCGGCGTCGACATCCGGATGGGGCTTGAAGATCAGCCACGCATCCGGCTCGGCGGCGCGGGCGCGGCGCAGCAGGTCGAGATTGCCCAAGACCTCGCCGCCGCCCAGCCGCACCGAAAGATCGTCCTCCACCTGCCCCGCCACCAGCACGCGGCGGCGGCCTGAAGGCGAGTCGATCCGTGCACGGTGCCCCGCGCCACTGGAATATTTGCTGATCCCGGCCCGCACGATCGCATCGCCCAACGCGCGCGCGCGGGCACAGAGCGCGGGGGTGAAATCGGTTTCGGCGAGCAGCGCCTCAAGATCGCTCGGCCGGGTCGGATCATAATAGATGCCGAGCGAATCGACGACGATCGAAAGCGGCGGATGCAAATTGCTGCCGAGCCCGACCGAGCGGACGAAGCCGTCCTCCACCTGCCGCACCGAAACACCCGCCGCCGCCGCGCGCGGGGCAAGCGAGGGCGACACGCGCGACGGCCACGCGGCGATCGCGCCGCCCGCAGCGAGCGCCCGGCGAATCGCCCGCCCCGGCGTCCGCGCGAAGGCAACCGAATTACTGCCGTTCCACAGCAGCGGCGTCACCGCGCGACGTTTCCACAGCGCGATGCCCGCGCCGACGGCGATGGCACGATTCGCGTCGATCAGGCCGCGCCACTCTGCCAGCAGAGCGACCACCCTGAGCGCGTCCGTCGTATCGCCGGAGAAAGGGTCGCGATAGCTCAGGCCGGTGTGCACCGTCGTCTCGACCAGGGCGGAGAGGGCGGCGGCGCGATCGGACGCCGCCGGCTCATCCTCGCACAGTCTATGGCCGGTGTATCGACCGGGGCGGGTGGGGCGCACCGGAACCCCCGCGATCAGCGCGATCAGCGCGAGTTCGTCATCGCCATCGGTTTCGATCCGGGCGGCCCGATCGACCAGTGACCATGGATCGACCGGCCGCGTCGCATTCGCCATACCGCGCGACGCCAATGTCCGCCCGATCATCGCCGCCCAAGGGGCTTGCGGCAGAAGGACGAAGAGCCCGCGTGGTGCCCGATCGCCAAGCGCTATCGCCGCCGCGCGATCGATCGGGCAGACGATCACGGCGCCATTCGGCACATCGGCACGGCAGGCCCAAAAGGTGCCGCCGACGCGCGCCGCCCTGATCGCCGAGACCAGATCGGCGCCGTTCGATGTCCTGACAGAGGGGGTGTAGCGCTGCGTGCTGACGGCCGAAGCGGAGAGGTCTGCGAAGGGGAACGGCGGCGTGCGGAGCAACGGGGGATAGAGCGGGCGTGGCCGGCCCCTGACCGATCGACCGACAGTGCGAAACGCAGACATGAACGCAAACCACGACAGCAATGATGCGGTGCGACTTAACCTATTTCAAACCGGATCGATAGTGATGCGAAAGGACTATCGTCTGGTGAGGCAAATATACATCATGGGTCGCGGGGTGTCTTAATGCCAACTGAACGCCATGGTTGTCCGACGAGGCGTTCCAGCACGTCACGACTTTTCCACAGCAAGGGTATCCGTCTTTCGGCAATACCCGATATCCCGGTCCAATCGAGGCCGGTCCACGGGAGGAAGGGGTTGCGCCGGCCATAGGCCCAGATCTCCACACGGGTGGAGGGGCGCGTCGCGCGCTGGCGGGCATGGAAACCAAAGGTGTCCGCCACGACCAGCGTATTGGCGGGGGTGGCGAAGCTTTTGGCCGGCGGCAGCCCGAGCGCTTCCAGGCGATCCTCCTCCACCCGGAACGAGCCCCGTGCCGAGAGGTGATCCGTGCCGCCGGGGGCCTTCAGGCTCGTCTCGCGCTCGAAGGCGAGGCGGCCGGGGGAGAGGCGGTGGGAGCCGGGTACATAGCGGAACGGACCGTCCTCCTCGTCCACGTCGGTCAGGAACAGCCAGGCTTTCACCGTGGGGTGGAAGGTATCGGCGTGCAGCGCCGTCTGCGGATCGGGCTCGGCGTCGTAGCGGCGGGCGAGGATCGTCTGAATATAGGCGAGCGGCTCCGCATCGAAGCTGCCGGCGTAACGGATCGCGCCCGCCCACAGCGGCTGCCGGAGCAGGGCACGCATCTGCGGCACGGCGGCAAGGAAGGCGGGGTCGAGCGCGATGCGGCGCGTCACCGTATCCCCCTGCACCATCTCGCGCGCGGGCGCGGGGTGGGCGAACACCGCATCGCGCAGCGCGGCGAATTCGGCGGACGGCAGCGCCTCCCGCCGGATCAGGAACCCGTCGCGATCGAAGGCGGCGCGATCGTCCGCCGTCATCAACGCGGCGAGCCGGCGGCGGCGCGCCCACGCCATGCGATGCGCAAGCTTTACCCGCGCCACGTGCAGCCCCCGCGCATTGAGCGCGTGCGAGCCGATAAGGGGATTGTCCTTGAACGATTTGGCCCCGGTGGCCAGTTGCGCCACCCACCATGGCGCCAGCAGATAACGCGCGATCGACATGAGGGGTGGGGCGGCTCCGCCTGATGCTTGGGGACGCGGCGCGCTAGCAGGAAAGGGCCTGCGCTGTCGATGCCGCGTCGCCCGCGAAACCGGCACGGCCCGCCGATTTCGTCGCTCGACAGCAAGCGAGGGCGCGCGGTAAGGCCGCCGGCTTACGGAAGTCGGCGCCGCCGCGCCTGTTATCTTTGGGGATGCTACGGACGGGCATGAGGACGCTGCTGACCCTGGCCGATCGTACGGCGGTGCTGTTCCTCGGCGTCGCGGCGGGCGTCGCGATCGGCTACGCCTTCGCCGATGGCGCGGACGAAGCGGCTGCGCCGGCCATCGCGCCTGTGCCCGGCGCCGCCCCGGTCTCTTCCGCGCCGATCGCCGGCGCGATGCCGCAGGCGCCGACCCCCGCCACCGCCCCGCCGCCGCCCGCCGGCAGTGCATCGAATACGCCTGTCCCGGCCGTAGGACAGGCGGCGGCAATTCCGATCCCGGTATCCGCGCCGATCGCTGGTTGCGTGATGCCGCCCCGCTCTCGCTTGCTTGGCACGGTGGCGGATGGCCGCAGGATCCGCGTCGGCGTGTTCGGGGATAGCTATGGCGACGGCATCTGGTCCGCCCTCTATCATCTGCTGCCCGCGAAGGACGGCTATGAGGTGGAGAAATTCAGCCGCCAGTCGACCGGCTTCACCCGCTACGCCAGCCTGAACCTGGAGCAGCATGCGCGCGAGCAGATGGCGGGCAATCCGATCGATATCGCGGTCGTCTCGTTCGGTGCGAACGATACGCAGGGCGTGCTCTCGGGCAACCATGCCGCCAAATTGCTGGGGCCGGAGTGGCAGGACATCGTCGGCAAGCGGGTGGATGGCTTCGTCAACGCACTCCGGCAGGAAGGGGCGATGGTCTATTGGGTCGGCCTGCCCAAGATGCGCAAGCCGCAATATGACGCCGACATCGCCGGGATGAATGCCTTCTATGCGCGGCGGATGGCGGCCCTCGGCGTGCCGTGGATCGAAACCGCATCGATGACGGTGGACGCCGACGGCCAATTCTCCCCCTATCTGCCCGATGGCCCAAATAATGAGCGGACCCTGATCCGCGCGGGCGACGGCATCCACATGTCGATGACCGGCTACATCCGCATCACACGCGGGCTGACGGCGGGCATCCGCCGCTGCGTCGCCACCGCGCGCAAGCTGGCCGGGGTGCCCGATCCGGCGGCGGCGCGCGCCGCCGTTCCCATCGTGCGTCCGCCAGCACCAGCCACGCGTGCGACGACCGCCGCGCCCCGTACGCGGCCGGCCGCATGATCGCCATCGCCATCGCCGCCGCCAGCCTCGCGGCATCGGGCTGCGGCGACACGCTGTGCAACCCGCGCGTGCTGGATCCCTTCTTCGCCAAGCTGGCAACCGCGACGGACCGCACGCGGGGGCGCAGGCCGGTCCACATCCTCCAAATCGGCGACAGCCACACCGCCGGCGATACCATCACCGGCGGCTGGCGGGACATATTGCAGGCGCGCTACGGCAGCGGCGGGCGCGGCGTGCTGGCGCCGGGGCGGCCGTATCAGGGCTATCTCACGCGCTGGGTGACAGCGGAGATGTCGCCCGGATGGCGCGTCGCCTCCGTGTTCGGCGCAGGCTCCGCCCCGCCGCGCCCGATGATGGGGGTATCGGGATTCAGCATCACCTCGACATCGCCGTCCGCCCGCGTCGCGCTGACCGCCGAGCCGAACGAGGTGTTCGATCGCTTCATCGTCTGCGGCGCGATGGGGCCGGGGGCGGGTACGGTTTCGATCCTGATCGGCGGGCGGATCGAACGGATGGAACTCGACAGCCCGACCGCCCGATCCGAATGCAAGACGGTGACGACCGATACGCCGCAGACCCGCGTGGAGCTGGTGACGGACGATCGCCCCGTCACGCTCACCAGCTGGGCGACGTTTCGTGATTCGGGCGGCGTCGCCCTCTCGAACGTCGGCGTCGTCGGCTCCCAGCTCGTCCACTTCGCGCGCAACGACGATGCCGTGCTGGCCGAGGAGATGCGCAGCTACAAGCCGGACCTGATCGTGCTGGCGTTCGGCACCAACGAGGGGTTCGCGCCCGTCTTCCGCCCACAGGAATATGAGATCACCTTGCGAACCCAGATCGGTCGGCTGCGGCGGGTCGCGGGCAACGTGCCGATCCTGCTGCTGGGCGCGCCCGATGCCATGACGCGCCGGCGCGAGCTGCTGACGAATGCGCCCGGCCCGGCCCCCGCGCCCTGCGCCGAACCGGTGACGACGACGACCTATGCGGCGGCCCCCGCACCGGACCCTGTCGTCACGGCGTCGCCCCCCGCCGCATCGGCGGGTGGCATCGCGGGCGTGATGGCGGCGTTGCGGGCGGAGGAAGGCGACGCCGACGCACCACCCGCACCTTCGCCCGCCGCCGCCGTGCCGCGCGTTACGGTCACCTCGACGAGCTGGCAGGTGAAGGGGGGCAA
>CAJYJW010000262.1 GCA_913775025.1 uncultured Sphingomonas sp. | reverse complement strand
TCTTGCCCGCGCCGGTAAATTTCGCGTCGAGGACGACGGGCTTCGTCACGCCGTGCAGCGTGAGATTGCCGGTGATCCGCGCGCTCATGCCGCTCACCGCCACGCTGGTCGATTTGAAGGTCGCCGTCGGATATTTCGCGGCGTCGAAGAAATCCGGGGTCTGGAGGTGGCCGTTCAATTTCTCGCTGGTGGTCGTCACCTTGGAGATCGGCACCTCGATCGTGACGCTAGAGGTGTTGGGCTTGGCGGGATCGATCGTCAGCGATCCGGTCGCCTCGCCAAAGATGCCCCAATAGCTGTTGAAGCCGAGGTGATTCACCGTGAACAGCACCTGCGTGTGCTGCGGATCGACCGTGTAGGTGCCGGCCTTCACGCGTGCCGCGTCGGGTGCGCCGGGCGGGGTCTTCGGCATCTGCGCCGATGCGGCTGTGGCCGACAAGACGAGAGCGGCGGCGAGCAAAAGGCGCATAAATGGTCTCCTGAAACGGAAAGGGCGGGCCATTGCTGGCCCGCCCTTCGTTACGCTGTCAACCGTGCGG
Organism: uncultured Sphingomonas sp.; assembly: GCA_913775025.1. GTDB lineage: Bacteria > Pseudomonadota > Alphaproteobacteria > Sphingomonadales > Sphingomonadaceae > Alterirhizorhabdus. The sequence goes on along the minus strand of CAJYJW010000262.1, from coordinate 9,444 downwards.
ATCGAGGCGCGATCAGTTCTTCGCCTTGTCGACCAGCTTGTTCTTGGCGATCCAAGGCATCATCGCGCGCAGCTTTTCGCCTGTCTGCTCGATCGGATGCGCTTCCGCCGCCTTGCGCGCCGCCTTCAGCTCCGGCTGGCCGGCGCGATTGTCGAGCACGAAGTTCTTCACGAACCGGCCGGACTGGATGTCGGCCAGCACACGCTTCATCTCCGCCTTGGTTTCGGGCGTGATGATGCGCGGGCCAGTGGTGATGTCGCCATATTCGGCGGTGTTGCTGATCGAATAGCGCATGTTGGCGATGCCGCCCTCATACAGCAGATCGACGATCAGCTTCGTTTCGTGGAGGCATTCGAAGTAGGCCATTTCCGGCGCATAGCCGGCTTCCACCAGCGTTTCGAAGCCGGCCTGGATCAGGTGGGTGATGCCGCCGCACAACACGGCCTGCTCGCCGAACAGATCGGTCTCGCACTCCTCCTTGAAGGTCGTCTCGATCACGCCGGAGCGGCCGCCGCCGATCGCGGAGGCGTAGGAGAGCGCCACGTCATGTGCGTTGCCGCTCGCATCCTGTGCGATCGCGATCAGGCACGGCACGCCGCCGCCGCGCTGATATTCCGACCGTACGGTGTGGCCGGGGCCCTTCGGCGCGATCATGAAAACGTCGATGTCGGCGCGCGGCTCGATCAGGCCGAAGTGGACGTTCAGGCCGTGCGCGAAGGCGAGCGCCGCGCCGGGCTTCAGGTTGGCGGCGAGATCCTCGTTATAGATCGCGGCCTGATGCTCGTCGGGCGCCAGCACCATGACGATATCGGCCCACTTGGCGGCCTCCGCGTTGGACAGCACCTTGAAACCTGCGTCCTCGACCTTTTTCGCGGTGGCGGAGCCGGGGCGCAGCGCGATCGCGACCTCGCTCACGCCGCTGTCACGCAGGTTCTGCGCATGGGCATGGCCCTGGCTGCCGTAGCCGACGATGGCGACCTTCTTACCCTTGATGAGGCCGATGTCGGCATCCCGATCGTAATAAACGCGCATGAATAGTGGCTCCCAGGTGGATGGTGTTCGGCCGATGGCCGGTGGAAACGTCAGGCGGCGTCGCGCCCGCGGACGATTGCGGCGACGCCGGTGCGGGCGACCTCGATCAGGCCTACCTCCCGCATCAGTTCGAGGAACTTGTCGATCTTTTCCGGCCCGCCCGTCACTTCGAAAACGAAGCTGCTGGTGGTCGCGTCGATCACGCGGGCGCGATAGACCTCGGCGAGACGCAGCGCCTCGATCCGGTGGTCGCCCGTGCCGCGCACCTTCACCAGCGCCAGCTCGCGCTCGACATGCGGACCTTGCGCCGTCAGATCCGTCACCTTGTGGACGGGCACCAGCCTATCAAGCTGGGCGATGATCTGCTCGATCACGCCCGGCGCGCCCTTGGTCACGATGGTGATGCGGCTGATCGTCTCGTCCTCGGTCACGTCGGCGACCGTCAGGCTCTCGATATTGTAGCCGCGCGCGGAGAACAGGCCCGCGATCCGCGCGAGAATGCCCGCCTCATTGTCGACGAGGACGGAGAGCGTGTGCCGCTCACCCTTTTCGGTGCGGATATGCATCAGACCAGCGCCTTCGCTTCATCGTCCATCTCGCCCGAAACCTCGTTGGCATGGAGGATCATCTCGGTATGCGCCGCCCCGCTCGGGATCATCGGGAAGCAATTGGCGACCTTGGAGACGCGGCAATCGACCAGCACCGGCCCATCCGTATCGAGCATCTGTTGGATGCCCGCATCCAGCTGATCGGGCGTCTCGATACGGATGCCGGTCCAGCCATAAGCCTCGGCCAGGCGCACGAAATCGGGCAAGCTGTCGGAATAGCTGTGCGAGTGGCGGCCGCCGTAGGTGAGATCCTGCCACTGGCGGACCATGCCCATATACTCGTTGTTGAGGATGAACACCTTCACCGGCAGCTTATACTGGGTGGCGGTGGCCATCTCCTGAATGTTCATCTGGATCGAGGCCTCGCCTGCGACATCGATGACGAGCGCGTTCGGATTGCCGAGTTGTGCGCCGATCGCGGCGGGCAGACCGTAACCCATCGTGCCGAGCCCCCCGCTCGTCAGCCATTTGTTCGGCGCATCGAAGCCCATGTAAAGCGCCGCCCACATCTGATGCTGGCCGACCTCGGTGGTGATGATCGGTTTGCGCGCCTTCGTCGCCTCATGCAGGCGGCGCACGGCCTCCTGCGGCATGATCTCGGCCTCGGACGGCGGAAATGCGAGCGAATCCTTCGCGCGCCATTCCGCGATCTGCGCCCACCAGTCGGAAAGGTCCGGGGCGTGATGCGCGCTTGCCTTCCACAGGCGGATCATCTCCTCCATCGCGCGGCCGACATCGCCCACGATCGGCAGATCGACCTGCACCGTCTTGTTGTGCGACGAGCGATCGATATCGACGTGGATCTTGGTGGAATTCGGCGAAAAGGCATCGAGCCGCCCGGTGACGCGATCGTCATAGCGCGCGCCCAGGCAGACCATCAGGTCGCACTGGTTCATCGCCATGTTGGCTTCGTAGGTACCGTGCATGCCCAGCATGCCAAGCCACGCCTCGCCGCTGGCGGGATAGGCGCCGAGGCCCATCAGCGTCGAGGTGACAGGTGCCCCGGTGAGCTTCTGAAGCTCGCGCAGCAACTGACTGGCGGCCGGGCCGGAATTGATGATGCCGCCGCCCGTATAAAGAATAGGCCGCTTGGCGGACGCCATCATCTCGACGGCCGCGCCGATCAGCGCGGTCTCGGGCTTCACCTGCGGGCGATAGCCTTTGTGCGGCAAGGCGCCCGTGCCGGGCTTGCGGTAGGCGGCGGTGGCGATCTGCACGTCTTTCGGCAAGTCTATCACCACCGGGCCGGGGCGGCCGCTGGTAGCGATATGAAACGCCTCATGCACGATATCGCCGAGTTTCGCGGGATCCTTCACGAGGTAATTGTGCTTGGTGCAGTGACGCGTAATGCCGACCGTATCGCATTCCTGAAAGGCGTCGCTGCCGATCAGTCCCGTCGGCACCTGGCCGGTGATGATGACGAGCGGGATCGAATCCATCAATGCATCGACGATGCCGGTGACGGCGTTGGTCGCCCCCGGGCCGGAGGTGACGAGCACCACGCCGGGCTTCCCGGTGGCACGCGCGTACCCCTCCGCCGCATGGACCGCGCCGCCTTCCTGCCGCACGAGGATATGGCGGATGCGCGTCTGCTTGAAGATCACGTCATAGATCGGCAGCACCGCGCCGCCTGGATAACCAAACACCACCTCGACCCCGAGATCGGTGAGCGCCTCGATCAATATGTCCGCGCCGGAACGCTCAGTGGGCATGGTTCGCTTCCTTCCGTCGCGCGGCCCCGTAGAGCAATTATTCGCCGCGCGAAACCATCCTGCCGAAACGATTCGGCAGCCCACGACGCCGGCCGGCGAAACGGGGGGCGGCGTCTCGGACGCCGACGACGATATCGCGCTATAGGCCGCGATGCTGTGACGGGGCTGCTATGAAAAATAAACTAAGCTGTCAACGCATCGTTGCGCAACTTTATTACGAACTGAGCGAATAGGGCATCATCAATATTATTAGTCAGCCGCAGCCAGTGAGACGGCGGCTGATTGCCGAACCACGTGTACTGGCGCTTGGCGTAGCGCCGGGTGGCCTGTGCGGCGCGGCGCGTCATTTCTGCACGGTCGATATGGCCGGCGATCCAGGCGATCATCTCAGGCACGCCGATCGCGCGCATCACCGGCAAGTCCTGATCCAGCCGGCGCGCCATCAGCCGCTCGACCTCTTCGATCCCGCCGCCGTCCACCATCGCGGCGAAGCGGGCGTCGCATCGGGCATAGAGCCAGTCACGATCCGGCAACAGGAGCATGGGGGCGAGGCGGATGGCATCACCGATGCCGCCATGCCGTTCCGCTTGCCAGTCCGCCAGTGAACGGCCGGTCGCGCGGATCACCTCCAGCGCACGGGCGACGCGGGTGGTGTCGGCCGGATGAAGACGCGCGGCCGCGACGGGATCCTCGCGCGCTAGCGCCGCATGCGCATCGCCCACGGGGAGGGCGCGCACCACGTCGCGTACGTCGGAGTCGATCGGCGGTATCGGGGCGATCCCGTCAAGCAGCGTGCGGATGTACAGGCCCGTCCCGCCGACCAGAATCGGAAGCTGTCCGTCGGCATGAACGCCGGCGATGACGGCGCGCGCCTCCGCCGCCCATTCCGCCGCCGAGCAGGCCCGCGCCCCGTCGATGTAGCCGAACAGGCGATGCGGCGCGCGGCCTTCCTCCTCGCGCGTCGGGCGGGCGGACAGGATGCGGAGATCGGCATAGACCTGGCTTGCATCGGCGTTGATGATCGTGCCGCCGGTCATTTCCGCCAACCGCAAGGCCAATGCCGACTTGCCGCTCGCCGTCGGCCCCGCGATAAGCGCCACCGGCGGACGATCTGGGGATGCGCGCGTGTTCATGGCGACGGTGATAGCAGGCGGCGGCCTGCGTGACGGCGATATTTCAGCGGCGCGCGATGCGCTGGCGGTTGCCGGTTGCGATCCTTCTTCCGCGCGCTGGCTGGAGGCCGGCGAGGCGTTCGACCTGCCGTTCGCCAAGGATCGCGCCGCCGCCCGCACTGCGCTTGAGGGGCTGATCGCCGATGCCGACGTGATCGTGCAGCCGGCGGAGGGGCGGGCGAAGCGCCTGCTCGTGGCGGATATGGATTCGACGATGATCACCATCGAGTGCATCGACGAACTGGCCGATTATGCGGGTATCAAGCCGCAGGTGGCCGAGGTGACCGAGGCCGCGATGCGCGGCGAGCTGGATTTCGAGGCCGCGCTCGATGCGAGGGTGGCGCTGCTGCGCGGGCTGGACGTGTCGGTCATCGATCGCTGCCATGCCGAGCGGGTGGTGCTGATGGGCGGGGCCAAGGCGCTTGTCCGTACCATGCGCAAGCACGGCGCGCGCTGCGTGCTCGTCTCGGGCGGCTTCACCGTCTTCGCCGATCGGGTGGCGGCCGATATCGGCTTCGATCGCGCGCTCTCCAATCGGCTTGAAGTCGTGGACGGCCGCCTGGCCGGCACGGTGGCGCGGCCGATCGTGGGCGCCGCCACCAAACGCGAAACCTTGCAGGCGGAAGCCGCCGCGCTTGGCCTGCCGCAGGCGGCGACACTCGCCATCGGTGACGGGGCCAACGATATTCCGATGATCGAGACGGCCGGACTGGGCGTCGCCTATCATGCCAAACCGAAGACGGCGGCTGCCGCCGCGGCGCGGATCGATCATGGCGATCTGTCCGCGCTGCTGTACGCGCAAGGCTATCCCCGAGCGGCGTGGGTGCAGGACTGAGCTACCGCGCCGGCACCGGGAAGCAGGCCGAACCGGTCGCCGCGCGAATACGCGTACAGGCAAGGGTGGCCTGCGCGCGCCCTGCGAACGGCCCGGCCTGCAGCCGCGTCATCGCCCCCGCGCTGACGAGATAGGGGCGTAGCGCCGTTGTCGGCAACTTCGCGATGATCGCTCGCCATGCCGCGTCCGCCGACGCAGGGGCCGAGTAGGCCCCCAACTGCACGCGCCATCCCCCGGCGGAGGGGGTAAGGGCCGGATCGCCCCCTCCGCGTATCACGGGTCCGGGATTATTCGCGGCTATGCGAGCGCTCGGCACGACGCCAGCGGCGATAGCGGGCGGCGTCCGTATCACCGATGCGGTGGTCGCCCGCAGTGACGGGCTTCGAACGGCCGAACTGGCCGGGTCGCCGGCCCGCACCAAGGCGCCCGCCGGCGCGGCGCCGGCATTGGTCAGCACCTCGCTTCGTTCGAGATCGCGGGCGAGAGCGACGGCTTGCCGGCGCTGGCCGAGCGGCACGAAACGATCCATCTGGGCCAGGCTGGTGCGAGCCTGGGCCAGGCCCGCCGATGCCGCACGCGACATCATCGCATAGGCGCGTACCCAGTCCTTGCCCGTGATGTCGCCGTTGAACAGGGCGGTACCCACGACATATTGTGCCCGCGCATCGCCCCTGCCGGCCGCTTTCTCCAGCCAGGGCATCGCCTCGCGCCGCTGGCCTGACTGGAAGAGCATCAGGCCGTAATTGCCCTGCGCCTCCGGATGCTCCTGCCGGGCCGCCTTCAGATACCAGTCCAGCGCCAGCGCGGGATTGGCCGTCACGCCGCGACCGAGCCGATAGGCCTGCGCGAGATTATATTGCGCGTCCGGATCGCCCGCTTCGGCAAGCGGCCGCCAGAGCGCGAGCGCGCGCGTGTAATTGCCCGCCTCCCAAGCGTCCGCCCCCAATTCGATAGTCTTGGACGCCGGGTTGACGGGGGCGGGGGCTGCCTGGACGGGATAGGCAACCGCCGCGATCAGCAGCAGCATGATCCGATCGAAACGCCCTTTATCATGCCCGCCCATGGTCTGCCTCATCGTCCTTGACCGCCTTGTTTACCAAACATGCCTACCATTGGCTTAACGTCTTGCGAGTGTCGGCGGGCGCTGGCGGATTAACCCATTCTTAGCCCTGATATGGGCATTGTTCGCGGCAACGGGGGATCGGCATGCGGGTTCTGGCAGTAGCATCGCAGAAGGGCGGCTCCGGCAAGACGATGCTGGCCGCGCATCTGGCCGTGCAGGCCGCAGCGGCCGGCGCAGGGCCGGTCGTGCTGATCGATGTCGACCCGCAGGGTGCCTTGCCGGAATGGTGGGATAAGCGCGGGCGCGAATCCCCGGCGCTGATCCGCACCACGCCCGAGCGACTGGCGAGCGATATTCAAACGCTGCGGCAAAGCGGCTTCTGTCTGGCGATCGTGGATACGCCCTCAGCCGTCTCGCAAGGCGTGGCCGGCGTGATCCGGCTGGCCGGGCTGGTGATCGTGCCGACCCGCCCCGAGGGGGAGGCGATCCACGCCGCCACCGGCACCGTCGATCTTTGTGCGCGGGAGGGAAAGCCGCTGCTGATCGTAGGCAACGGCACCGGGGCGGGGGCCGTGCTGGCGCCGGAGCCCTTGTCGCGCTTGGCGCAGAACGGTCCGGTCGCGCCGCATGTCATCCCTCAAAGCGCCGCGATCGCGGAGGCGATGCGAGGCGGGCGCACGGTGGCCGAGCAAGCGTCGGCCCATCCCGTCGCGCACATCATCGCGGATCTCTGGCACTATGTCTCGGACCGGATGGAGCGTAATTTTCGCCGCACCGTATTTGCGGTACCGCGCGGCGGCGTGGCGGCCGGTTTCGGGCGGCGTGGCCTCTAGCGATGGCCAAATCGAAACAGCCGCCGACGGACCGCGCATCGCGCGCGACGCCGGCCAACGACAATGATCGGGCCGTGACCGATATGGCCGAGAGTATATCGGCCGCGATCATGCTTGCCCATGGAGCGCCCGCGACGATGATGTTGCGGCTCGATCCGGGGCGTCATCTTCGGCTGCGGATCGCTTGCGCCATGCGCCGGCAACCCGCGCAGGCGCTGATACAGGAAGCGCTCGATGCGCATCTGCACGGGATCGATGGGATCGAACGGCTGGCCGGGGCCGTGACGGAAGACGGCATCGCCGCCAATCTATGGGGAATGGAGTGATGAACAGGGCCATCATCGTCAAGTTCGGCATGTCGGCCTTGCTGCTCGGCACGGTGGCGGTGGGGTGCAAGCCCGCAAGTCATCCGGCCGCCCTGTCCGACGTGACCCCGCAGGCGGGCAAACAGGCGGGCAGGCGCGCGGCGCAGGCCTCGACCGCGATTGCGCGGGGCAGGCCGGCGGCGGCGGTTCGGCTTGCCGAGGAGGCGGTCGCGCTGGCGCCGAAGACGGCGACCTATCGGGTGACGTTGGGCCGGGCCTATATCGCCGCCGGGCGCTTCGCCTCGGCCGATGCGGCCCTTACCGACGCGCTCGTCCTGTCGCCGGATGATGGCCAGGCTCTGCTCAGTCTCGCGCTGACGCGAATCGCGCTGGGCCGTGGCGATACCGCGCCTGCCCTGCTGGCGCAGGCGGCCGGCAAGGTAGGCGAGAGCGATCGCGGCCTGGCCCTGTCGCTCGCCGGGGATACGGACGGTGGCGTCGCGATTTTGGAGCATGCGGCGCGCGCCGAGGGGGCGGATGCCCAGGCGCGCCAGAATTACGCGCTCGGCCTCGCGCTCGCCGGGCGCTGGGCAGAATCCCGGTCAGTGGCGGCGCAGGATCTTGCCGGCGATCAATTGAAGGGCCGGATGACGGAATGGGCGCGGTTCAGCCGCCCCCGCTACGCCTCCGATCAGGTAGCCGCCCTGTTGCGAGTGACCCCGGTGGCGGACGGCGGCATGCCGGTCACGCTGGCGCTGGCCAACCCGGTCGGATCCGGGCAGGCACTTGCCCTAAATGACGTGGGTCCGCCGGCGCCAACAGAGGTGACGGAGGCAGCCGGAGTGCGGGCGGCCCCGCCGGCTGCCGATTTAGCGCCAAGCGTACCGATGGTCCCCATGGCCGCCACACCGCCACGGCTGATGGAGCGCGCGGCGGCCTCGACCCGTGTCGAGGCTTTGGCGCAGGTGGGACCGGTCACGCCGCTGCGGCAGACGGCGCGGGGCCGATATGTCGTGCAGATCGGCGCTTATTCCTCCGTCGCGAAGGTACAGCAGGCATGGCGGGAGACGGCCCGCCGGATTGATCACATCGCGGATTTCGCACCCTACAGCGCGGCCTTCGGTACGCCGCAGGGGCGGATGTATCGTCTGTCGCTTGCGGGGATCGAAAGTCATGCGGCGGCAACGACGCTATGCCGGCGCATACGCGCCGCCAGCGGCGCCTGTTTCGTCCGCACCCAGGCCGGGGACGCGCTGGCGAACTGGATGGCGAAACCCGTCCGCCTCGCGATCGGATAAGGCGCGACGGCGGGCGGATCAGCCGAGCGGCCGGCCGCCCTTGATCGTCCGCCGGACGCCGCCCAGAACGGGGAGGCCGTCGAACGGCGTATTCCCCTCCACCGCCGCCATTTGATCGGACAGGATCCGCCAAGGCGCATCCTCGTCCACCAGGATCAGGTCGGCCTCGTCCCCCACCGACATGCCGCCGCCGGCTATGCCGAGCAGGCGGGCGGGGTTGGTGGAGAGCAGCGCGAACAGGCGAGGCAACTCGATCACCCCGTCGCGCACCAGCGTCAGCGACAATGTCAGAAGGGTTTCCGCACCCGCCATGCCGGGTTCGGCATCGGCATAGGGCAGGCGTTTCGCCTCCGGCCCCTGTGGATCGTGGGCGGAACACAGCACGTCGACCGTGCCGTCACGCACCGCCTCGATCGCGGCCAGCCGGTCGCTTTCGTCGCGCAAGGGGGGCGAGAGGCGCGCGAACGTACGGAAGCCGCCCATCGCAATGTCGGACAGCAGCAGATGCGCCGGGCTGATCCCGCACGTTACGCGCAGCCCGCGCGCCTTGGCCGCCCGCACCAGCGCAAAGGAACTGGCGGTGGTG
>CAJYJW010000261.1 GCA_913775025.1 uncultured Sphingomonas sp. | reverse complement strand
CGCCCGTCGTCGCCGCCGCGCTGCGGGGGGTGGCGCCGGATTCGCGGGTGGACGATCACGCCCGCGCGCTCGCGCCGCTGACCGGTCTGATCGGCGCGCTGAAATGGCTGGCGATCGCGCTGGTGCTGCTGATGGCTACCGCCACCGCCGCCGCGGTCGTGCTCGCCTCACGCGCGGCGTTGAGCACGCATCGCCCGACGATCGACGTGATGCACCTGTTGGGCGCGACCGACGTGCAGATCGCCCGCCTGTTCCAGCGTCGCATCGGCCGTGACGCGCTGCATGGCGGCGTGGTGGGGCTGGTGGTTGGCATCGTGGTGCTGCTGGCGATCGGGCGGCAGTTCGGCGCGCTCGGATCGGAACTGATCGGCACTGCCTCGCTGCCGCCGGGCGCGTGGGGGCTGCTTGCGCTGCTGCCGCTGCCCGCCACGCTGCTGGCGATGTTGACGGCGCGCCTCGCCGTCTTGTCCACGCTGCGACGGATCCTGTGATCGCGCGGGTCGTCGCGGCGGTCGTTCTGGTGTGGCTGTTAGGGTTCGCCTGGTTCGCGCTTCTGCAGCCCGGCCCAGCGCCGGATACGGCCGTCACCGATGCCATCGTGGTGGTGACGGGCGGGCCGGGGCGGGTGCAGCGCGGGCTCGATCTGCTCGCCGCCGGGCGGGCGCGCCGTCTGCTCGTGTCCGGGGCCGACCGGCGGGTGCGGCCGGCGGATCTGGCTGCCGTCAACCACGTCTCGGAGAGGCTCGTCGCGGAGCGTGTCGACCTCGGGCATGAGGCGGTCGATACGCGCTCGAACGCGGAAGAGACGGCCGGCTGGCTTGCCCGCCATCGCTTCCGCACGCTGCGGCTCGTCACCACCGACTGGCATATGGCACGCGCCCGTTTCGAGCTGCATCGGGTGATCGGCCCCGGCGTGACGATCCTGCCTGACGCGGTGCGGAGCGAGCCGGGCTTCACCATGCTGTTCAAGGAATATCACAAATATCTGCTGCGCCGGATCGCGGCACCGCTGGGGTGGTGAAGATGGCGCTTCTACGTACGATTCTGTTCTCGCTCGTCTTTTATCCCGGATCCCTGGTGTCGGTCACGGTCGCGCTGCTGCTGGCGCGCGATCCGATCTCCACGCAGCGTCATGCACGGCGCTGGGCGAGTTTCTTTCACTGGTGCACCACGCACATCCTCGGGATCGAGACACGCGTGGAGGGCCATCGGCCTGACGAGCCGGTGCTCTATGCCGCGAAACATCAGGCGATGTACGAGACCTTCGATCTGCTGCGCCTGCTTCCTGATCCGGCCATCGTGCTGAAGCAGGAACTGATCCGCGTGCCGCTATGGGGCAAGGTGGTGGAGAATTACGGCGTGATCCCCGTCGACCGGGAGGGATCGGCGGGCGCGTTGCGCACCATGATCGCCTCGGCCAGACGGGCGGTGAGGGCGGGGCGGCCGCTGCTGATCTTTCCCGAGGGAACGCGTGTTCCCCCCGGCGAGAGGCCGTTGCTGCGGCCGGGATTCGCCGGCCTCTACCGCGCCGCCGGCTTGCCCGTCGTGCCGATCGCGCTGGATAGCGGGCAGGTCTGGCCACGGCGGGGGGCGAAGCAGGCGGGGGTGGTGACGATGCGGTTCGGCACGTCGATCCCCCCCGGCCTTCCGCGCGCCGACATAGAGGCGCGGGTGCACGCCGCGATCAACGCGCTGGAGCGGTAAGCCGGCGTCAACGCTTAACGTAAGCCTTCGGAGCGATCCCTTCTGCGGCGGACCAGGTGAATGGCAAGCGTGATCGCCGCCGCCGCGCCCACTACCGGCAGCAGTAGATACTCGATCCCGCGAAATCGGCCGAACAGCCTCTCGACGCTCTGGCCGAACAGGAAACCGACGGTGACGAACGTAATGCTCCAAACGATCGCGGCGATCGCATTCACCGCCAGGAAACGCCCGGCGGGCAGGCTCGTCGTGCCGATCGCGAGGGGGCTGACCGTGCGGAGCCCATAGATGAAGCGGAAGCTGAAGACGAACAGCGTCGGATGTCGATCGAAGGCGGCAAGCGCCCGCGCGAACACCGCCCGTTGCTGCGTTTTCCGAACGAACCGATGATGACGGAAGCGCCGGCCCAGCGTGAAGAAAAGCTGATCCGCGATGAAGGAGCCGATGGCCGCCGCCGCCACCGCCGGCACGAACGACAGCAGCCCCTTGTGGACCATCACACCGCCGAGAATCACGACGGTCTCGCCCTCTACCCCTGCGCCTAGCCCCAGCGCCCAGACGCCATAGGACGCGATCAGCGAATCGAGCGTCATCGGTCGGCCGTTTCCTAGCTAACGCCGCAACAGGAAGACGGCATGTTCGGCGCGAAAATTAGCGGCGGCGGCGCTTGTCTCGCGATCGCCGTTCAGGAACCACGCCCGCTCCACCGTCAGCCCGCGCTCGCCCACGAAGGCGCGAAAGTCGTCGATGGTCAGCTGGTGGATGTTCGGCGTTTCGTACCAGCTGAGCGGCAATACCGCGGTCACCGGCATCCGCCCGCGCCACAGCAGGCTCCAGCGCACCCGCCAATATGCGAAATTGGGGAAGGAGACGAAGGCCCGGCGGCCGATGCGCAACAATTCCTCCAGCACGCGATCGGGCGCCCGAGTGGTCTGCAACGTCTGGCTAAGGATTGCATAATCGAAGGCATGATCGGGATAGTTGGCGAGGTCGGCGTCCGCGTCGCCCTGCACCACCGACAAACCCCGCGCCACGGCGGCGGAGACGTTCGCTCCGTCAAGCTCGATCCCGCGCGCATCGGCCCCCGCATACGCCCGCAGGTGAGCCATCAGCTCGCCGTCGCCGCAACCGACGTCCAGCACCTTGGCCCCCGGCGATACATGCCCGGCGATGATCGCGAGATCGGGCCTCAGACTCACCCGATCCGTTCCTCGATCCACGCGCGGATAGGATGGTTGGCGCGATAGTCGGTGGCGGCCCGTTCAAAGAAACAATCGCGCGCGGCGAGGCTGTCCGCCGTACCGACGATCAAGAAGGTCGCATTATCGACCGTCTTGACCGATGCCTTGCGCGCGCCGCACGCCGCCGCCGCCGCCTGTAGCCGGACAAGATCCGCGCCCGCCGCCTTGATCGCCACGACCTGCGGCACCGCCGGCTTCGGCCGGCGCGCGCATCCGCTCGCGCCGATAGCCGCAACCAGCAGCAGGGCAAGCGCGCCCCTCATGCCGCCACCGCGCGCGATGCGTCCGCATCGTAGCGTTGCATGAACGGGCCGGCGATCCGCTCCCATCCGTGCCGCTCGGAGAGGCTATGCGCATCGCGCGTGTTGAGCGTCCAACGGCGCAGGCGTTGCAGCCGGGGGTGATCGTGAAAATAGCGCAGCATGGCGGAAGCGATCCCACGGCCCTGATGCGGAGCAAGCACGTAAAGGTCAGCCAGATGCGCGAAGGTGGCGTGATCGGTCACGACGCGGGCGAAACCGACCTGAGCGGCCTCCGCATCGTAGACGCCGACGCCATGCGAACCGGCGATGGCGCGTTCCACAAGATCGCGGCCGATCCCGGGGGACCAGTAGCTGCTGGTCAGATAGGCGTGAATCGCCGCCGGTTGCAGCCGGGCCGGATCGTCGGAGAGGGTGTAGCGATCGTCCATCCGTGCCCCGCTATCAGGTTTCGCCCGCGCGCAGAAAGCCATCCACCACGCGGTTCAGTTCCGGCACATCGAGCAAAAAGGCGTCGTGCCCGAAGGGGGAGGAGAGTTCCACGAAGCTGACGGGTGCACCCGCCGCGTTCAGCGCATGCACCACCATCCGCGTTTCGGCGGTGGGGTACAGCCAGTCGGTATCGAAGGAGACGAGGCAGAAGCGCGTGCGCGTGCCGAGGAAGGCGTTGGCCAGCCGCCCGCCATGCTCCTCGGCGAGATCGAAATAATCCATCGCGCGGGTGATGTAGAGATAGCTGTTAGCATCGAACCGCTCGACGAAGCTTATCCCCTGATGGCGCAGATAGCTTTCCACCTGGAAATCGGCGTCGAAGCCAAAGCTCTTTGCGTTGCGCGCCTGTAGCCGGCGACCGAACTTCTCGGTCAGCCCCGCTTCCGACAGATAGGTGATATGCGCCGCCATCCGCGCGACGGCGAGGCCGGCCGCCGGCGGTTCGCCCACCGCATAATAGTCCCCGCCGCGCCAGTCGGGATCGGCCATGATCGCCTGCCGCCCGACCTCGTGAAAGGCGATATTCTGCGCGGAATGGCGCGCGGCGGATGCGATCACCACCACCGATCGGACGCGATCCGGGTAGGTCGCCGCCCATTCGAGCACCTGCATCCCTCCCATCGATCCGCCGACCGCCGCCGCCAGCACGGGTATGCCGAGGTGATCGAGCAGCATCGCCTGCGCACGCACCATGTCGCGCAGGGTGATGACGGGAAAGCGCATCGCCCACGGCTCGCCCGTGGCGGGATCGAGGGTGGCGGGGCCGCTCGACCCCATGCAGCTGCCGATCACGTTCGAACAGACGATGAAATGGCGGTTCGGGTCGATCGGCAGGCCCGGCCCCACCATCCGCGTCCACCAGCCGGGCTTGCCGGTGCGCGGGTGAACGGAGGCGACATGTTGATCGCCGGTCAGCGCATGGCAGATGAGGATCGCGTTCGATCGATCGGCGTTCAGCGTGCCGTACGTCTCATAGCCGATCTCCACGGGCGACAGCAGCCCGCCGCCGTCGAGCGGCAGGGGGGCGTTGAGCGTGACGCGACGGGCGAGGCCATAACGCTGGTCTTCGGACATTCCGGCGGCGCTAGAACGACGGCGGCATGTTGTCCACCATCGGCCGCGCGGCTAAGGCGAGCGGCATGACAGCCCCCGCGCCCAAACCCTGGATCGACGCCATCGCCCCCTATGTTCCCGGTCGCTCCGCGATCGACGGGGGTGGCAAGGCGATCAAGCTTTCCTCAAACGAAAGCCCGCTCGGCACCAGCCCCGCCGCCGTCGCGGCGTTCGAGGCGGCGGATCGCTCGCTCCACCGCTATCCCGATGCAAGCGCCGCCGCCCTGCGCGAGGCCATCGCCGCAAAGTACGGCCTCGATCCGGCGCGCGTGATCTACGGCACCGGATCGGACGAGATATTGCATCTGGCGGCCGGGGCCTTCGCCGGGCCGGGGGACGAGGTGCTGTTCGTCCGCTACGGCTTCTCCGTCTATCCCATCGCCGCCCGGCGTGTGGGGGCGGAGCCGGTGGAGGCGCCCGACGCCGACTACGCCACCGATGTCGATGCGCTGCTCGCCGCCGTTACGCCGAATACGCGCGTGGTGTTCGTCGCCAACCCGAACAACCCGACCGGCACCTACACCGATCGGCGGGAGCTTGCCCGCCTGCATGCCGGCTTGCCCGGCGATGTGATGCTCGTCGTCGATCAGGCCTATGCCGAATATCTAGGGCAGGCGGACGACGACGGTGCGTTCGCGCTGGCGCAGGTGGCGGACAACGTGCTGGTCACGCGGACCTTTTCGAAGATCCATGGCCTGGCGGCCGAGCGGATCGGCTGGGGCTATGGCCCGGCGGCGGCGATCGCGGCGATGCACAAGATCCGCGCGCCGTTCAACGTGACGACGGCGGGGCAGGAGGCGGCGATCGCGGCGCTCGGCGACGATGGCTTCGTGGAGGCAAGCCGCGCGCACAACGACAAGTGGCGCACGTGGTTCGAGGGAGAGATCGCGGCGCTTGCTCCGCAGGGCCTGCGCGCGGTGCCGAGCAAGGCGAACTTCATCCTCGTGCTGTTCGAGGGGCGCGTCTCGGCCGAGCAGGCGTATCTGGCTTTGATGGAGCGTGGCTATATCGTCCGCTGGCTGCCGGGGCAGGGGCTGCCGCACGGTTTGCGAATCACGATCGGCACCGAGGAGGAGATGCGTGGCCTCACCCCCGCCCTCCGTGCGATCGTCGGGGCGGGCGCCTGATGCTGCCGTTCGCGCGCGTTTCGGTGATCGGCCTCGGGCTGATCGGCTCTTCGATCGCGCGCGCGGTGCGCCAGCATATGCCGACGGTGCGGTTGACCGCGCACGATGCCGATCCCGCCGTCCGCGCCCGCGCGCGGGATCTCGATCTGGCGGACGATGTGACGGATACGGCGGGCACCGCCGTGATCGACGCCGATCTCGTCATCCTGTGCGTGCCGGTGGGCGCGATGGGGGCGGCGGCCGAGGCGATCGCCGACGATCTGCCGCCGGACGCGATCGTCAGCGATGTCGGCTCCTGCAAGCAAAGCATCGCCGAGGCGCTGGCAGCCGCCCTCCCCGGCATCACGATCGTGCCTGCGCATCCGGTGGCGGGCACCGAGCATAGCGGGCCGGACGCGGGCTTCGCGACGCTATTTCACAAACGCTGGTGTATCCTCACGCCTGCTGGCGACGTCGATCCCGCCGCCGTGATGCGCGTCTCGACCTTTTGGGAGAAGCTTGGCGCGGATGTGGAAATCATGGACGCGCGGCACCATGATCTAGTGCTCGCCGTCACCAGCCATGTGCCGCATCTGATCGCTTATTCGATCGTCGGCACGGCCAGCGACCTTGAACAGGTGACCAACGGCGAGGTCATCAAATTTTCCGCCGGCGGCTTCCGCGATTTCACCCGCATCGCTTCTTCCGACCCGACGATGTGGCGCGATGTGTTCCTCAACAATCGCGAGGCGGTGCTGGAAATCCTCCAGCGGCTGGACGAGGACGTGATGATGCTCCAGCGCGCGATCCGGCGGGGGGATGGCGACACTTTGTTCGATCTGTTCACCCGCACCCGCGCTGTCCGCCGCAGCATTATAGAGCATGGGCAGGATGATCCGCGCCCCGATTTCGGCCGCGAGCACAGCTGAGGGCAGGGCGTGGCCAAGCTCTATTTTTATTATTCCTCGATGAATGCGGGCAAATCGACAACGCTGCTCCAGGCCGCGTTCAACTATCGCGAGCGAGGGATGCGGGTCGCGCTGTTCACCGCGGCGGTGGACGACCGCTATGGCCGGGGGATCATCGCCTCGCGCATCGGCATCACCGCGCCCGCCACGCCGTTCGATGCGGCTACCGATCTGCTCGCCATCGTCACCGCCGATCATGCGACCGCTCCGCTCGCCTGCGTGCTGGTGGATGAGGCCCAGTTCCTCACCCACGCGCAAGTGCTGCAACTGGCGGACGTCTGCGACCGTCTCGGCATCCCCGTACTGGCCTACGGGCTGCGCACCGATTTCCGCGCCGACCTGTTCGAGGGGAGCCGTTGGCTGCTGGCGCTGGCGGACGTGCTGACCGAGATCAAGGCGGTATGCGCGTGCGGCGCCAAGGCGACGATGAACCTGCGGATCGACGCGGACGGCGCGCCGATCCGCGCCGGCGCGCAGACCGAGATCGGCGGGAACGAGCGATATGTCGCCGTCTGCCGCCGCCACTTCTTCGCGCCGAAATAAACGGCGGGGGGTCAGCTCCTCAGCCGGGCGCCCAGCTTTTCCGCCGCCTTCACCACCTTGGCCGCGATGGCGGTGAGGTCCGCCTCGGCGAAGCTCTTGTCCCCCGGTTGCAGCGTCACCTCAAGCCCGAGCGACTTTTCGCCCTCGGCCACGCCCGAGCCGGTGAAGACGTCGAACAGCCGCACCTCGGTGATCGCCGTCTTGTCCGCCCCGCGCACTGCGCGCACCAGATCATCCGCCGCGAGATCGCCGGGAACTAGGAAGGCGAAGTCTCGCGTTATCGCCTGCAAGGCGGGCGGTGCATAAGCCACGCGGATGCGACCCGCCGCGCGCTTCGCTGGGATCGCATCGAGGTAGATTTCCCCCGCCATCACCGCTCCGGTCAGATCGAAGGCGCGCGCGGTGGCGGGATGCAACTCGCCGAATTCCGCCAGCACCGTCTTCGGCCCCAACCGTAGCGAGGCGGAGCGGCCGGGATGATAGACAGGCGACACCGCCGGCATCACCTGCAAACGATCGGCCGGCGCGCCCGCCGCCGTAAGCAGCGCCACCGCCTCAGCCTTTGCGTCATGCGCGTCGAAGGCGGCAGCCTTTCCCGTCCGCCAATCCCGCGCGACGCGATCGCCGGCGAGGACGAAGCCGAGCGTCGGATGCTCGGCGTCCTCACCATAGCGGCGGCCGATCTCGAACAGGCGGATCTCGCTCGCCCCGCGATCGGCGTTGCGCTGCGCCGCGCCGAGCAAGCCCGGCAGCAACGACGGCCGCATCACCTTCAGATCCTCACTGATGGGGTTGGCCAGGGTCCATGCGCCGCCGCCGAACGCCGCGGCCTGCACCTCCGAAACGAAGCTCCACGTCACCGCCTCGTTCAGTCCGCGCTGGGCGGCGGCGCGGCGAACGCGCCGCTCTGTGCCTTGCGCCGGCGTGACCGTGGGCTGCGCCACGCCTTCGGCGCGCGGCAGTGCTACGGGCGGGATGGCGTCGATCCCGGCGATGCGGATCACCTCCTCAACGAGATCGGCGGG
>CAJYJW010000260.1 GCA_913775025.1 uncultured Sphingomonas sp. | reverse complement strand
GATCGACGAGATCGAGCAGGTCGCCGTCCGCAGCCGCGCGCCCTTGCTGCTGATGGGACAGACCGGCGCAGGCAAGAGCCAGCTCGCCCGGCGCATCTATGAACTGAAACGGGTCAAACGGCAGGTGAAGGGGCCGCTGGTCGAGGTGAACTGTGCGACGCTGAAGGGCGACAGCGCGATGTCGGCGCTGTTCGGCCACCGCAAGGGCGCCTTCACCGGCGCTGCAGCGGACCGCGCCGGGCTGCTGCGCTCGGCGGACACCGGCGTATTGTTCCTCGACGAGATCGGCGAACTGGGCCTCGACGAACAGGCGATGATCCTGCGCGCGATCGAGGACAAGCGCTTCCTTCCCGTCGGCGCTGACAAGGAGGTGGACAGCGACTTTCAGCTGATCGCCGGCACCAACCGCGACCTTGCCGCCTGCGTGGCGGCGGGGACATTCCGCGACGACCTCTACGCGCGCCTCAACCTCTGGACTTTCGCCCTGCCCGGCCTCGCCGAGCGCCGCGAGGATATCGCGCCCAATCTCGACTATGAGCTCGATCGCCACGCCGAGCGCGAGGGCGACCGCATCACCTTCAACAAGGAAGCGCGGGACCGTTATCTCGGCTTCGCGACCAGTGCCGAGGCGCGCTGGCCGGGCAACTTCCGCGACCTCGCCGCCAGCGTCACCCGCATGGCGACCTTCAGTCCGTCGGGACGGATCAACGTCGACTGCGTCACCGCCGAGAACGCGCGGCTCAAGCGCCTTTGGACGGGCGGGGCGGACGCGCCCGATACACTCGTCGATCTGCTGTCGTCTGAGCAGTTGGAGGCGCTGGACCCGTTCGATCGAGTCCAGTTGGCCCATGTGGTAGAGACCTGTCGCGAGAGCCGCTCGCTGTCCGAAGCCGGCCGCACCCTGTTCGCCGCATCCCGCCGTCAGCGCACCTCGACCAACGACGCCGATCGCCTGCGCAAATATCTGGCGCGGTTCGATCTGAGGTGGACCGACGTGATGGGCGATCGCTGACCCTGTAGGCTACGGGGCGGCCGATGCCGCCCCGTCCCACTCAGGCCGCCGCCGTGATCCTGCTCCATCCCGTGCGGAAGGCGCTGATCTCGTCCGCCCAGAGTTGATGGGCCGTGTCGACGAGATCGGGATGCTCGCCGGCCCATCCGCTTGGCAGGTGCTGCCGCGCCAACACGCAGAGGTGAACATGCTGCCGGGCGGTGCTGAGTCCATCACCAGGCACGTGCAGCACCGCCATCGTCGACAGGCGACGACCGCCCGCCAGATGAACAGCCGCATAGGCCGACGCCATGTCGAGCAAGTCATGCGAAGGCATGTCATACTCGCCTTTGATGGTCAGGATCGCGGCGAGCAGCCGCTGATGCGGCCGGACGTTCGAATCATAATCCTCCAACAGCCGCCACAGCGGGGTATCGGGCGCCCCCTGCGCCAGGATCAGTCGATGGTCGCGAGCCGTGACGGGCAAGCCGCACGGTGTCCGCGGCGCATCGGCTTCCGGTTTGAACGGCGCCAGCTTGCTGCCGAACACCGCCATGACGTGGTTGACGCTCTGCCGGGATCGCGGGCGCAGCAGCGCATAGCCGACGGCCTCACAGCCGGGTTCGCGCACGTCATAGATCATGTCCATGACCTCGGCCGGGCTGTGCCACGGTACCACAGCCGCATTCTTGGTCTTCATTGTCTTTGTCACTCCGGCGGCGTGGGCTGCACACGCGTCGCCTTCTTTTTCACCCTGACGGTACAGCCGCCAAGGCGCACTCCTCCTTCTCTCCTTCTGCTTCGGGCGCTCGCCTAGCGCCCGGCCCCTCGTCCATGGGGCAGGAAACCGGGGGGAAAGTCTATATCGCTCGGCCCTTTGCTCAGGCGGGGCGGGTTCGCATGACGCGCTTTTTGGCGCTTGCTTTGGTCCACCACGGGCAGCGCCAAGTCTGGCCCGGTCGATGCCAGTGGAAGCACCTTTGCTTGCGGCACGGGCTCGGGCACCGCCGTTTGTTTCGCGACGGGCATCGGTCGTTTGATCACGTTCGCCGATGGTGAGGCGGCCGGAACAATCTGGTCCGGGCTTGCAGGCATATCGTTCTTCGCACCTTCGATCTGACGAGCCGTCGGGGCAAGCGATGGCGATGAACCGACCGCAGCGACGGGCGGTGGGGTTGCTCGCCCAGCAAGAGCATGATGCGGCACCTTTGCGCGCGGCTCGGGTTCGGGCACCGCGGGCGACTTCGCTGGGGGTATCGGTCGCTTGATCACGTTCGCCGATGGTGATGCCGTCGCAACAGCCTCGACCGAGCTTTCAGGCACATCGTCCTTCGCACCTTGGACCGGTAGCGCCGGCGGGAGGGGAGAAAGCGATGGACCAACGACAGCAGCGGGCGGCGGAGCAAGTTGTTCAGCGAGAACATCATCCGGTTGCGGGAGCGACGGCTGAAGCGCACGCCACCGCTGCGCCAGATCGGGGTCCGCCAGTGCATCGGCGAGGCCATATCTTACGGCCATGGCGTAGGTCCGCTCGCGAAATTCGGGATCGCCCGTCACAATCACGCGGCCGTCCGATTTTTGAACGGCAAGACGAAACGCCGCGAGCATGGCCACCTCGTCCCGTGCGATCACGTCGATTGCCTCACCCCTGTCGAGGAAGGCTGTGGGACCATCGACTTTCCGGGCGTAGCGGACGCCGTCCGAGCAGGGATAGGCATGAAATCCATCGATCGACGGCAGATCGGCCGAACGCTTGCCGCTCCCCACTTCGAAACTGGGGAACGCGCTTGCGCTATGGCGATGACGCCACGCTTCGGCAAAGGCACCTTCCCCCTGCTCATAATACCAGCTTTCCAAATTGGGAGCGGGCCGTTTGGGCGCCTTTTGCCTGGCGAGGGCAGCTGCGCGTGCACGATCGGTGGCATGCTCTGACGATGCGGCGTCGCGCTTGGCTTTCTGCCACCTTTTCCACCGCTCGAGCTCGCCGCGATATTCATCAGCCCGGAAGGCCTTCGCTAGCCGATCCCCCTTCGCGTCACGGGCCGCGATTTCCACAGCGGCCGCCCGCGGGATGAAATCCCCAAAGCGCTTTTCCAACCGCACGCGGGTAATTGATCGATCGATGCCCGACGCTTTTACCCGCTCGTCGCCGACCGTCAGCACCACGCCGTTGGTGCCGACGATGTCGTAGCGGATCCCCACTTCCGCCAATTTGGCATGCAGGTCGCCCCACGACCGAGCCGCCTTGATGCGCGGCACCGCATCTTCCTGAACGATGCGCTTTGCCGAACGATAGCCGGTCCGGTTTTCGAACGCCGCCGCCTTGACACCCAGCGGCTTGCGTCCCTCTTCCTGCCTTGCCGCGGCCGCCGCCGCCATGGACAACCTGCCGTCTACGACCGTGTAGCGAGCATCGGCTTCGGCCTGCCAGCCGAACCGATCGACGATCAGGGCAACAGCCTGATGCGCTGCCTCGAGCGTGAAGCCGTCGTTGATCTCGATCATCCGCCGGGCAAGCGGATCATAGCGGTTAAGCGCGATATGGACGTGACGATTGTCGGTATCGCCATGGCAAGCATAGATGCACGGCTGGTCGCTGACGCCGAGATGCCCGAGGAACATGCCCACCGCTTCGTCGATCTCGGCGGGCGTCGGCAACTCGCCTTCACGCCAACTCAGCAGCCAGTGGTCGATCGGATTGGGACTGCGGGTTGCCGCCTGCGCGACGGCGATCATCTCGGCGCGTTGCCCCTCGATGGCCGTGCTGACAAAGTTGCGACCACCGATATGGAACAGGCGCTCGCCTTTCGTGCCGCCGAGCTTCTCGCGCAGCATATAGGCGACCTGATAATCCTTCTCCTCGCTCTGCTTCTCGGGCTGCCGGAGATAGTCAACGAGGTTGCGGGCATGCCTCGCCCGCTCCGTGGTCGCATTGCGCCCGGCCGGGCGCGCCGGGATGCGTTTCACGATCACGGGGCGTCGGCCTTTTCATCGCCATCCACCACATCGTCCAATTCGTCGATCAACCCCAGGATCGCGGCGCGCACGTCGCCGAGCGTCATGGCGATCACGAACTCGTCGACATCGTGCGTCTCGGCCAGCTGCTGGATGCGGCGACCTGCGACATGCAGCGCGGCGATCTTGCGCAGGGCATCACGATTACGCACGCCGCCACCGAACAGACGGGCGCGAACGTAGGTCGATATCCCCACTTCGCCGGCCTCGCTGACCAAGCGCTGCCGCTCCTCGGCGGTCACCCGGAAGACGATGCGGTTTCCGGAATCCTTCCTCGGCGGACGCTTGCCGCGTGCTTTCCGAGGAGCTCGGCCCGCGTCATTCCGGCTCACGCCGTTTCTCCTGCGACAAGCCTTCGGCGCGGAGCAGGCCCCGCTGCGCGGCCGGTGGTGTCATACACCACCCATCCTGCTACCCTATTTCCTCCCTCTTCAGCGCGCAGGCGAGAGCCGGAGCGCATGCTCCTTCTCACCTGGGTGCGCACCCTCGTTCTTCTGTTCTGCCCAGCCCACCGGAGCTGCTTGGAGCACGTCATGCGCGGTCCCCCTTCGCGCGCGTCGGGCGCGCCTGCCGCAGTTTCTGCGGCAGGAGGCAGATGGTCCGCTGGTCGGACAGATGGCCGGTCACGATCGGAATCTTAGCTACCGTGGCCTTGAGCTTCTCGAGCGAGGCACGGCCCGGATAGCGGGTCATGCCCTCGCCACCGGTCCCCTTATGGCCGAGAAGATCGTTGCGAAATTCAATGAAAACCTCCTGGTCCTTCAGCTCGTCGGAGACGGTATGGCGGGCGGAGTGCATCGCCTGACCGCGCTTCCGGTCGGGCACGCTCGGCGCGATATAGATCCACCACAGCTTGTAGAAGACGTCGCCCAGCTTCCGCTTGGTATCGCCGCCGGGCACGAA
>CAJYJW010000259.1 GCA_913775025.1 uncultured Sphingomonas sp. | reverse complement strand
CTGCGCGAAGGGGTGCGGCTGGGCGGGGTGGCCGGTCTGCCGACGTTCAATCGAGGGGTGGCGGATCACCAATATCTGTTCGTCAACGGGCGGCCGGTGCGGGACAGGTTGCTGGTGGGGGCGGTGCGCGGCGCCTATCAGGACATGCTGGCGCGCGACAGGCATCCGGTGGTCGCGCTCTTCATCGATCTCGATGGGGGCGAGGTGGACGTAAACGTCCATCCGGCAAAGACCGAGGTCCGTTTTCGCGACGCCGGCTTGGTGCGCGGTCTGATCGTCGGCGGCCTGCGCGCCGCTTTGGATGCGGCGGGGCATCGCAGCGTGCAGCGGCCGTCAGCCGGATCGCTCGGCGCTTGGCGCGGCGATCCCGCGCCGTTCGTCGGCGGGGGGTGGGGCGCCTCCGCCCGGCCCGCCTATGCCCCTCCGCCTGCGCAGGGCAGCGTGTTCGATGGCCGCGTCGACTTTGCCGCACCCCCGGCGGCGCGAGCCGAACCGGCGATCGCCCCGACACCATCGCCCGTGGAGCATCCGTTGGGCGTCGCGCGGGGGCAGGTGGCGGCGACCTATATCGTGGCGGAGGCGGCGGACGGTCTCGTCCTCGTCGACCAGCATGCCGCGCATGAACGGCTCGTGCTCGAACGGATGCGGCGCGCGGTGGCAGGCGGCGGCGCGCAGGCGCAGGCGCTGTTGCTGCCCGAGGTGGTGGAACTGGAGGAGACCGCTTGCGACCGGCTGGAAGCACGCGCCGCCGAGCTGGCCGAGTTCGGTCTCGAGATTGAGCGGTTCGGCCCGCAGGCGGTGCTGGTTCGCGCAATGCCCGCGCCGCTGGGGCATAGTGATGCGCGCGGTCTCGTCACTGATCTGGCGGACGAGCTTGCGGC
Organism: uncultured Sphingomonas sp.; assembly: GCA_913775025.1. Taxonomy (GTDB): domain Bacteria; phylum Pseudomonadota; class Alphaproteobacteria; order Sphingomonadales; family Sphingomonadaceae; genus Alterirhizorhabdus. The sequence continues at coordinate 10,040 of CAJYJW010000259.1, read as the reverse complement.
CTATGATCAGGCGCTCTCGCTAAAAGAACGGCTCGATCATGTCGCGGCAACGATGGCCTGCCACGGCTCGGTTCGCGCGGGCCGTATCCTCTCGGTCGCGGAAATGAATGCGTTGCTGCGCGAGATGGAAGTGACGCCCCATTCCGGCCAGTGCAACCACGGCCGCCCGACCTGGGTGAAGCTGGCGCTCGGCGACGTGGAGAAACTGTTCGGGCGGAAGTAATACCGGTTCATTCACCGCGCGATCGGCGATTTCCAAGCATCTGGTATCACCGCTTCACGGTAAGATCGGGTCTCTCAGCTTTCAGCAGGGTTTGCAAAGCGTCGCCCATTTTATCGTGTGCTTCATGATCGAAGGCAGAGGCGCTCAGGGAGGGGTCAAACTCGTCATACCATCCATTCCAAATGTGGAAAGCCAGCGACAGAGCGGGGGACATACATAGATCTTCCGGGTCTATCGAACGGCCTCGGTCGTCCCACAATCCGCTGGCGCCGAAATCGCAATCAACCCGAACGGCCAGCGGATCAAAGGCCCTGCTCATCTCGCCGCCACGTTGCCGACAGGCCGCTTGCCGCGCTTCACCATCAGCTTGTTGAGCGCGTTCACATAAGCGCGGGCGCTCGCCACCAGCGTGTCGTGATGCGCGCCGCGACCGCGCGTGGTGCGGCCATCTTCCGAGAGGAGGACGGACACCTCCGCCTGCGCGTCCGTGCCGCCGGTGACGGCGTGGACCTCATAGCGTTCCAGCACCCCGCGATCATGCGGCACGATCTGGCGGATCGCGGCGAACAGCGCGTCCACCGGGCCGCTGCCGCGTGCGACCGCCTCGTGCGGCTCGCCGTCCACCTCCAGCGTCAGGATCGCGCGGGCGGGGCCGGTGCCGCAGTAGATTTCTACATCCTTCACCTGGATCGCGTCGTGGCCACGCAACACCTCGTCGTCGACCAGCGCGACGATATCCTCGTCGAACACCGCCTTTTTGGCGTCCGCCAGCGCCTTGAAGCGAACGAACGCATCCTGAAAGGCGTTGTCGCCCAGATCATAGCCGAGTTCGACCAGCTTGGCCTTGAAGGCGGCGCGGCCGGAATGCTTGCCCATCACCAGGTTCGATGTCGCGACGCCGACGCTTTCCGGCGTCATGATCTCATAGGTGGAGGCATCCTTGATCATGCCGTCCTGATGGATGCCGCTTTCGTGGGCGAACGCGTTCGCACCGACGATCGCCTTATTTGGCTGCACCTGAAAGCCGGTGATGCCCGACACCATCCGGCTCGCCCGCGTGATCTCGGTCGAGACGATGTTGGTGCGGTAAGGCATCACGTCGTGGCGTACCTTCAGCGCCATCGCGATCTCCTCGACCGCGGCATTGCCGGCGCGCTCGCCGATGCCGTTGATGGTCGATTCCACCTGCCGCGCGCCGCCCATCACCGCCGCCAGCGTGTTGGCGACGCCGAGGCCGAGGTCATTGTGGCAATGGGTCGAGAAGATCGCCTGGTCCGCGTTCGGCACGCGGCCGATCATGTCGCGGAACATCGCGCCGTAGGTTTCCGGCGTGGCGTAGCCGACCGTATCGGGCAGATTGATCGTGCGCGCGCCGGCGCGAATCGCCGTTTCGATCGCACGGGCGAGGAAATCGGGATCGCTGCGGGTCGCATCCTCGGCGGACCATTCCACGTCCGGGCACAGGTTGCGCGCATGCGTCACCGTCCGCTCGATCGCCTCCAGCACCTCATCGGGCGTCTTGTTCAGCTTTACCCGCATGTGGAGGGGGGAGGTAGCGATGAAGGTATGGATGCGCGGCCTGGCGGCGTGGCGCACCGCCTCCCACGCGCGTTCGATATCGGCGCTGGCGGCGCGGGCGAGGCTGGCCACGGTGGCGCGGCGGCACTGGCGGGCGACCTCGCTTACCGCCTCGAAATCGCCTTCACTGGCGATGGCGAAGCCCGCCTCGATGATGTCCACCCCCAGCGTTTCCAATTGGGCGGCGACCTGGAGCTTCTCCTCCAGGTTCATCGAACAGCCGGGCGACTGCTCGCCATCGCGCAAGGTGGTGTCGAAGATCAGAATCGTATCGGTCATGCGTGCCTGCTCCTGTGCAGGGTGTCGGTTCGGTGCGGCAGGACCCTTAGGCGTCGTGGCCCGCACCCATCCGGGGCGAGCGGAAAGGCGCGCCTAAGGGCGCGTAAGTCGAAGCAGGAGAAGGCCGCGAAACGACGTCATGTCGTGCGCCATACCCCAGGCGTGCCCACTTCGTCCATCCGTTTATGCGGGCCGGCGCGCGTTCAGCCGGGCATGCGCGTGGCGGACGGTGCGCGCCCCCGCGATCCGCCAATCGGGGGCGATCGCCAGCAGCGGCGTCAGGACGAACGCCCGCTGCCCATGCGCCCGATGGGGGACGGCGAGGGCGTGCGGCGCGGCCCGGCGGGTGCCCTGGGGCCAGCGTCCGCCGGACCACAGAATGATGTCAAGATCCAGCACCCGCGCCCCCCAGCGCCGGCCCGGCCGACGACCGAAGCGACGCTCCACCCGTTTCAGCAGCGTCAGCAGGGCAGGAGGATCGAGCGGCGTTTCAATTACCGCCGCCGCATTGGCGAAACCACGCCCGGCCGGCCCCAAAGCCGGCGTATCGATGATCGGCGAGATGCGGAGGATCGTCAGGCCAGCCGCCCGCAACGCAATCCCGGCGGCGGCGATGGTTTCACGCGGCCCGCCGTGCCGTCCATGCCGCCGGTTGGAACCAAGCGCGATCGCGTAGAGATAGGGCATGGGCGAACCTGTGGCGGAGGGGATGCGCCCATAAGCGCATTTCGCCGCGACGCGAAACCGCTTACTGCGCGCCACCATGATACCAGCGACCCCGATCGAACCGCCGCGCGACTGCCCGCTCTGCCCCCGCCTGGTGGACTTCCGTGAAACGCAGCGCGCCGCCCACCCTGGCTGGCACAATGCGCCCGTCCCCAGCTTCGGCGATCCGCAGGCGTGGCTCGCGATCGTCGGTCTCGCGCCGGGCTTGCAGGGCGCCAATCGCACCGGCCGGCCCTTCACAGGCGATTTCGCGGGCGTGCTGCTGTACGAAACCCTCGGCAAGTTCGGGCTTGCCGAGGGTACGTTCGCCGCGAAGCCCGATGACGGGCTGGAATTGACCGGCGCGGTCATCATCAACGCGGTGCGCTGCGTGCCGCCGCAGAACAAACCAACCCCGGCCGAGATCAAGACCTGTCGCGAGTTCCTTACGCCCAACCTTGAGGCATTGCCGAACCTGCGGGTGGTGGTTGCGCTTGGCGCGATCGGACACCAGTCGGCGGTGAAGGCGATGGGCGGGCGATTGCCCAAGGCGCGCTTCGCTCATCTGGCGGAGCATGTGATGCCCTCCGGCCTTACGCTGATCGATAGTTACCATTGCTCGCGCTACAATCAGAACACCCGCGTGCTGACGGCGGAGATGTTCGAGGCGGTGTTTGAACGCGCGCTCGCCTTCCGCCCCGGCTGATCGCCCTCAGGCGCGATGCATGTGCAGCCGCCGCGCCGCCAGCCACCCGAAGATCAGGCCAAGCGCCAGCCACAGCACGGACTGGCTGCCCAGCGCGGCAAGGCGGAAGCGCCAGAGCAGGGTGGCGGGAAAGTCCGCGGGGACCTCGTCGATCGCCGGCAGCAGCATCTGCCCGGCAGCGACGATCACGGCATAGCCGAGCATGCCGCCGACGAGGGCATCGAACTCGTCGACCCGGGGAAGCAACCGCCGCCGGATCCAGCCGCCCGCCACCGCCGCCAGCAGCGATAGCCCGGTCATGCCGAAGAAGGCGACGGTGCGGAACGCGACCGTCTCGTGCAGGCCGACCGCGGGGGGCGTGGGTGGATACTTCAGCGCGGGAACGAGCGCTACGACCACGAAGGCCATCGCTGCCAGCATCAGCGCCAGCGGCCGCGATTCCAAAGGTTCGCCACGGCGTCCCACCCGGCCGTGCGCATAGGCGAAGATCAGCGCGAAGATGCCGCCTACAGCCGCCCCATACAACGCCATCGCGGTGAACAGACCGGCACCTTTCTGCGTGGCGCGGCTGAAGATTTCCTCTCCGGCAGGCATGCCGGCATGGGCGGCGTGCGCCGTCTCCCGCGCGATCGACAGATCGACCTGGGGCTCGGCAAAGGCGAGTGCGAACAGGGCGGCAAGACATGCCGCCAGAAAGCCGGCGAGCATACCTCGCCAGAGCAGATGCCCGACCATGACGTTATCCGATCAGTGGCAGGGGAAGCCCAACAGGTGCCGACCGTCATGGACGAACTCGTGCACGGCCATGCCGTCGAACAGCGATACCGCGCCTTGTTCGGTGCTGACGAAATAGAGGCAGATCGTGGCGAGCAGCAGGGCCAGCAGCGCCCACGGCACGATTTCGGCAAGCGGGATAGCGCCGGTATCGCCGGGGGCGAGAATGACGTCGTTGAAAGTGGTGCGGGTGGCCATCATGCTGCTCCTGCCGGGAATGCGCGCCCGGATCGTGTTGACGCTCCTTTGCGAGGTCTGGCTCTCGACAGGGCTGAACCCGCCGATCACAGTGGCGCGACCGCGCCGGTTTCTCACCGGCTTCCCGCAAGGGATGCTGCGGTCTGGCGTAAACCGCGCGGTGCGTCAACGCCGTGATGAGAGGAGGATCGCCTGCCGCTTCACCTGACCCTGCTGTGCGCCGGCGGCACGGCGATGGCCCGCGCGGGTGGTTTTGCCGCTGGGGATGCGCCGCTCGATGCCGGGGAGGACGCGCGGGCGACGGCGTTGGGGCTTCCGCGAAAGGCCGGCGACCGGGCGTTCGTCGCCCCCACGGCGGCCGCGCGCGCGACAGCCGCCGCGATCGGGCTCGCGCCGATCGATGCCCCGGCGCTCGCGGATATGAACTATGGCCCTTGGGCGGGCCGGACCCTCGCCGAAATCGCCGATCAAGACGAGGCGGGGCTGAGGGCGTGGCTCGCCGCCCCGGAAACCGGCGTGCCGGATGGCGAGTCGCTGGCGGCGGTGATCGCCCGCGTCTCGCCGTGGCTAGAGGCGACGAGCGACATGCAGGGGCGGGTGCTGGCGGTGACGCATCCGATGGTCATGCGCGCGATACTGGCCGCCGCGCTGGGCATGCCGCCAACCGCCACGATGCGAATCGATATCGCGCCCCTGGGTCGGATGATGCTCTCGTTCAACCGGGGGTGGCGTTTGCTTACGCTCATCCCCCGGCGGGGCGATCGCTAGATATCCGCCGTCAGCCGCCCGTACAGATCGGGCCGGCGATCACGGAAAAAGCCGAAGGCGGCGCGATGCCGCTTCACCCGATCGAGATCGAGTGTCGCGACAAGCACACCCGTCTCTTGTGCGCCGAACTCGGCGAGATAGTCGCCGCGCTCGTCCGCGATGAAGCTGTGGCCATAAAAGGTCATGTCGCCTTCCGTGCCGATGCGATTGGCCGCCACTACCGGCACCACGTTGGAGACGGAATGACCGACCATCGCGCGCCGCCATAGGCGGCTGGTGTCCAGATCCGGATCGTGCGGTTCGTTGCCGATCGCGGTGGGGTAGAACAGGATCTCGGCGCCCATCAGCATCATCGCGCGCGCCGTTTCCGGATACCACTGGTCCCAGCAGACCCCGACGCCAAGCGTCGCTTCTGGCGTCGGCCATACCTTGAAACCGGTGTTGCCGGGTCGGAAGTAGAATTTCTCCTGATAGCCGGGGCCGTCGGGAATGTGCGTCTTGCGATAGATGCCTTGGATCGCGCCGTCCGGGCCAATCATCGCGAGGCTGTTGTAATAATGTGGCCCGTCCGCCTCGAAGAAGCTCGTCGGGATGGTTACGTTCAGCTCATCCGCCAGCGCCCGCATGGCCTGCACCGCCGGGTGGCGATCCGCCGGCTGCGCGCGGGCGAAGCGGCCCTCGTCATGCGTCTGGCAGAAATAATGACCCTCGAACAGTTCCGGCGGCAGCACGACCTGCGCGCCTTTCGAAGCGGCTTCCCGCACGAGTTCGCTGACGGCGGCGATGTTCTCGGCTGCATCGTCGGAAAAGGCGAGTTGCAGGGCGGCGACGGTGATTTCGCTCATTTGGGTGCGGCCTCGTGTTCGGGCACTTGCTGGCTGATGCAGTGAAAGCTGCCGCCGCCCGTCAGGATATGGTCGGCGCGCAGGCCGACGGTGGTGCGGCCCGGAAACATCGCGCCGATGGCGGAGATGGCGGCGGCGTCGTTCGGCGCGCCGTACGTCGGCACAACGACAGCCGCGTTGCCGATATAGAAGTTCATATAGGATGCCGGCACGATATCGCCGTCCCGTTCCACCCGGCCGGGGGAGGGCACGCTGACGACCTCGACCCCGAACGCTCGCGCGCGGGCGACGGCGTCGCGATAGACCGCCTCATTGGGGTCGTCCGCCGTGGGTTCCGGTATCGCCAATACGCCGGGGGCGACGAACCGCGCGAGATTGTCGACATGGCCATCGGTGTGATCGTTGAACAGGCCGTCCCCCAGCCACAGCACGCGATCGATGCCGAGGTCGTCGTGCAGCCTTTGCTCCATCGCGCTGCGCGACAGGAAGGCGTTGCGGTTGGGGTTGAGCAGGCATTGCTCGGTCGTGACGCCGAGGCCGGTGCCGTCCACGTCCAGCGCGCCGCCCTCGAACACCCATTCGCAGCGGCGCACCGGAAAGCGCGCCGCCTGCGCCAGTCGTGCGCCGATCGTATCATCGCCCGGCAGGTCATATTTGCCGCCCCAGCCATTGAAGGCGAAATCGCGCGCCTGCGCCGGCCCGTCCCCCGTGAGAATGATGGGGCCGGTATCACGGAGCCAGATGTCGCCGAATCTTGCGACCTCCACATCCACGTTCGGCCCCGCCATCGCCAGCGCATCCCGCCCGGCCAGCTTGTCGGCGGCGACGAGGATGACACGCTCGCCGCGCCCCTCCGCGTCCACCGCGCGGGCGAAGGCGACCACCTCTTCCCGCGCCGCATCGAGATCGTCGAGCCACAGCTCGGCATGGCTGGGGAAACCGATCCAAACCCAATCGTGCGGAGCCCATTCGGCCGGCTGTCGCATCGTCATCGTCCCTTTCGCGAAGCTTCGCGCACAGCGCGGAACTCGCTGCCCGGGTTCCATTCGGGCCACATGCCGCCGTCCGCCAGCTCGCGCCCGAGGCTGTAGTACAGCTCCAGATCATGCACCGCGCCGGACCAGTCCCAGTTCGGGTCATATTCGTCGGAGGGGGCATGATAGCGGTTCGCCTCATAGTCCGCCTTGGCCGCGCGGCCGGCGGCGACGCCCCCCTTCACCAGATCATCGCCCGGATCGACATAGATCATCGGCACGCCGAGCTTGGCGAAGCTGAAATGATCGGAGCGGTAGTAGAACCCCTTCTCCGGCGTCGGCTCTGGCTTCATCACGCGGCCCTGCGCTTTCACATACTTCGCCAGCATCCCCTCAAGCTGGGATTTGCCCGCGCCGACAAGGCTGATGTCGCGCGTATCGCCCAGCACGTTCAGCGAATCCATGTTCGCGCCCCCCACCGTCTGCGCGAGGGGGAAGACCGGGTTCTCGGCATAATATTCGGACCCGAGCGTCCCCGATTCCTCCGCCGTGACCGCGAGGAACACGACGGAACGCTTCGGCTGCCCGCCGGCCTTGAACGCCTCCGCCAGCGCGACGAGGCCGGCGATGCCGGATGCGTTGTCGACCGCACCGTTACATATGTTGTCGCCCTTCACCGGCTCGCAGCGACCCAGGTGATCCCAATGCGCGGAATAGAGGACATATTCGTTCGGTGCGCTGCTGCCGGGCAACAGGCCCACCACGTTATGCGAGGTCTGCCGGCGAATGCCGTTCTCCAGTGAGACGGAGGCTTTCAGGCCCAGCGGCACCGCGCGAAAGCCCTTGCGCTTGGCCGCTGCCGTCAGCGTGTCGAGATCCTGCCCGGCGGCGGCGAACAGGCGGTGCGCGGCCGGATTGGTCAGCCAGCCGACCGCCTGGCTCTGATCGAGATGATCGCCCTTCACGTCCGTTTCCAGCTGCGGCCCGCTCCATGAGGAGAGAACGACGTTGAAGCCGTAGGCGGCCGGCTCGGTATCGTGAACGATCAGCGCGGCGGCAGCGCCCTGACGCGCCGCTTCCTCGAACTTGTAGGTCCAGCGACCGTAATAGGTCATCGCGCGGCCATCGAACGGGCCGGTCAGGTCGCGGCTCTGCCAGTCGGGATCATTGACGAGGATGACGACGGTCTTGCCGCGTACGTCGACGCCGGCATAGTCGTTCCAACCCTTTTCCGGCGCGTTGATGCCGTAGCCGACGAACACCATGTCGCTGGCCGCCACCCGCGTTTTCGCCTGCACGCGGTAGGTGCCGATCACCATGTCCGTCTTGTAGGCGAACGACAGCAGAGTCTTGCCGCCCGATACGGTAAGGACCGGGCTGTTCTTCAGCGTCAGCTCGACCAGCGGCACGTCCTGATACCAGCTGCCCTTATTGCCCGGTTGCAGGCCGGCGGCGGCGAACCGTTCGCGGATATAGTCGATCGTCTTCCCCTCGCCGGCGGTGCCGGGCGCGCGGCCCTCGAACAGATCATCCGACAGGGTCTTCGTCACCGTCTTCAGCGTGTCGACCGAGATGACGGGCGTGGCGGCGGCAACCGGCAGGGCGGCGCCGGCCAGCCATGCGGCGAGCATGAGCGAGCGAAACGTCAAACGAGGTCTCCTTAACGAAGGCGCGGGAATGTCAGCGTTGTCGGATCATCGCACGGCCCTCGGCGATCGGGCAACCATGTCCAGACGCGTGCGCCGTCAGGATCATCAGGGTCCGACCCCCTCAGGCGGACGTAAGCGCGGTGAGGGTGCTCGGCGTCAGCACCTGCGGCAGGGTGGCAGGGGCCTTGCCGGGTGCGTAGAACAGATAGAGCGGCACGCCCGAACGCCCTTGTGCGGCTAGAAAGCGCCCTATGGCGGCATCGCCGCGTGTCCAGTCCCCCACCAGCACCGCCACCTTCGCCCTGGCGAACGCGTCCGCCACCTCGGCGCGCTCGATCGCGGCCTTCTCATTCACCTTGCAGGTCAGGCACCAGTCGGCGGTGAAATAGACGAACACGGGCCGCCCCTCCCGCCGCAACGCCGCCAGTCGCGTCTCGCTGAACGGCTCCGCGGCAAGCGGGCCTTCGGCAGACGCGGCGGTGGCCACGGCGGATGCACGCGGTACCGCCGCCACCACGAACAGCGCCGCCAGGGCCGCCGGGGCCAGCGGCCACCAGCTGCCCCCACGCCCGCGCGCCTGCCGCAGGCCGACCCACCAGAGCGCCACCGCCACCAGCAGCGCGGCGGCAAGGCCCAAAGTCATCCCGTCCACGCCCGCCAGCCGCCCGAGGATCCAGGCCAGACCAAGTGCCGTCACGAACATCGGCAGCGACAGGATACGGCGGAAGCGATCCATCCACGGCCCCGGCCTTGGCAAGCGGCGGCGCAGCGCCGGCACGAAGCCCAGCGCAAGGAAGGGGAGGGCAAGCCCGAGGCCAAGTCCCGCGAACACGAGCATAGCCGCCGCCGGCGGCAACACCAAGGCCGCCCCCAGCGCCGCCCCCATGAACGGGCCGGTGCACGGCGTCGCGACGAACGCGGCGAGCGCCCCCGTCCAGAACGCACCGCCCGCACCGCCTTTAGCCGCGAGGGATCCACCGGCGGTGATCGCCGGAAGCTCGAACAGGCCGGCGAGGTTCAGCGCAATGCCCGCCACCAGCAACAGCAGCACGACGATGACGCGCGGATCCTGCAGCTGGAACGCCCACCCCGCCGAGGCGCCGCCCGCGCGCAGCGCCAGCAGCAGGGCGCCGAGCCCGGCGCAGACCAGGATCACGCCCGCCGCATAAGCAAGCGCCTCCACCCGCGCACCGCCCTCGCTCTCCCCGGATCGGGCGAGGCTGAGCGCCTTGAGGCTGAGGATCGGAAATACGCATGGCATCACATTCAGCAGGAGGCCGCCGAGGATCGCCCCCCCGAGCGCCGCAAGGAGGGTCAGCCCACCGCCGCCCGCATCGTCGG
>CAJYJW010000258.1 GCA_913775025.1 uncultured Sphingomonas sp. | reverse complement strand
CGCACCCGATGCGCTGCCGGCGGCGCCTGCCCCGGCGGTGCCGCTGGCGGGCGATGCGCTCGGTGCGGCGGCGGCGGGGGCGGCGGCGAACGGCCCGTCCAGCGGTACGGGCGCGATCGTGCCGGCGACCCCCGGCACCGCCGGCCCGGCCACCGCGCCCAAGGAAACGACGCCCGCCAGCGAGCGCGTGAAATTGCCCGAGGTAAAGCGCCCGTCCCGCGAGACAGGCAGCCGCAAGGCCCTGCCGGATGCGGCGGATTCAAAGGCTGGTGGTGTCGGCGTCGCCACCGGGGCCGCCGCCGCGCCGGTGATCGCGGTGCCGCAACCATCAGTGCCCGCCACCGCCGCGCCGAGCGGCACGAACCCCTAACGGCCGTTCGCCGGGCGTTCGCGTCCCGCCCCCACGATCTCATTGATCCGGCGTGGCGGGCTTGCCTGCCCGCGCCGCTTATCCGTCCATTCGTCGCCCGCGCCCTTGGCGGCGGGGCGCGCACCGGCTAGGGCTCTCCTCCCATGACGCGGTTCATCTTCATCACCGGCGGCGTGGTCTCCTCGCTCGGCAAGGGCCTGATGGCCGCCAGCCTCGCCGCCTTGTTGCAGGCGCGCGGATACCGGGTGCGGATCCGCAAGTTCGATCCCTATCTCAATGTCGATCCCGGCACGATGTCGCCCTACCAGCACGGCGAGGTCTATGTGACCGACGACGGGGCCGAGACCGATCTCGACCTTGGCCACTATGAACGCTTCACCGGCGTGCCATCCCGCCAGAGCGACAACGTGACCTCCGGCCGCATCTATTCGACGATCATCGCCAAGGAACGGCGCGGCGACTATCTCGGTGCAACGGTGCAGGTGATCCCGCACGTGACGGACGCGATCAAGCAATTCGCCCGCGCCGAAACCGATGGCCTCGATTTCGTGCTATGCGAGATCGGCGGCACCGTGGGCGACATCGAATCGCTGCCGTTCATGGAGGCGATCCGCCAGCTGCGGAACGACCTCGGCCGCAACGGCAGCGTGTTCGTCCACCTGACCCTGGTGCCCTACATCGCGGCGGCAGGCGAGCTGAAGACCAAGCCGACCCAGCATAGCGTGCGCGACCTGACCGCGCTCGGCATCCAGCCCGACGTGCTCGTCTGCCGGTGCGAGCGGCCGCTGCCGGAGAGCGAGCGGGCGAAGATCGCGCTGTTCTGCAACGTCCGCAAGGAAGCGGTGATCCCCGCGCTCGACGCCAGAACGATCTACGGCGTACCGCTGCAATATCACGCGGAGGGGCTGGATGCCGCCGTGCTCGACGCGTTCGGCATCGCCGCCGGCCCGAGCCCGAACCTCGGCCGGTGGGACGATATCGTCGATCGCATCGGCAACCCGGAAGGCGAGGTGACGATCGGCGTCGTCGGCAAGTACACCGGGTTGCTGGATGCCTATAAATCCCTGCACGAGGCGTTGACGCACGGCGGCATCGCCAACCGCGTGAAGGTCAACATTCGCTGGCTGGATGCCGAACTGTTCGAGGCGGATGCGGCCGACGTGGCGGCGCGGCTGGAGCCGATGCACGCCATCCTGGTGCCCGGCGGGTTCGGTGAGCGGGGATCGGAGGGCAAGATCGCCGCCGTCCGCTTCGCGCGGGAACGCAAGGTGCCGTTCTTCGGCATCTGCCTCGGCATGCAGATGGCCTGCATCGAAGGCGCGCGAAACACCGCCGGCATCGATCAGGCCTCCACCACCGAGTTCGGCCCTACGACCGAGCCCGTCGTCGGCCTGATCACCGAATGGGAGAGCGCACGCGGCCGCCAGATACGCGAGGCGGGCGGCGATCTGGGCGGCACGATGCGGCTGGGGGCCTTCCCCGCGAAGCTCGCCGGCAACAGCCATGTGCGTGGCATCTACGGCGCGGAGGACATCTCCGAACGGCATCGCCACCGCTATGAGGTGAACATCCATTATCGCGAGGCGCTGGAGGATGGCGGGCTCGTCTTCTCCGGCATGTCGCCGGACGGCAGCCTGCCGGAGATCGTCGAGCGGCCCGATCATCCCTGGTTCGTCGGCGTGCAGTTCCACCCGGAGCTGAAATCGAAACCGTTCGATCCGCATCCCTTGTTCGCCAGTTTCGTGGCGGCGGCGGTACGGCAGAGCCGGCTCGTCTAGCTGCGGTCCTCGGGCGCCGGTCGCGCCTTGCGCTGGCGGCGCCAGTCGAGCGATCGGCGGTTCAGCATTGCGAGATCGACGTCGCCGGCCAATGCGGCCTCACCCAAAGTCACCGCGCGACGTATCGTAGCGATGGGGGCATGTCGCCAGGCGGGGCGTTCCGTGATGTAATCGTACCAGCAGCCGCCGCACGCATTGTCGAGCAGGATGCGCTGGAAACAATGATCCGCCGTCACTGGCCATTCGCGCGCGTGTGCCACGGACGGCATCTTTGTCCGCGTCAGGGCAAGCCACCGTTCGCGGAGCGTAAGGTCCTCGTCTTTCGTAGCGGGCAACCGTGATGGCGGCGGGCGTGTCATATCGTCGCGATGCGACACGCCCGCCACCATGCAGGCTCAGCCCGCCGTGATCGCGCCGCAAGCGATGCGGCCGCCGCTGGCGCCGGACGGGTCTGTCTTGTAATCATCCGCAGCGGCATGGATGACGACGGCCGCGCCATCGGCATCCATCAGCGCGGTGGGGCCGCCGGTGATCATGCCGGGCAACGTCACCTCCACCCGGCCCTTGCCGTCCGCCCCGGCGATCAGGTTGGGCGCATCGCCATAATGCGGGCCGCCGGGCGCATCCTTGCCATGCTTCGCGGCGGTCGGGTTCCAGTGCGGGCCGGCGCTGGTGAAGTCGGGCGCTTCGCAGCGGCCGATGGCGTGGACGTGGACGCCGTGCGCGCCGGGCGTCAGCCCCATGCCGTTCACCACCATGCGGATGCCGCCCGGCATCTGGGTAAAGGTGGCATCGCCCATCACCACGCCGGTCGGGCTGGTCAACGTAGCTGTGGCGGTAGCCTGTGATCCCCCTGTCGGGGACGATCCGGCCATGTCCCTGGTGCAGCCGGCCAGCGCGGTGGCGGTGCCGATCAGGCAGAATAGAGCGAGGCGTCGCATGGGTCGGTCTCCCTTTGTCCTTTTCAGAACGCTACGCCGCCGTATCGGTTGCGCGAGCGTGCCTTCCGCCCGTTAATGCAAATGCAAACCGGCTGTGCTGTAAGCCGGCAGGGATGATGGCCGCCTGAGGGGGCGGTGGCGGGGGTTGAACGGATGACGCCGGACTCGGATCTGCATGTTGTGGTGATCGGCCTCGGCTATGTCGGCCTGCCACTGGCGGTGGCGCTCGCCGAACATTTCAAGACGACCGGGTTCGACATCGATCGCAGCCGCATCGACCAGTTGCGTCGCGGCGAGGATCGCACCCGCGAGATCGACGAGGCGCGCATGAAGGCCTCGCCGCTGCTGCTGACCAGCCGCGCGGCGGACGCCACCGGCGCGGACGTCTATATCGTGACCGTGCCGACGCCTGTCGATGCGAACAACCAGCCCGATCTAGGGCCGCTGCTGCGCGGCACGCGCACCGTAGGCGGGCTCATCCGCCCCGGCCGCGCCACGCTCGTTATCTATGAAAGCACCGTCTATCCCGGCGTAACCGAGGATCTGTGCGGCGCCGAGCTGGAGCGCGTATCGGGCTGCAAGCGGGGCGAGGACTTCTTCCTCGGCTACAGCCCGGAGCGGATCAACCCCGGCGACCGCGAACATACCATCGACCGCATCGTGAAGGTGGTGGCGGGGGAAAACCCGGACGTGACCGACCGCATCGCCGCCATTTACGACCGGGTGACCTCGGCCGGCACCTTCCGCGCCGCATCGATCAAGGCGGCGGAGGCGGCCAAGGTGATCGAGAATGCACAGCGCGACATCAACATCGCTTTCATGAACGAGATCACGACGATTTTCGCCGGCCTCGGCCTTTCCATCTGGGATGTGCTGGATGCGGCGGGGACGAAGTGGAACTTCCTCAACTTCCAGCCGGGGCTGGTGGGCGGACACTGTATCGGCGTGGATCCCTATTATCTCAGCTATCGCGCGCAGCAGATGGGGCATGATCCGCAGGTGATCCTCGCCGGCCGATCGATCAACGACGGCATGGGCGCGTGGGTGGCCGATCAGTTGCACGCGCGTCGGGGCGGCAAGCCGGGCACCGCGCTGGTGATGGGGCTCACCTTCAAGGAGGATGTGCCCGATCTGCGCAACAGCAAGGTGGTGGACGTGATCCGCCGGCTGGAGGCGCTCGGCCACCTCGTCACCATCCACGATCCGATGGCCGATGGATCCGAGGCGGCGCACGAATATGGCCTGGCGCTGACCCCGGAGGCGCTGGACGGGCGCTATGATCTGGTGCTCGGCGCGGTGCCCCACGCGCCCTATCGCGCGATGATGGGCGAGGCGATCCATGCGCTGGTATCGGATGGCGGCCTGGTGGCGGATCTGAAGGGCATGTGGCGCCGGGTGGCATTGCCGGGCGACGTGGATCGGTGGACGCTGTAGGACGGCAGCTTGCGCGCTACACGTCCGGCAACGTCTGATCCGCCTTGCCCCACGCCTTGAGGCCTTTCGACTTCGCCCGCTTCACAAGCTCGCTTGCATCACGGATCGTATAGCGCGCGGGCGTGTCCAGTACGCTCAGTTCCTCCCACGTGACGGGGGCGGCCACGGGCGCGTTGGGGCGGGCGCGGGCGGAATAAGGGAGCACGGCGGTGCTGCCGCGCTGGTTGCGCAGCCAGTCGAGGAAGATACGGCCGCGCCGCTCCGCCTTCTTCATGTTCGCGGTGAACCGATCGGGATGGGCCTGCGCCAGCGCCTTGGAGAAACGGCTGGCGAAATCCTTGACCGCCGCCCAGTCCGCCGTGGCATCCAGCGGCACCACGACATGCACGCCCTTGCCGCCGGAAAGCATCGCGAAGCTGGCGAGGCCCATGTCCGCCAGCGTATCGCGCAGAAAGACGGCGGCGTCCTTCACCGCCGCGAACCCCAGCCCCTCGTCCGGATCAAGATCGAACACCATGCGATCGGCCATCTCGACCGCCGCCACCTTCGATCCCCAGCCGTGAAACTCGATCGTGCCCATCTGCACGCAGGCCATCAGCCCGGCCGGATCATCGATATAGAGATAGGGTTCGTCATGCCCGTCCTTCGCGGCGATCGGCACCTTCTTCACCGTATCGCCGAAGCTACCGGCATCATGCTTCTGGAAGAAGCACTGCTTGGCCCGCCCCTGCGGGCAGCGGACAAGGCTGACCGGGCGATCCGCCGTCCACGCCAGCATGGGTTCGGCGACGGCGGCATAATAATCGGCGAGCGCGCCCTTGGTGAGGCGGGATTCGGGAAAGATCACCCGATCGCGGTGCGAGATGGCGACACCGTACGGTGTCTCGGACGAGCCTTGCGCTCTTGCTGTCGTCTTTGGCCCGGCGGCGGCTTCCTCACGCACGACCTCGTTTGCGGGTTTGTCCTCGCGCAGCGCGACGAAGCTGGAATGGCGCAGCACGCCGCCCTGATCGCCATCGGCATCGGTCATCTCGGCGAAGGCGACCTCGGCCACCAGCACCGGCCTTACCCAGCGCGCGCCCTTCACCGCCGCGCGGGGGGCCTCGACGGTCGCCGTCTTGTGCTCCAGCGGGATGAGTTTCGCCAGCACCGCCGCGAGCGTGTCCGCATCAAAGCCGGTGCCGACCTTGCCGGCGTAGCGCAGCCGCCCGCCTTCGTTGAGCCCCAGCAGCAGCGACCGAAAGCCACGGCCCCGCTCACTGGGCAGCCAGCCAACAATCACGAACTCCTGCCGGCGGATGCATTTTGCCTTCACCCACGCCGATGCGCGCCGCCCGCGATAGGGCGCATCGGCACGCTTGGAGACGACGCCCTCATAACCCTCCCCGCACAGGGCGGAGAAGAGTTTCTCGCCATCGCCGGTGACATGATCGGCGTAGCGGATCGCGCCGTCGGCATCGCCCAGCAGCGCGGCAAGATGGGCCTTGCGATCGACGTTTGGCAGGGCGGTCAGATCCTCGCCATCCTGCTCCAGCAGATCGAAGGCGAAGAAGATCAGCGGCGCGCCGCCTTCCTTCAGCGCGGATTGCAGCGTCTGGAAGCTTGGCTTGCCGTCCGCGTCCAGCGCCACGACCTCGCCATCGATCAGCGCCGCTCCCTTGCCGATCCCCCGCGCCGCCGCGACAATGGGGGCGAACCGGTCCGACCAGTCGAGCCCCGTGCGGGTATAGGCCACCGCCTTGTCGCCCGACACGGCCAGCAGGCAGCGATAGCCATCATACTTCACCTCGTGCAGCCAACCGGATCCGGCCGGAACATGATCGACCAGCGTCGCCAGTTGCGGGGGCCGAAAGGCGGGAAGCGGCGCGCCTTTCGCTCGGCGTTTGGGCGCGGTGCCGGCGGCGGCGGGCTTCGCCTTGCTTTTTGCCTTGCGCGGGTTGGGAGCGGCGGTCGCCGGCTTGCCCTCGGCGATCTCCGCCATCGTGCGGCCGGTCGCCACGCTGGTCAGCGCGCGTTCGACCAGATCGTCGGCGCCGCCGGCATGATCGTCCGCCACCTTGCGAAGCAGCCAGCTCTCATGCTTCTCGCGCCCGCGCGGTTTCAGCCGGATCAGGATCCATTCGCCTTTCATCCGCTCCCCATCGAGGGTGAAGTGAAGGTGACCTTTCGCCAGCGTCTCGCGCGGATCCTTGCCCGGATGCGGTGTCCAGGTACCGCGATCCCACAGCATCACGGTGCCGCCGCCATATTCCCCCGTCGGGATGGTCCCTTCGAACGTGGCGTAGGCGAGGGGGTGATCCTCGGTGCGGACGGCGAGGCGCTTGTCGTCCGGGTCGGGGCTGGGGCCGCGGGTGACCGCCCAGCTTTTCAGCACGCCATCCAGTTCCAGCCGAAAATCCCAGTGCAGCCGCGTGGCGTCATGCTTCTGCACCATGAAGATGTTGCCGCCCGCCGCCCCCGCCTTGCCCGCCGGCTCCTTCGTCTTCGCAAAGTCGCGCTTGGCGTTGTACGGGGCGAGCGGATCGCTCACGCCCGTTTGCGAGCGCGTTTGGGCGCGGGCTTGTCCTCCGCCGTCGCCGTCTTCGCCGGCGTCTTGCGGGCGGGCGCCTTTTTAGCCGCCGGTTTCTCCTCAGCGGCGGCGGGCTTGTCCAGCGATCGCTTCAGCGCGGCCATCAGGTCGACGACATTCGCGCCCTTCGGCCGGGCGTCGTCGTGCTCGTCGGTCTTGACCGTCCTGCCCTTCTTCTTGCGCTCGATCAGGTCGCGCAGCGCATCGACGTAGCGATCGTGAAACTCGCTTGCGTCGAACTTGCCGGACTTTTTCTCGATCAGCGTGGTGGCGAGGTCGAGCAGGTCGTCGTCCGGCGTCGCATCGCCGATCTCGCGGAAATAGGAGGCCGCCTTGTTCACCTCGTCGGCATAGCGCAGCGTTTCCAGCACCAGGCCGCGCCCGCACGGCTTCAGGCTGACGGCATATTCGCGCCCCCGCAACGCCAATTGGCCAAGACCCACCTTCCGCGTCTTGCGCAGCGCCTCGCGCAGCACGACGAACGCTTCCTCCGCCAGATCGTCGGCGGGCACGACATAATAGGGCTTCTCGAAATAGATCGCGTCGATCTCGTGCGCGTCGACGAACTGGGTCAGCTCCAGCGTCTTCTTGCTCTCCAGCTTGACGCCCTCGATCTCCTTTTCGTCGAGCAGCACATAGCTGCCCTTTTCATACTCGAAGCCCTTCAATATCTCGTCGCGATCGACCGGGCCGATGCCGGGCACGACCTTTTCATATTTGACCCGCTTGCCCGAAGGTTCGTGAATCTGATGAAAGGCGATCGAAGCGCTGCTTTTTGTGGCCGGATAGATCTCGACCGGAATCGAGACGAGGGCAAGCCTGATCTGCCCCTGCCAATACGCACGCGCCGCCATCGCCATCGCCCAAGCCGTTACGATCGCGATTCAATGTGCGGCGCGCGGACTCGTTCCGATCAGGCGTCCATCGGCGTCATGGCATCGGCCCGTGATGTCTCATCCGCCTTCCCAAGGATCAGGCGACGATATTCGCGCTCGGGATAGCCGTAGGTATCACCGGCGAGAGTGATCAGCTGCGCGCGATCGCGCACAATCACGCGACCGCGGAGGCCACGTACGGCATAGGTGGATTCCAGCCGGTGCAGCGCCTCGGTCACGCTTGACCGGCGTACGCCGAGCATCAGGCGGAATTCCTCGTGCGTCAGGCAGATCTCATCGTTTTCCAGGCGATCGTGGTAGAGCAGGATCCACCGCGCCATCCGCCGCTCCACCGGATGGATCAGCGAGGAGACGATCGTACGCCCCATCTGGAGCATGAAGATGTTGGCGAATTGCAGCAGCCGATCGCGCAGGCCCGCGTGCCGGCTCGTGATGTCGGTCAGCGTTGTTGCGGGAATATGCAGAGCCGTTCCGCTCGCCGCGCGCATCACCACATCGTAGGGCCAGCTGTCGTTACCGAACAGGGCCTGCCAGCCGACGAATCCTTCGCGACCAACCAGGCCGATGGCGAGACGGCGACCATCTTCCAGCGGATCGAGCAGCGCCGCGATGCTCGCCTCGGGAAAGCAGATATCTCGAACTGGATCTCCCGCCTTGGCCACATCATCGCCGACCGCGAACGAAACCCGCTCCAGATAAGGGGCGACGAGCGCATATTGATCAGCGGGGAGGGAGCGGAGCAGCAAATTGCCGACATCGGCCTGCGCCAGCCCCAGGGAAAATGACGAAGCCGCAGCGGTCGCCGATCGGCTGTTCATGCATGCCATCCCCATTCAGCGGCCGTTACCTGCCCGGTATCGTACGGAAACCATGGTCTTGGCCGATTGTTGCTTCGCCAACAGATACAGAGGCATCTTGCAGTCATCAACACGGCATGGCTTTTCGGGGAGATCGGGCTTGCCGGACTTGGGCTGGGCGATGCGCAAACCTTCCGGATCACGCGTGTCCACCGAACCGAACAGCAATAGCGTATCCGCTACCCCACCCATTTCAGGAGAAGCCGAATGACACAGCCCCCGGTACGCTACCGCCCCGACGTGGAGGAGACGAAGGAGGACGAGCAGGAGACGATCCAGCAGCTGAACGAGACGTTCGACGTGATCCTGGAGCGGACGGCCGAGGATTACGGCCATGCTGTCCGTGCGGTCCACGCCAAGGCGCATGGCGTGCTGCAGGGTGAATTCGTGGTGAGGGACGGCCTGCCGCCGGAACTGGCGCAAGGCGTTTTCGCGACCCCGGGCACGCACAAGGCCTACCTTCGGCTGTCCACCAATGCGGGTGACATCCTTCCCGATGCGATCAGCCTGCCGCGCGGCGTGGCGATCAAGGTGTTCGACGTCGCGGGCGAGCGCCTGCCCGGCTCGGAGGGGACGGCGCAGGATTTCATCATGGTGAACGGCAAGGTCTTTCAGGCGAAGACGGCCGACAAGTTTCTCGGCAATCTGAAGATGCTGGCGAAGACGACCGACCGCATGGAGGGCACCAAGAAGGTGATGTCTGCCGCGTTGCGTGGGGTGAACAAGGCACTCGTCGCGGTCGGCATCGAAAGCCCCGCCATCGCATCGCTCGGCGGCGCGCCCAATGCGGAACCGCTGGGTGAGACATATTATTCGGCGGTGCCGTTCCGCTACGGCGAGTATCTGGCCAAGTTCAGCCTCGCTCCCGTCTCGCCGGAGATGCGCGCGCTGACCGGGCAGGAAATCGACATCGACGGCCGGGAGGACGCGATCCGCGAGGAGGTACAGCGCGAGATGCGCAGCATGGCCGCCGAGTGGGAATTCCGCGTCCAGCTTTGCCGCGATCTCGATGCACAGCCGATCGAGGATCCGACGGCGGAGTGGGACGAAGAAGCCTATCCGTTCCAGACGGTCGCGTCGATCCGCGTCCCCGCGCAGGATAGTTGGGACGAGGCGACCCGCCGCACGATCGACGAGGAAACGCGGTTCAGCGTCTGGACCGGAATCGTGGATCATCAGCCGCTGGGCAACATCAACCGGGCGCGGCGCGATACCTACCGCCATTCCGCAGATTTCCGCGCGCGGGTGAACGGCTGCCCCTATCATGAACCGACGGGCGCGGATGGCTGAGCGATCAAGGTGTCCGCTCGCCAGCCCCTGTCCCTCGGCGTCGGGAGGCGATATGAACGATCGGCCGGACGCGACGTTCTGCGAGGGGACAGAGGGAGACGAGGGCGATGCGGTTCACCGTTAACGGGCGTTCGATCGACGAGGAGGTCGATCTCCGCATCTCCCTGCTCGATCTCTTGCGCGATCAGGTCGGGCTGACGGGCACCAAGAAGGGGTGCAACCAAGGCGCATGCGGCGCCTGCACCGTGCTGGTCGATGGGGAGCGGATCAACGCCTGCCTCGCTCTTGCCGTGCAATATCAGGACCGTTCGATCGTCACGGTGGAGGGGCTGGCGGATGGCGACACGCTCCATCCCCTACAAAAGGCATTCATCGCGCATGACGGATTCCAGTGCGGCTATTGCACGCCGGGCCAGATCTGCTCCGCGATCGCCATGGCGGACGAGCTTTCGCGCGGCATGCCGAGCGCCGTGACCCCCGATCTCACCGGGATCGCCATACTCAGCCACGATGAGCTGCGCGAGCGGATGAGCGGCAATCTCTGCCGTTGCGGCGCGCACAACGGCATCGTGGCCGCCATCGCCGAGACGTTCGGCACCGGGGCAGCCGCGCCCGAGGAGGTCGCCGCGTGACCCCCTTCACTTACGCGCGCGCCACCGATACCGCCGTCGCGCTGCGGGAGGGCGCGGAGGCCGGCGCTTATTATCTGGGTGGCGGCACCAACCTCGTCGACCTGATGCGCGAGGGGATCGAGCAACCGGCGCGTCTGGTGGACGTAACCGACGTGTCGACCAGCATTTCGGACACGGCGGAGGGCGGCCTGCTGATCGGCGCGGGCGTCCGCAACGCAGCGCTTGCCGCCGACATGCGCGTACGGACCCATTATCCAATGCTGTCCCGCGCGCTCCTCTCCGGTGCCTCGCCGCAGATCCGCAACATGGCGACGGTGGGCGGCAACATCCTTCAACGCACGCGCTGCACCTATTTTTACGACGCGGCAGCGGCCTGCAACAAGCGCGTCCCCGGCAGCGGTTGCGACGCGCGCGAGGGGTTCAACCGCATCCACGCCATCCTTGGCGCGTCCCCCGCCTGTGTCGCGACGCATCCGTCCGACATGTGCGTGGCGCTTTCGGCGTTGGACGCGACCGTGCATGTCGCGGGCCCGGCAGGAGAACGGCGCGTGGCGATGGCGGATTTCCATCGCCTGCCGGGCGATACGCCCGATCGCGAGACGGAGCTTGCCGAAGGCGAGCTGATCACCGGCGTGGAGCTTCCGCCAGCCGGCCCCGGCATGCGAAGCACCTATCGCAAGGCGCGGGATCGGGCGAGCTATGCCTTCGCGCTCGTTTCGCTTGCCGCGCGTATCGACGTGGCGGAAGACGGCACGATCCGCGATGTGGCGCTGGCGCTCGGCGGTGTAGCGCATCGCCCATGGCGCGCGACGTTGGCCGAGGCGCATCTGCGCGGCCAGCATGCCGGCGAGAATGCGTTTCGCGCGGCGGCGCAAGCCGAGCTGGCGGCGGCCGTGCCGCTTCGGGACAATGGTTTCAAGATCGCGCTGGCGGAGCGGCTGATCGTCGCGGTGTTGACCGATCTGGCGGGAGAGCAGGCATGAGCATCATGGATATCGCTCGCACGGCGCTGCGCCACGTGCCCGACGCGCTGGTGCCGGGGGCCAAACCGTCCCCGATGCGCGGCCAGCATGGCCAGATCGGCGCGCCCGTCTCCCGGCTGGACGGCGTATTGAAGGTGGGCGGAGCCGCCCGCTTCGTGTCCGAAGTGCCGATGGAGGAAATGCTCTACGCCGCGCTGGTGCATTCGACCATCGCCAAGGGGCGGATCGCCACGCTGGACACGGCAGCGGCCGAGGCTGCGCCCGGCGTCGCGCTCGTGA
This sequence comes from uncultured Sphingomonas sp., assembly GCA_913775025.1. Lineage (GTDB taxonomy): Bacteria > Pseudomonadota > Alphaproteobacteria > Sphingomonadales > Sphingomonadaceae > Alterirhizorhabdus. The sequence goes on along the minus strand of CAJYJW010000258.1, from coordinate 20,712 downwards.
TGACCCACCGCAACGCGCCGAAAATGCGCGCGCCACAGGCCTTCGGGCAGGGCAGCGGCGTCGCCGGCAGCAACCTGCCGATCATGCAGGACGATGCCGTCCACTGGAACGGCGAGGCGATCGCGCTGGTGCTGGCGGACACGCAGGCGCAGGCGGACCATGCGGCCGCGCTCGTTTCCGTGACGTACGACGCATCGCCCGCCACGATCGATTTCGATGCCGCCCGCGCCGATGCCCAACACCCCAAAAGCATTCTTGGCGAGCCGCCGGTGCTGGACATCGGCGATGCCGAAAAGGCGCTTGCCGCCGCGCCGCACAAGGTGGATCTGCGCTATACCACCCCCCGCCACAACCATAATGCGATCGAGCCGCATGGGGCCACCGTACGGTGGGATGGCGATACGCTGATCCTGCACGACGCCACGCAGATGTTGAACGGCACCGCCGCCACGGTAGCCGACGTGTTCGGGCTGAAGCCGGAGCAGGTGCGCGTCCTCTCCCCGTTCGTCGGCGGCGGATTCGGCGGTAAGGGGCTGTGGAGCCATCAGATCCTCGCCGCCGCCGCCGCGAAGCTCTCGGGCCGGCCGGTCCGCCTCTCCCTAACCCGCGAGGCCGTCTACCGCCTCGTCGGTGGCCGCACGCTGACCGAGCAGCGCGTCGGGCTTGGCGCGGACGCGGACGGGCGGCTGACTGCCCTGATCCACACCGGCGTCACATCCATGACGTCGCACAATAATTGCCCGGAGCAATTCACCTTTCCCGCGCGCCATCTCTACGCCGCGGGCAGCTTCCACCTGGAACAGCATATCGCCGAGATGGATATGCTGGCGAACACCTTCATGCGCGCGCCCGGTGAATCGATCGGCACCTTCGCGCTGGAGTGCGCGATCGATGAACTGGCCGAACGGCTGGGTATCGATCCGATCGAATTGCGCCGCCGCAACGAGCCCACGGAAGACCCCACCAGCGGCAATGCCTTCTCATCCCGTCATCTGCTCAAGGCCTATGCTGATGGCGCGAAGCGGTTCGGCTGGGAGCGGCGGAACGCGACGCCCAGCAGTCGTCGCGAGGGCGAGTGGCTGATCGGCATGGGGGTCGCGACCGCCACCTACCCTTATTATCGCATGCCGGGTGCTGCGGCCCGCATCGAGATGGACGCAAGCGGCCACGCGACCGTCGCCATCGCCGGGCAGGAAATGGGCATGGGCACCGCAACCGTTCAGGCGCAGCATGCCGCCGATCGGCTGGGCCTGCCACTGGAGGCGGTGACGTTCGAATATGGCGACAGTGCGTTGCCGGCGGGCGTGATGGCCGGCGGTTCGGCCCAGACGACGAGCATTTTGGCGGCGGTCGCGGCGGCCAGCGATGAATTGATCGGCGCGTTCGTCAAGCTTGCCGGCAACGACAGCCCGATCGCCGGGCGGCGCGCCGACGAGCTGGTCGCGCGGGACGGCGGCCTCGCCCGCGCCGACGAGCCATCCGCGCACGAAAGCTATGCCTCCATCCTCGCCCGGGCCGGTCGATCATCGTTGACGGTGGAGACAGCGGCGCCAAAACCGGTCGAGACGATGAAATATTCGATGCACTCCTACGGCGCGCAATTCGCCGAGGTGGGGGTGAATGCGGTGACGGGCGAGGTGCGGGTCCGTCGCTTCCTTGGCTCCTTCGATTGCGGCCGCATCCTCAACCCCAAGACCGCGACCAGCCAGTTTCGCGGCGGCATCATCATGGGCATCGGGCTGGCGCTGATGGAGGAGACACTGTTCGATCCGCGCACAGGGCGCGTGATGAACCCCAGCCTCGCCGAGTATCACGTGCCGGTGCATCTCGACGTGCCGGAGATCGACGTGATCTGGACGGACATTCCCGATCCCCACACGCCGCTGGGCGCGCATGGAATCGGCGAGATCGGCATCACCGGCACCGCCGCCGCGATCGCCAACGCCATCCACAACGCCACCGGCCGCCGTTTGCGCGACCTGCCGATGACGCTGGACAAGCTGCTGTAGGCTATGCCGCGTCGCGCGCCGCTTGCGGTCGGCGCGCGACGCGGACAGAGAGGCCGGCCCATCGATCAGCGGGCCTCGAATTCGCATGACTTCCCCTAGATACCGTACGGCGGGTCTCGATTTCGGCACCACCAACAGCGTGGCGGCGCTTGCCGGCGAAACCGGTGACGATCCCCGCCTGATCGCCTTCGATGGGGCGTACGAGGTCTTCCGCTCGGCCCTGTGCTTCTGGCAGGACGATACGGCGCGGGGCGGCATCGCGGTGGAGGCGGGGCCGGCGGCGATTGCGGAATATCTCGAATATCCGGGCGACAGTCGGTTTCTCCAGTCTTTCAAGTCGGTGGCCGCCAGCCCGTCGTTCGAAAGCGCCTCAGTGTTCACCCGGCGCTATCGCTTCGAGGAACTTGGGCGGCTGTTCCTCGATCGACTGGCGTCCCATGCGGGCGGCGCACTCGATCGACTGGATCGCCTGATGGTGGGCCGCCCCGTGCATTATGCCGGATCGCGCCCCGATCCGGCGCTGGCCCGGCAACGCTACGATGCGATGTTCGCGGGTTTCGCGGGCGAGATCCATTATGTGTATGAGCCACTGGCCGCAGCGTTCGGCCACGCCGCGCGGCTGACCGAGGCGGCGACGCTATTGGTGGCGGATTTCGGCGGCGGCACCAGCGACTTCTCGGTCGTGCGGGTGGCGGAGCCGGGTGCGGCGCGGCGCTGCGAGCCGCTGGGCCATGCCGGCGTCGGCATCGCGGGCGATCGCTTCGACCAGCGCATCATCGATCGGCTGGTGCTGCCGCGGATCGGCAAGGGTGGTCAATATCGCTCGTTCGACAAGCTGCTCGATATTCCGGGCGGCTATTTTACCGATTTCGCTGACTGGTCGAGGCTGGCGCTTATGCGCAACCGCCGCACGCTGGACGAGCTGGAGCGCCTGCGCAAAAGCGCGGTCGACCCGGAGGCGATCGGACGGATGATCGCGCTGATCGAGAACGAACTCGGCTTTCCGCTCTATGACGCCGTGGCGCACCTGAAGCGCGCGCTGTCCGCCGAGACAGAGGCCTGCTTCCGGTTCGACGGCGTGGGGCTGGGGATCGAGGCGACCGTGACCCGCGCCGATTTCGAAGGCTGGATCGCGGACGATATCGCCCGCATGGCGCAGGCCGTGGACGAGGCGCTGGCGGCGGCCGGCGTGGGCGAGGCGGGGATCGACCGCATATTCCTGACGGGCGGCACCTCGCTCGTGCCCGCCGTGCGCGCCATCTTCACCGATCGGTTCGGCGAGGGGCGGATCGTATCGGGTGGCGAATTGACCTCGATCGCCCATGGCCTCGCGCTCGTCGCGCAGCAGGAGGATCTGTCGGGCTGGACGGCATGACCGGTCAGCGCCGCCGCTGGTCCAGCGCGATCCCGGCGAGGTTCTTTCCGCGCGCGACCTGCCGCAGGCCGAGACCGGGCAACCCCACCGACATTTTGGCGAAGTCGGCGAGATAGGGGAGCAGGTGCGGGCTGCGGCACGGCGCCAGGCCGCCCGCCTGCCGCACCACCAGAGTGGAGTCGCCGATGAACAGCGGCGCGATCGCCCTTTCGTCCAGCGCAATCCGCACGGCGAACAGCAGCGCCCGCCATTCCGCCTCGCTATTGTCGCCGGAGCCGATATCGTCGCGCAGCCATGTACGGCCATGATGAACGACCGCGATCTCGATAGGGCCGGGGTTGGGGCGGCATCCGCCATCGAAGAAGAATGTCGGCCGCCGTGTCACCGTCTTCACCCGCCTTGGCCGGCGCGCGGGGTTGCGCCGGGGGATCGCCGTCGCCTAGCCTGCGATCAACAGCTTATACGTAAAGGATAACGGCATGGACCGTCGCTTGTTTCTTCTCTCCGGCGCGGCGGCGACCGGGCTTGCCGTAACGCGCGCGCCCGCCGCGCCAGCGCCCGCCGCCGCAACTCCCGCCCCCGGGGACGCACGGCTGAACGCCGCCTTCGATCGGGTGCTGGCGGATATGCTGCGCGCCTCGCCTGAATTCGCCACCTCGCTCGGGCTGGATACGGGCGCCAATGCCGATCTGCGGCACAAGCTGGGGGACAACAGCTACGCCTCCATCGCCGAGGATCTGGCACGCAACCGCAAGGCGCGCGCCACGATCGCGGCGGTCGATCCGAACACGCTGTCGCCCCAGGCAAAGATCGACCGGGAGGTTGTGCTCTACGATATCGATTCCAAGATGGTCGGGCCGGAGCGCTTCGGCCTATCCTCGCCGCAGGGGCCGTATCCGATCACGCAGCAGGACGGCGTCTATTTCTCGCTGCCCGATTTCCTCAACTCCACCCATCCGGTGAAGACGAAGGATGACGCGCAGGCCTATCTCGATCGGCTGGGCCAGATGGGCCGCCAGTTGGACAATGAGACGGACGTCCAGCGCCGTTTCGCCGAGAAGGGCCGGGTGGCGCCCGGTTTCTCGCTCGATCTGGCGCTGGGCCAGATGGCGAAGCTGCGCGCGCCGGCGGCGGCGGACAATTCGCTCGTCACGTCGCTCACCCGCCGCACGGGCGAGGCAGGGATTGCGGGCGACTGGAAGGCGCAGGCCGCGCGGATCGTCGGCACGCAGGTCTATCCGGCGCTCGACCGGCAGATCGCGGCCGTGCGGGCGCTACGGCCGGCGGCGCGGGCAGAGGCGGGCCTTTGGGCCATTCCCGGCGGCGCGGGCATCTATGCGGCGGCGCTGGCCCAGGCGACCACCACGACGCTGACACCTGACGAGGTACATCGCATGGGGCTGGAGCAGGTCGCCGCGCTTACCGCCCAGCTTGATCCGATCCTGAAGGGGCAGGGGCTGACGCAAGGCAGCGTCGGCGCGCGTCTGGCGCAGCTCAATCGAATGCCCGCCCAGCTTTTCGCCGATACCGATGCCGGCCGCGCCGAGCTGCTCGCCAGCCTGAACGCCGGTGAACGGGCGATGCAGGCAAAACTGCCGCAGGCGTTCAACAACCCGCCCGACGCGCCGCTCGACATCCGCCGCGTCGCGCCCGAGATTCAGGACGGCGCGCCCAACGGCTATTATTTCCGCGCGCCGCTGGATGGGTCGCGCCCCGCGATCTACTGGATCAACCTCAAGAGCGTGCACGACTGGCCGCGCTATACGCTACCCAGTCTCACCTATCACGAGGGCGTGCCGGGCCATCACCTCCAGATCTCGATCGCGCAGCGCGCGAAGACGCACACGCTGCGCAAGATCGCCTTCTTCAACGCCTATCTCGAAGGCTGGGCGCTCTATGCCGAGCAGCTGGCGGACGAACTGGGCGGCTATGCCTCACCGGTCGAGCGGGCGGGCTATCTGCAATCCTTCCTGTTCCGCGCGGCGCGGCTGGTGGTGGATACCGGAATCCATACCAAGCGGTGGACGCACGCGCAGGCGACCCGCTATCTCATCGATACGGTCGGCTTCGCGGAAGGCCGGTCGCAACGCGAGGTGGAACGGTATTGCGTTTCGCCGGGCCAGGCGTGCAGCTACAAGATCGGCCACGCCGCCTGGCTGCGCGCACGGGAGAACGCCCGCAGGATCGCGGGCGCCCGCTTCGACCTGAAGCGTTTCCACGACGTGCTGGAGGCGGGCGCGATGCCGCTCTCCATGCTGGAGCGCATCGTCGAGGACCGCGCACGGATCGCGTGAGGGCGTGGCCCGCGCGGTGACGATCCGCGCGGGCCTGCCGTTGATGGTGGCGGTTTCGGGAATAAGCGATGACGGATGACTATGACCGGGGCCGGCGCGACGGGCTGCGCATGGCGCTCGCCGTGCTGGCGGCCGAGGAGGCGAAATGGTCCGCCCTCCTCGGCCAAAGCGAATCGTGGCGCACCAATTCGATCCGCGAAGTCCGCCACAAGACATTGCAGGTGGCGCAAAAGCGGGTGCAGACCGTCCTCGGCCGCCTGCGGCCACGCGATGACGCCGCAATCCATGCCGAACTGGCCTCGGCGCTCGACAAGGTGGGTTTGTAAGCGCCCGCGGGCCTGTCCTGTCGCCGTTGCACCTTTCGTGGCGGAATGCGATCCTGTTCCGATCCACCAGGCTTACGGCATGAATGGAGAATGACGATGCAGGGTATGGGCGAGACATGTCCGTTCGACTTCAACCTCGACGAGAAGACGTTCAAGATCGGAGATACGGTCAGTTATCGCGTTACCGGCAGCCTCGCCGATTTCCCCTTCATGGGAACGCTTGTCGAAGTTGCCGAAGACTATGTGATCATCAGCGCCGATCCGGACGATCCGAAGAGCCGTATGCGCGGCACGAGGGAGAACCGCCCGGTCGTCGATGAAACAGAGATACGCTGAGACCACACCGTCAGGCGGCATCCCGGCTATTGATCGCCCACATCAACGGTTGCGCGTCGCCCTCTTTGGGCATCGAGGAAAGCACAGCAACAAATGTAGGCGAAAACACATCAACGGACGCCTGCATGATGGCGAGACACATCAAGGGACGTCGACCCCTCACTCCGACTCATCGATAAAGGCGTCGCGACCCGCCCGGAAGGGATCAGTGGCGGACGGCTCGGTCAATCCGCCACGCGTCTGCGACGAGCAGCTTGGCTATCCTTGCGGGCGGCAGCCCGCCGTCGACCGCAGTAGTCTGGCGTTTCGAATCCGATGTGGCCGTCACGCCGGCGTGATCGAGCAGCTAGCTCGACTAGGGCGAACGCGGGAGGTCGCTTCGGCATATGCGAGCATTTCGAACTTCGTCGTAACGGAATCTGCTGCGTCGCGCCGAACGATCAAGGATCGCCGCATAGCGCCCGCCACCTGGCAATCACGTCGCTCGTCCTCCCGGAAGGACATCAATCGTTGCCTGGATGACGCTTGGGATCTGCGGGGGTATGACGGGACATGTCGATCAAGATCACCATGTATTCCGTTGGCCTCGGCGCCGCGATACTTCTCGAATTTCGTCGTGGCGATCGGACCGTTACGGTGCTGGCTGATGGAGGCGACGCCGGCGCGGGCATTTGCGTCGCAGACAAGGTCGCCGAAACGCTCGGTCCCATCGGAGGGGCGGCGGGGCCCGCGCGGCCGCTCGACCTCGTGATTGGCACCCACTACGACGAGGATCATCTCGACGGTCTTACCGAACTGGTCGGCAGGGGCGTGACCATACCGGTGCGGGAGATCTGGCTCCCTCCGGTCGCTGACGACACGCTGTCGGGGTCAGGGCCCGCGGACGCTACGGGTCGTGCCCCGAAGAGTGAGGACACCCTCGCGGCGCGCTTCGCTACCGATGAAGGGCGTGAGGCGTATGAGGCCTATCTGGGGGACAAGGCGGTCACGCTCGATCACTTGGACGAGTTCGAGCAGATGCTCGAGCTAGGCAGCAAAACGGACGAGCCGGACGCAGATTCCTCCCGCGATTTCAGAGGCCGCGACGAGGCGCTCGGTCTGACGCGGTTCCGCCGGGTTAGAGGCGCCGCCCGACGTAGGCTCGCCGTGTCCGGTGTCGAGCATCTCTCCGGCGGGGACGTCCTTAAGACGGGCGCGCTCGTCACGCATGCGCGATATGTCTGGCATCTGTCGCATCGCGACGTAGGCACGATAGAGCGGATGCGGTTCGCGGCGCGAGGTCCCGTGGAAGGGCGTATCCTCGAAATGGCGGTGGCATCGATCCGCAACGCCGTTTGCACGGACGCGATCAACGCGGGGGCGCTGATCCGTCTCGTTGAGGCGCTGCGAGCACGCCCCGAGATAAGGCGGCGGCAGATCTGGTGTGAGGACGGTCAACCGATCGAATTCGGCTTCGACGGGTCGAGCGGGCGGTTCGACCGCAGGTCGGTCCGAGGGCCGGGACCTCGGCTCACGCTGTTGGGACCGACCGAGAGGCTCGTCGCCGAGAGACGGGACCTCCTGCCGGTCGGCACCCTTGCGATGACCCGACTCCATCCTTACGAGCGGCTGAAGGACCTGACCGACAGCAACCAGCTGAGCTACGTCGTCCGCTTCGATCACGAGGAGCAGGGCGTGCTCATCACGGGCGATACCGGCTTCGACGGCTTCGCAGTGGGGTCCGACAGCGTGCGGCGCTACTATCCGCGCATGGTCCACCATCTCCGCGACCTCTCGGTGATTCAAGTGCCTCATCACGGCGGCATCTGCCGCCACTTCTATCGCGTGCTCGACGATGCGGGCTTTCCTTGGATGTCGAAGCCCGTCTACATGCTGCTTTCGCACGAGCAGGGATCCGCTCATCGACCAGGCGATCAGTTCATGAACTACGCCGCCAGTCTAGGCGCCGGTCACCCCGCCCGGCTGCTCTTCACTGCGATGCCACGGGCGGATAAGGCAAGCGCGCTTCGCCCCCTGGCGGAGCCGGCCACCATCGTGCCGGCCGCGCTGCCTGGAGATGCGGTGCTGGAGTTCGACGGCACATGGAGGGTAGTGCGTCATTCCGTCCAATTGTGACCTACCTCCCCGGCTCTCCCTGACCGGTAATCACACGGGTCGAAGCCCATGCGGCCAAGCGCACCAGGACACCTCAAGGTGATGGGTCGACGCCGTCGCTTGCGTTATGTTGCCGACATTCGGCCGCCCGAGTTTGCTACGCTGGCCCGACCGGTCCGATTGCGTCGCATCGCTGATTCCGAGGCCGGCTTCAGCCACGCCTCGGCGGCCTCGCGATCCCATCCCGCAACACCCAGACGGCGCACTCCGTCTGCGGCGAGCATCTTCGCCAATGTCCGACCCTGCCCGCTGCGGATGGACAGCTCGGCGAAGGACATGTGACGGCGGGCGTGACGGAGCACCGCGTCACGACGCAGCCTTCCATCGGGAAGCACCGCATGGCGCAGCTCCCGTTCCAGCGCGTCGAGCAGGCGCCGCGGCGTGAGATTCAGGATGTCCGCGGCATCGATTCTGCTGAGTTCCGCGGCCCCGTCCCCCCGTGGGACGTCCCCGATGAGCCTGAGCGCCCGCACTTCGGAGACCGGGATGGCGATCCGATCGACCAGCCGGTTCGAACCTCGGATCTCGGGTGGGCTCGTGACGGGCAGTGCACCGGACGCTGCCTCGGCAAGGATCCGGCCCCACGGCTTCTCGCCACCGATCACCCGAGTGGCTCGGCGTAGCGTGATCGTCGCTGCGTCGATCGGCATAGCGCGGAGGTTTATCCGAGATCTAAGCGCAGCGAGACCGGTGCGCGAGACCTGTCGCCCGTGACGCAGGAGCTTCAGCGCCGGGTCGGAGTGCTCATCCAGCTCGCCCAGGTCGACGAGCTGCGCGACTCCGGCCTGCGTTATGCCAAGTTGGTCCGCGGCCTCGGCGAGACTCGCGCAGTCCGTCTTTAGAACGCTGAGCCTCTCGACGCAGGCGCGGTCCAGACCGACGCAGAGGCGGCGCGAGGGGGTGACGTCGATCGCCTTGAGCGGCCCCTGTTGGACCAGCCTGCGCAGGGTGCGTGGATTAATGCGAAGTTCCCGCCTCGCGTCATCGCTGTTGACGAGGGGACCGTGAAGCCCTCCGATCGCCACCCTGGCCCGGCCGATGAGTTCCGGCACCGTCCGGCCCAGCAGTTCGGCCTGTTCGGGCCAGCCGGTTCGCTTCGCGACCATGGAGCGGAGTCCGCGCAGCGCCTGCTTCGCTCGGGCCGCATCGTCGGCGACCGCCCCGCGAAGCATGGTTCGCAGCGCGGCGGGCCAATCGCCGATGATCTCGGCGCCGCGACGAAGGACGTCCGTCCGCACGTCGGCCGGCAGCGAGGGATCGTCGGCCCGCGCGCCGTTCACGCGGCGCTCGAACAGGCGGGCGATCGACCAGCCGAGATCGAAGACCGCACCTCGGCCGAGGCCGTGAAGCTCAGAGGGGATGGTGGCCTCCAGCGCGACCCTCGCGTCCGATCGGGGATCGAGCAGGCGCGTCATGAGCGACGTCTCGCGAAGGGCGGCCTCGTCCGGACGACTCCCTCCCGAGGCGCGCGCCACGTCACCGCATACCGAACAATGGTCGAGCCTCCGGGCCGCCGACCATTCCAGCCGGCGTTCGCAGCGAGCGCAGCGGTCGAACAGCGGTTCGCCGGTTTCGGGACAGAACGGTATCGTCGCCACATGCCAGAGGGCGCGATGATGACCGGTGCCGGGAAGCGCGGCGGGAATGCGCCGCAGCCGCGGGCGGAGATCGCTGCCCCGCATCTCGGTGCCGTGGAACCCCCTGAGTTCCACGAAGGGGGCGGCGCGTCGGGCGGCGTACAATCGCGCGTCGATCTCATCGGGAGCGGTCCTCATGGCTTCGGCCAGGCGGTCGGCATCCACGTCGTTGCGCAACGCGAGATTGCTCCACGCGTGCGGCGCCGCCACCGCCTCGCGCAGCAGGACGCCCGTCGAGGGCAGACCGTTCTCGAAGGCGCATCTCCGGACCAAGCCGACGAGGCTCTCGTCGGACTCGGGCGGGATGGCGCGCAGCACCTTCTTGGGGGGCGGTGGGGCCTCCACGTTCAGGCGCGCCTGAACGGATTGCCGACCCTGCGGTTCTGGCCGTCGCTCCAACCGTCGATCGCCCGCGCGAGGTCGAACGGCTCGATGCGCTCCGCCGCCCGGAGATGGGCGTGGTCGGACGCTTCGCGGATGACGTTGATCATGGCGCCGATGACGCCGCCGCCGACCTCCATGAGGATGTCGACCAGTCGAGGATCGTGGAGTCCGGCGGGACGGTCGTGCAGCTTCGCCGCGACCATCGCGGCATCGAAACGCTTGAGGAACTCTCCGAGGAGATCGAGGTCGGCGTCGGAGGCCGGATCGAGACGCCGGATGTCGGCGGGCGTCACCATCCGGTTGACGAGCTGGACGTTGCTTTCGAGCAGTCCGCGGCCCTCCTCGTTGCCCAGCAGCGCGAGCGACGTGACGCCGCAGTCGAGCAGACGCTTGAAGGCATCGGTGGCGGCCAGACCGTCCTTCGACCTGTAGAAGAGGTGCTGGACCTCGTCGACGAGGAGGAGCGACGTCCCGGAGCGCAGGATGGCGTCGACCGCACGCTTCCTGAGGGATTCGACGCTGCCCTCGTCTGCGAAGCCGTCGTGGTAGGCGTGGAGGATCGACGACCACATCCGCTTGACGGTGCAGGCCTGCTCGAGCTCCACGTAGACGGCCGGACGTTCCCCGTCCGCGTGGTGCCCCCGTGCGGTCACCTTCTCCACGAACTTCTTCGCGAGGGTCGACTTGCCCGCGCCCGAGCTTCCGGTCACGCGGATGGCGTATTGCCGGGTACCCCGGCGCCCCGCAGTCTGCGCCCTGAGCCGATCCATCGCCTCGAACGGCCCGCGGTGGACCGGATTGGCGACGTAGATGGCGAGGATGGCGGCGGAGCGGCGCGAGAGCTCCGCGTCGTCCGACCGGTCGGCCCTGCCTTCGGGCCACCCCGTCTTCGGCTGCAGTTCCGCCTTGCTGAAGGTCATCTTTCGTCTCCGATGGTCGGGCTGGATCAGTTGAAGTCCTTGAAGCGCTCGTCCTCGTCGACGGGCGGCTCCCAGAGTGGGGGCTCGAAGCTGCCGAGGTCCTGGTCCGCCTTGTCGGCTCCGGGGCCGGCGACCTCGGCGTTCGGGTCCGGGCGCGATCCGCCGGGCAGGGACGGATCCGCCCGCAGGGTGAAACCCGCGGAACGGGGCAACTCGGGGCGATCGTCCGCGCCCGCGGCGGGCTGGGCGTCGTCCTCGGCGTCGTCCGACCGCATGGAAGGACGGCTTGGCGGTCGGTGCAGGTCGTCGCGATATGCATGCGCGGGTTCGTGCGCGACGATCGGACCGAGACCGTCGTGGCGGGGCTCGGCGATGGCGTGCTCGGCCGCGCAGACCGCGCTCGGCGCCTCGCCCTCGACGAAGCGTGCGGCGACGCGGCGCTCCTGCATCTTGAGCTGGGGGAGATGCTCCTGGATGCTGCGGTTGAGTTCGGCGCGTGCGACGAGCCGGTCCTCCTCGGTCTCGATCCTGAGCCGCTCGCGCTTGGCGAAGGCGCGGATCTGCTTGTGCTGCCACAGCGACAGGCCCGAAGCGTATTCGTGATCCGTGCAGCGGAGGCGGACCCAGTCGCGGCCCACCTCCACCCAGATGTGCCCGAGATCGGCCGGGTCGTATCTGACCTTGACCGTGCAGGCGGTGGTGGCGTCCAGCCGGCCGCGGTGCTTTTCGGAGCCCGCCAGACGGTCGATGATGAGCCGCCGCATGTCCGCGGACTTGTAGGTGAGGTTCGAGAACATCCTGACCCCACCGTTCGCCGTGATGCGGCGGCCGTGGACGACGACGCCGAAGAGGGCGTCGAGCTTCGCCTCGGAATCGAGCACGTGGCGGTGGCCCAGCGCCATGGACGACTCCCACCGTTCGACCGGACTGGCCGAGATGCCGCTGTGCAGCCGCGTGTGGTAGTAGAACAGGAACTCCTCGATCAGCATCTCGAGCGTCTCGAGCGTGAGCACCGCCTCGGTCGCCGGATTGATCCCGAGCCGCCGCAGCTGGGACGGGTCGAGGGTGTGCCCCGGCAGCTTCGAGAGGAGATACTGCTTGAGGGTGTGGAAGAACCGCTCGATCATCGCCTTCGCACGGGGCATCGCGACGGGCGCGATCTGGACGATGATGCCGAGGCTGGCGCACGTCTCGATGAAGCTCGGCGAGACGTAGTTCTTGCCGTTGTCGACGATGATTTTGGAGAATTTACCGCCAATCTTCGCGAGCGCGGGACGCCTCTTGAGGCGGTCGGGGCGCACGATCTTGGCACGATTGGCCCGACGCAGCACCAGGGCGGCCGTATGGTGGGACGGCGGCGTGAAGCTGATGGCGATGCCGGGGGCCGTCCGGGAGAAGGCGTCGAGGACGGCGCCGAGATACGGACGGCCGGCGACGCCCCGATGCACGACCGTGATGCAGTCGAGGACCGTCTCGTCCATGATGCCGATCTCGAGGATGCGCGTGGGCCTGAGGCCCTCGCCGCCGCCGTCGAACTTCCGCCTCGCGGCGGGTTCGCCCATCTTGGCGGCGTAGGCGTCGCGGCAGAGCAGCGCGTTGATGCGCCTGCGCATTGTCTCGCGGTTGATCTCCGGAAGGGGCGGCTCGCCGGTCAGGGTGCGCCGGCCGTTCTCATTCCGCCGCTCGGCGGCCGCGTCGGCGGTGGCGTCCACGATGGTCCAGCCGCGCTTCTTCTCATACCAGTGGGCATGGGCGTGCCGGTCGTAGATCGCGTTCAGCGCCGGGTCGATCGGCGACCGCCGCGGAACCCTGCCGGACCGGCTCATCATGTCGTCGAGAGCAACCTGCTCCACGTCGCCGCGTCCGAACCACGCACGGACGCGGCGGTTCTCCGGTTGCGGGCCGAAGCGCTCCTGCCACCCCTCCTCAGACCAGATCACTCGCACATGGTTTCCGAGATCGGGGGACGTCGGATCGACGCCGCGGTCCCGCAGCCCGCGCACGACGCCGAGCCTCGCCTTCGCATACGGGTCCAGCTTCTCGATCTCGTCCCGCTCGTACGTCCGCGCGGGAAGGGGCGTGGTGGAACGATGGCCGTCGCGTCGGCGGATGATGTTGAGATCGCCCGAAGCGGACAGATCCTCGATGAACGAGGCGTCCGGCAGGTGGCGCTCGCCCGTGAGCGGATCCTCGATCCTGAAGAGCTCGCCGCTCGGCAGCAGACGAACATCCAGCAGCCCGTCGCCGATCTCCCTTTCGATCAGTATGTCCCGGCCGTCGGGCAGCCTGATCTCGGCGCCGAGCAGGTCGGCGATCTGGAGCTGTTCCATCATCGTCTCCATGGAAGGTTCGCGTGCGGTCGCGCGACGGCATGGTCGGGCTGCCGAGCGTGGGCGGCTCGGGCCGTGGGAAGGGCCGAACGACGGGGCGCAACTCGTCGGTTTCGCCCCGTCGCCGGATCAGCGGCGGAGGGAGGGGAGTCGCCCGATGGCGACGGGCGCGGCGCGGCATTCGGCCCGGCCGTCGAGCGGGCCGTCGAGGTCGATGTCGACGATCCTGCGCGCCATGAGGGCGAACGCGCGCGCGCGGCCGTTGGCCGGATCGTTGTGCAGGATGGAGCCGAGGGTCTGGAGGGCGACGGGCCCGCCGGCGAGCAGGCGGGTCACCCGCGAGACGAGGCTGTCGGACACGTTGATGAAGCGGCAGGACGCCACCTCGCCCACGTTCGCCCGACGTCGCGGGGATCCGGAATGGGCAAGGACACGACGCTCGTACCTCCACCCGAGGGCACCGGCGGCGAGGCCGCCGAGGAACGTCTGGATGGCGCCATCGCGGGTGCGGAAGCCCGACCAGTCGCGCTTGCACTCGACGAGCGCGCGCTCGCCATTGACGCGCAGGACCGACGCGTCGACGATCGTGCGCAGCCAGACGCCATCGACGAGCGCCTCGATGCGCATCGGCTGGGAGATGGCGGCGACCGTGACGGGGCAGACCTCCTGCTGCTCGATCATCGAGCACTCGGTCTCCGCCTCGCCGTAGCGGACGCAGCGATATCGGCGCGACGGATAGGCGATGGTCCGCACGACCTTGGTGCCGGTCAGCACGGTGCGGAGCTGTCCCCCGTCCGATGCGCGCACGATGACGAGGCGGGACACCTTCGAGGCATCGATCGGCGACCCCTGCGCGGCCGAGGCGACGACGTCGGAATGCACGACGTGCTCGACGGCACACTCGCGCCGGGCCGGCGCGGGGCCGGAGGGGACGGTGGCGGGGATGTTTCTGGCGGTGGCCTTCACGGGACTTCTCCTCGTCGGTGGGATGGGTGGGGGTGGGACGGGACCGCCTGCGGACCACCGTCCCGGATCGCGTCATCCGCGGCGGCGGCGACGCCCGACGCTCGAGGCCCGCTTCGACGCGAGCAGCTCGTCGCCGAAGAACAGGACGCCGGCGGCACGCAGTTCGGCCATGGCGAGGCGCGCGGAGGTCTGGTCGTGGACGCCGCGCGCGCCGGCATGGCGACGGGCACGCCGGAGCGCGACGTCGATCCGGAGCAGCCGGCGCTCCTCGGCGACCTTCGCGCGCGGGTCGAGGACGTGGCGACCGACGGGCGGGTTGCCGACGCGGACGGTGATCGGGAGGTGGGCGTCGTCCCGGCGCCGAGCCGCGCGGCGGAAGCGACGGGGCGCCACCCGCGTGGTGCGCGGGAGGGCGACGACCTCCGCCTCACCGCTGGCGATGGCGCGCTCGAGCGCCGCTTCGGTGGTGCGGATGATCCTGGGAGAGTGGTTCGGCGAGTCCGAGAGGTCGATCTTGACGATCGAGACGACGGTCGTGCCGTCGGCGGCGATGTGGCGCCGCACCTCGCCGAGCCCGCCCTTGAGGAGCAGGACGGCGCCGCTGATCACGGGGCGCTGATGCAGGATGGAGGTCTTGGGCATGGTGATTCCTTGGCTGCTGCGTCGGCTGGGTTTTCGAATGCGAAGGCCGCCCCGGGGGCGGACGGTCGCTACGGCGCACGGTGGGTGCAGCGGGAGCGCGGGGAGACGGCATCACGCGTCCTGCCTGCGGCGCTCGCGGCGCCAGAAGCGGAGCGTGTGGACGGAGTCGTGAGGGCCCCAGCGGGACTCGATGTCGGGGCCCCAGTTCGCATGGAGCCAGATCGACATCGCCTTGGCGCCGAGCGGAACGCCGGCGGCGTCGAGCATGTCGCACTGGAGGGAGATCTTCGCCGCGGACGACTCCGTCGGCTCCTCCGCCGGCATGTCCGATCGCACCGCTTCGGCTCGCCCCGCCTCGACGAGGTCGATCCACACCTCGCGCGTCGGCAGACGGAGATCCCCCTGCGCGCCCTCCTGCACGAGGAAGATCGCGTTGGTGGCCACGTGGGCGAGCAGGAGGCGCCGACCGATGTGCGCGACGACCCTGTGCATCTCCCCATCCAGACTCGCCAGCGAACCGGCGGGCGGCACCGGGGTAGGAGCGACCGGGGTGGCCGGTCCCACGCCGTGGCGGTCGCCGGAGTGGACCTGGCGCATGGACCGCCGCTGCCGGACGGTGCTAACCTGTATGGGGCGCTGCTTCATGCCCCCAAATGTATGCAACCTCATGAATGACACAAGAACGTTTTGGCGATATTTTTGAATGTCCATGAATGACAACGACTTGCCCGGCGGTTGGGGCGACGTTCCGGAGGTGTTTCGGAGGGTCTGGCCCGACGGACTGCCGACTTCGGAGCTCGCGTTCTGGGCCTCGCTGAGCCCGACCGAGCGGGACGATCTGACGAAGCGCTTCGCGGCGGTGGTGGCGGCCGACGTGCCCGGCACCGATCTCGCGGAGCTGGCGCGCGATCTCGGGATGGGGCGGACGGGGTTCTATTCACTTCGGACGCGTTGGGCCGATCAGCGCACGCTCCGGGCGGTCGCGCGCTTCGCGACGCGGTCCGCCCGGCGTATCCCGACGACGGTCGGGCCCGCAGAGGCGGAGGCTGCGGATGGCGAGGCGGCAGCGGGGGCGGCCGCGCCCTCGAAGCCGACCGCCCGCCGCCTCGCGCGCGAGCGCGCCCGCGACGCCGCGCGGGATCCGGAGGCGCTGCGCCGGGGCTTCGGTCGCGCGTTCGTGCTGGACGTGACGCCGGTCGATCTCGTCGCGCCGGGAGGCGGCGATCCGGAGTGGCTCGTCTGCGCTTTCCTGATCGAGAGCTTCAGCGGTCTGATCCTGGCGGCGGCGCCGGGCTCGGCGGGCGTCTCGCCCAGGCTGGCCGACGTCGCGCGTGAGGGAGCCGAGCGCGCCCTGGAGCTCCGCCTGTCGGTGCGGAGGCCCTCGCTGACCGTCGTCGTTCCGGACCCGCGCGAGGGTGAGTTCCTGACCATGACGAGAATGCGCGCGCATCTCGCCGAGGTGCTGGGCGAGGCGTCGGTCAGATGGTCGGAACCACGGCGCTTCGGGTCGGCGCTCGTCGAGGCCGTCGGCGAGCGCGTCGGCGGTCTGGACCTGAGGAGACGGGCGGACTGGCGGAAACCGATCGCGCACGACGTGCTCGCGAAGGCCGCCGTCCCCTCGGCCTCCGAGGTCGACGTCCTCCTGCGGACCGAGGTCCGCCGCAGCAACGAGCTCCTTGAGCGGCGGCTGCGGCGGCTGGGGCTGACCGGAGGAGCCGGGGATCCGGCTCCGCTCGTCGGACTGCTGGACGCGGCCTTCCCCGAGGAGGGGCCCTAGTCCAGTGTCAGCCGCTTCAGATCGAGCGCCAGGGCGGTCCTGACGGGTTCGGTGAGCCCGGCGAGCGGGCCGCCTGTTCCGGAGGGGATCAGCCGCGAGCGCAGGAACTGCAGCGCGCCCTCGACATCGGAGGCGAAGCCTTCACCGGTCCGGCCTTCCGGTTTCCTGTGCGTGGTGCGCGCCTTGAAGCGGACGCCGTTCGCGTTCTTGCCGAGAAGACGGATCGTCCGGAGACCGCCGGGCAGACGCTCCGCCTCGTCGCCGCTGCGCATGAGGCCGTGGGCGTCCACGACCTCGAAGAGCTCGTCCCACCCCGGTCGCCCGTCCCTTTCGATCTCGATCGGGACGGCGTCGGCCCGGACGGAGGAGCACGCCTCGATCCGCGACACCGCGTCGAGCAGGGCGGCCGCCGTGGTGCGGGGGCCGGCCCGGACCGGATCGAGCGCGACCCCGAGCACGCCGCGGTTCTCCAGGTCGAGCACGAGCGTGGCGATCGGCAGGACGGCCTTCCCCTTCCACGGGACGAGGACGTCGACGGCGCAGTGATCGATGGCGACGCCGCTTCCGGCGGGAACCCCCGCGAGCCGTTCGCGCCGGAAGGACGACGCGTAGGCGCGGACCGTGGGTCTGCTCGGCATCGGGGCGCCGAAGCTCTCCGCGTTCGCGTACACCTGCGCGACCACCTTCTCGAGAAGCACGTCGTCGGGCATGGAGGCCTCCGTCCCGCGGATGAGCGAGAGTTGCGCCATCGTGGGCGCGTTTGGTCTCCTCGACACGGATCGACGATGCGTGGCGCCGGACAGATCCTCGGCTCTGTGACTCCTGGTCCAGACGCGGACGAGCTGTCGGAAGGAGGAGAGCCCGAGCCCGAGGCGTGCCGCCGCCCGCTCTGCGGCGGCCGGTCCCGGCGCCGTCAGATACTCTTCGACCTCCGCGATCCTTCTCGCGATCTCCGCGCGCCGCGCCGGTTCGACGAAGCTGAGATCCGGTTCCTGCATTTTCGCCTCCTGGGTATTCGCGGCCGGTACCGCGAACCCACACCTCTCCCCCTCGGAACGAGGGCTTCGCGCACGGTCGGTCGAGCCGTGGCGTAGAGTTCGGGGAGACATTCCGGGCTGCGGAGCGTGCGC
The DNA here is from genome assembly GCA_913775025.1 of uncultured Sphingomonas sp. Taxonomy (GTDB): domain Bacteria; phylum Pseudomonadota; class Alphaproteobacteria; order Sphingomonadales; family Sphingomonadaceae; genus Alterirhizorhabdus. The sequence goes on along the minus strand of CAJYJW010000258.1, from coordinate 2,432 downwards.
GATCCAGCCGTACGTCAGATGAGGGGAGGCGGGCCTCCTCGTCAGGGCCCGTCGAGGATCGGTTTCCCGGCACCGGGGAGCGAAGCCGATCCCCGTCGCCGGCGACGATCAGCCGGTCCGGCGTCCCCGACGACCCAGTTCGGCGAGGTGCTCCGACAACCCGATCAGCGCGTCCGGAACGATGCGGAGCACCCGATTGCGTCCCCGCTGCTCGGTCGAGATCAGACCCGCCCTGTCGAGGACGAGCAGGTGCGCCGAGAGGAGGTTCCTCGGGATGCCGATCTCGTCCGCCAGATCAGACGGCAGGCGTCCGGTCGCACCGGCGGCGGACAGCGCCTCCACGACGGATAGACGCGTCTGATGCCCCAATGCCGCCAGGCGGATGCGTGACGTGTCGGCGTCCATCCTTGGGGAGGTAGGCGCCGCGGCTCGATCGGGCAAGACCGTTCAAGGAATGTTGGATCAACGTTTATTGGTTCAATAATTATTGAATCATAGTTAAGGCGTCGTTATATGTTCCTGCGGGGCCGGTCGCCGCCCCGCCTTCTTCCCTCAGGCGGCCAGGAGGAATGCCATGAGCACCATCGAGCAGTGCACCCGCGACTCCGTCCGGCCGATCCCCGACGCGCTCGCGTGCGACGATCCGGGCGACGAGACGGTCGTCGTCACCCGCCGCGGCCTCGTGCGTATCGCGCTGGTCGCGTCGGAGGCGGCGATGCGCTTCCAGCGCGACGGCGTCCGTCAGGATCCGGTCGCATGGATGCTGGCGCCGCGGCGCCTCCTTGCCGGGCGGGCGCCGATCGACGCCTGCCTCGAACTCTCCGAATGCGAGCGCGCCCTGATGCTACATTCCCTCGGCATCGGCCTCGACGCCGATCGCGCGGCCTTCGACCGGGCACTCATGCCGATGAGGAAGGCGGTGTTCGAGGAGGCGGCGTGATGTCGGGCCGTGCGGTCTCGGTCGCCGTGGACGCCGAGGCCGTGGCGGCCGGTCTGGAGGCGCACGAGGACTACCGCGTCGTCCGGCGCGTACGCGAGATGCGTCGCTCCGAGACGCCCGGCGTGCGCCACGACATGGTGGCGGCGGTCGTCGTGGACGTGGAGACCACGGGCCTCGATATCGATGCCGATCCGATCGTGGAGCTCGCGCTCACACGCATCTGGGCCGATGCGAACGGACGCGTCCGACTGACCGGGCGAAGCCGGACGTGGTTCGAGGATCCCGGTCGACCGCTTTCGCCGGAGATCCGGCGGCTCACCGGGCTCAGCGACGAGATGCTCGCGGGCCGGTCCATCCTCGATCCGGAGGCCGGCTCCCTCATCCGGGACGCCGACGTCGTGATCGCGCACAACGCCGGCTTCGACCGTCCCCGCATCGAGAGGAGGCTGCCGTTCTGCGCCGGACGCCCCTGGATCTGCAGCCTCCGCGACGTCGACTGGCGCGGGCTCGGGTTCGAGGGAGGACGGCTCGGCGACCTCCTGCTCCAGGCGGGTTGGTTCTACTCCGCGCATCGGGCGAAGGGCGACGTGGACGCGCTCATACGGCTGCTCGACCACGACGTGGGCGACGGCACCACGGTGCTCCGGCACGCGCTGGACAGGGCGTCGCGGCCGACCGCGCGGATCGTGGCGGACGGGTCCCCGTTCGAGGCCCGGATCCCGTTGCGCGCACGCGGCTATCGGTGGAACGCCGAGCGCAAGGCGTGGGAACGCGAGGTGGACCTCGACGCCCGGCCCGACGAGGTCGAGTGGGTCCGCCGCTCGATCTACGCGGGTCGACGGGATCCGAGCGTCGAGCCCGTCTGCTGGAGGACGCGACACGGCGCGAGGTGAACGGGCACCTTCCCGCCGGGTCGGCTCCGCCACCGGCGTGACGGCGCCCGTCGAACCCCGGCGCGATCCGGAGGGCCGCCGCGCGGCACCGGCACGCCGTCCGCCGCCACGCGTCGATCCCGCGCGCGCCGGTCGCAGGTGAGCCGAGCCGTCCGATCGGCCGCGGACGGAATCCCGTCGCCCCTTCACGGCCCGGAAACGAGGGAGGCGCGATCGGCACGGGCCCTGGGACATGCCGTCCGGTCCCCTTCGACGCGATGATGGTGCACGACGGTCCCGAGGGTCATCTGAGCGACTACTGCAATCCGTTAGGTTGTTCTGTTAAGGGCGACACGGGCGTCATCCCGGGGTGACATCCGTGTCACCCTATCGCAAACGCCATGCCAGACGCCCCGCCGCGCCGGTCGGACAGGTCCCCGCGCACGAACCGATCCGCGCTTCCGATGGTCGGAATCCGATACCCGCAGGGTTCGCATGACGACCGCCGCGGCGTCGCGCCGGGCGGTCCGTGGTTCGTTCCGGTATCCGGGAAGGTGCGGGCTTCGGTCCGGGCGGGCATCAGCCCCGGCAGGCGTCGTCGAGCCGATCTGAACACCATC
>CAJYJW010000257.1 GCA_913775025.1 uncultured Sphingomonas sp. | reverse complement strand
GATCCGCTGACCGCCCGTGAAGGCTTCGAGCGTCGCCGCCGGCCCGGCATCGCGACCAAAGGCGAGCAGGAACGTGCCGTCCGGCGCGACCGGCACGGCCTTGCCGTCCAGCATCAGGCGAACCATCGCCGGATCGGCCCCCGTCATCCGCCAGCGCAGCAGCCCCGCCTGCCGCGCGACACCCTCCCGCCTGAACGTGATGGCCGCCACCGGAGACGGCGGGGCTGGCGGCACGGCGCGAGGCGGAGGGGCAATAACAGGCGGCGACACGTCGCTGCCCGCACACCCGACCAGCGCCAGCGACATCCCCACAGCAGTCCAGCAAATCCGCCGGCGCTTCCCGCTTGCCCCGCCCCGGTCCATGAGGCCGTCGCGGCGAGGACGCATACGGCCCGGCGCCATCACCCCTTCAGTTCTGCCGCCACCGCGATTTCGGCCGAGGCATAGCCTTCCTGTCGCGCCACGCTCCAGTAACGCAGCTGATCGAGCGGCACCTTCTCCCCGCTGACGGCGCAGACAATGTGATCGCCTGGTGAAAGCATGCGGAAGTTGTTGGCCATGTAGTGCAGCCGCGCGGGGCGGCCGGCGTGCGACATCAGCATCGCGTTCGTCCTTCCTTGATCGTCAGAGCAGCGTCGGCTGCTCGGGTTTGGCCGCAGCATAGGCGCTGCCGCCGCTCCGCTCAACGCGCGCGGCGACCTGCCCGTCGGCGAAGTACAGCGTCAGCGCGCCGGCCGCGCGCGCCGCCTTGGCGGTGGAGACGACGCCGCCCTCCACGCCGCGCCGCTCGATCCGCGCATACCCCCGCTGAAGCGGCTTGTCCGGGTGCAGGCTTTCGGCCAGCCGCCACAGCCGGTCGAGCGCGGCGCGGCCATCCGCCACCGGCCGCTCCGCCAACGCCGGGCGCAACCGGGCGGCGGCGACCGCCACCTGCGCCTGCGCCTGCGTGACGCGGCGGGCGAAGCCGCCCGGCAGGCGTTCACTCAATCGCGCCAGCGCGGCTCCTTCCCGCACGATCTGCGTGGACAGCAGGCGTGGGCGAAGCGCCGCCGAGGCCTGCGTCAGCTCGCTTCGCGCAAGGCCGAGCCGGTGCGAAAAGGTTTCCGGCAGGCGCTGCCCCGCCGCCGCCAAGGCTGCCCGCCGGTCGGCCAGGCCGCGCTCGATCAGCGCGGGGCGGAAGCGCAATGCCTCCAGCCGCCGCCGCGCCTGCTCCATTCGATCGGCCAGCGCGCGCGGGCGGAGCGCGCCGGAGCCCTGAGCCAGCTCCCCCCGCGCCAGCGCCAGCCGCCGGGAGAGCGCGCGCGGCAATCGCTCGGTCAGGTCGTCCAGCCGCTGCGCCTGCGTCGCCAGCAGCCGGTCGGGCGCGGGCAGGCGGCGGGCGGTGGCGGTCAGCCGTTCGCCTGCCCGCTCTCGATAGCGGTTGGCGCAGCGCCCGCTGCGCGCGCCGAGTTCGCGCAGGGTGGCGAGCAGCTCGGCGCGCACCGGCACCGCCATTTCGGCCGCGGCGGTCGGCGTCGGTGCGCGCCGGTCGGCGGCGAAATCGCAGAGTGTCGTATCCGTTTCATGCCCCACCGCCGAGATCGTCGGGATCGAACATTCGGCAACGGCGCGGACGACCACCTCCTCGTTGAACGCCCACAGATCCTCGATCGAGCCGCCGCCCCGCGCCACGATCACCAGATCGGGCCGGGGAATCGGGCCATCCGCCGCCATCGTATCGAACCCGCGCACCGCCGCTGCCACCTGCGCGGCCGCCCCCTCCCCCTGTACGATCACCGGCCACAGCAGCACGCGCGTCGGGCAGCGATCGGCGAGGCGGTGGAGGATGTCGCGGATCACCGCCCCGGTGGGCGAGGTGACGACGCCGATCACGCGCGGCAGGAACGGCAGCGCCCGCTTCCGCTCGCTGTCGAACAGTCCCTCGGCCGCCAGCGCGCGGCGGCGCTGGTCGAGCAGCGCCATCAGCGCGCCCGCGCCGGCAAGCTCCATCCGTTCGATGATGAGCTGATATTTGCTGCGGCCGGGATAGGTGGTGAGCTTGCCGGTGCAGATCACCTCCGCCCCGTCCTCCGGCCGGAAGGCGAGCGCGGATGCGCTGCCTTTCCAGATCACCCCGTCGATGCAGGCGCGATCGTCCTTCAGCGTCAGATAGCTGTGGCCCGAGGCGACGCGCTTGTAGCCCGAAATCTCGCCCCGCACCCGCACATGGCCGAACGCATCCTCAACGCTGCGCTTCAGCGCGCCCGACAGTTCGGAGACGGAGACGGCGGGTGCGTTGTCGCCGGGTGCCGCCTCGGCTAACAGCCGTGCGTCATTCGGGGGGAAAGAAGGCATGAATGTCCTGCTGCTGGGATCGGGCGGTCGCGAACATGCGCTGGCGTGGCGGCTGGCGCAATCGCCAAGCCTGACGCGGCTCTACGCCTCGCCCGGCAATCCGGGCATCGCGGCTCATGCCGAACTGGTGTCACTTGCCGGCAACGATGCCATCGTCGCCTTCGCGCGGGATAATAGGATCGGCCTGGTCGTGGTCGGGCCGGAGCAGCCGCTGGTGGACGGGCTGGCGGATGCACTGGCGGCGGCAGGTATCCCCGTATTCGGCCCCACCGCCGCCGCCGCGCGGCTTGAGGGATCGAAGGGCTTCACCAAGGATCTGTGCGCCGCCAACGGCATCCCCACCGCCGCCTACGGCCGCTTCACCGATGCGGCGGCGGCATTGGCCGCGCTGGACGGTTTCGGCCTGCCCGTCGTCATCAAGGCGGACGGGCTGGCGGCGGGCAAGGGCGTGGTGATCGCGCAGACGGCGGCCGAGGCGGAAGGCGCCGTTGCCGACATGTTCGCCGGCTCCTTCGGCGGCGCGGGCGCGGAGGTGGTGATCGAGCAGTTCCTGGAGGGCGAGGAGGCCAGCTTCTTCGCGCTGAGCGACGGGGAGACCGTGGTGCCGTTCGGCTCGGCGCAGGATCACAAGCGCGTGGGCGACGGCGATACCGGCCCCAACACCGGCGGCATGGGTGCCTACAGCCCGGCCCCCGTGCTGACGCCAGCATTGGAGGCCCGCGCCATGGCCGAGATCGTCGCGCCGACCGTCCGCGCGATGGCGGCGGCCGGCACCCCCTATCGCGGCGTGCTCTACGCCGGCCTGATGCTGACGCCGGCAGGCCCCCAGCTGATCGAATATAACGCGCGCTTCGGCGATCCGGAGGCGCAGGTGCTGATGATGCGCTACGAGGATGATCTCGTCGCGCTGTTGCTGGCGGTGGCGGAAGGACGGCTGGCGCAGGTGCCCGCCCCCGCCCTCGCCCCACGAACAGCGCTGACGGTGGTGATGGCGGCGCGCGGCTACCCCGGCACGCCCGACAAGGGCGGTGCGATCGCAGGGCTGGAGGCGGCCGAGGCCACGGGTGCGCGCGTATTCCATGCCGGCACCGCGCTCGCCGATGGCGCGCTGGTGGCGAACGGGGGCCGCGTGCTCAACGTGACGGCGACCGGCAGCAGCGCGGCCGAGGCGCAGGCCGCCGCCTACCGCGCGGTCGACGCGATCGATTTTCCCACCGGCTTCTGCCGCCGCGACATCGGCTGGCGCGAAGTCGCGCGCGAAAGTTGAGCAGCCGGAACGAGCCGCCGCCCCGCGACGTTCGCCAATAGATCCATCGCCGAACCGTTCGGCTAATTCCGAGAGATATCCGTGACCCAGACCCAGATCCTGCTCATCCTCTTCGCCATACTCGTCGTGGCGGTGGCGGTGCTGTTCCTCACCCGCCGCCGCGACGGCGCCGATACCCTGCCCTCCGCCACCCCGGCCCGCCCGGTGGAAGGGCATGGCGTGGGTGACAGCGCCGCCGCCGCGATCGAGGATGTGGTCGATCAGTTCCTCGGCGTCGATTCGCATCCCGCCTTGCCCGAGGCCACCGGCCCCGCCGATCCGCTGACACAGATCAAGGGCCTCGGCCCCAAGGCGCAGGCGCAGCTCGCCGCGCTCGGCATCAGCCGTTTCGATCAGCTCGCCGCGCTCGACGATGCGCAGGTGGCGACGGTGGATGCCGGCATGGGCAATTTCAAGGGTCGCATCCTGAAGGACCAGTGGGTCGATCAGGCCAAGCATCTGGCGGCGGGCGATACGGCGGGCTTCGAGGCCAAGTTCGGCAAGCTCGGCGGCTGAGGATCGACCTTATCGAACGCGAGGCGTCGGCCGCGCGGCCGGCGCCTTTTTCATGCCGCCGACGCCTCTAGCCGTGCCGGCTGGCCAGCAACTTGTCGATCTTGCGGCCGTCCATGTCGACCACCTCGAACCGCCAGCCGCCGCTGTCGAAATGCTCGCCCACTGTCGGCAGGCGGCGAAACACCGACAGGGCGAAGCCGGCGGTCGTCGCGAAGTCGCGATCCTCGGACAGGGACAGGCCAAGCCGCTCCGCCATCGCATCGGCGGGGAGCGAGCCGGAGATCAGCCACGATCCGTCCGCCCGCTCCACCAGCGGTGGATCGGTGCCCTCGTCCTGATCGGAGGCAAAGACTCCGGCGATCGCGGCCAGCAGATCGGCCGGCGTCACCAACCCCTCGAAATGACCATATTCGTCGTGGACGAGCGCGACCGGCACCTCGGCGTCGCGCAGAACCTGCAACGCATCCATCGCATCCATCTGGTCGGGCACCACCGGCGCGCCGCGCATCATCGTGCGCAGATCGAGCGGGCGGCCCGCGATCAGCGCCGCCACCACGTCACGCGCCTGCACGATGCCGACGATCTCGTCGACCGATCCGTCCGCCACCGGCATCCGGCTGTGCGGCATCGCGCCCATCTGCGCCGCGATCGCGGCGGCATCGGCGTTGCAGTCGATCCACTCCACGTCGGTGCGCGGCGTCATCACCTCGCGCACGGGCCGGTCCGCCAGCCGCACCACGCCCGAGATGATCGCCCGCTCGCTCTCCTCGATCACGCCGGCGGTGGAGGCCTCGGCCACGATCAGGTGCAGTTCCTCGGCGGTCACATGCTGCTCGGCCTCGCGATCGAGGCGTAGCAGGCGGAAGATGAGCGCGCTCGACCGGTCGAGCAACCAGCCGAGCGGGGCGGTGGCCTTGGCGATCCAGCGCATCGGCAGCGCCACCAGCGCCGCGATCCGCTCCGGCTGGCGCAGCGCGAACTGCTTGGGCACCAGTTCCCCGATGATAAGCGATATGTAGGTCGTGACGGCGATGACCAGGCCGAAACCCACCTCGCCCGCCGCCGCCTGCGGCACCCCCAGCAGGGCCAGCCGCTCCGCCACGGGCCCGCCCAGGCTCGCACCCGAATAAGCGCCGGCCAGGATGCCGATCAGCGTGATGCCGATCTGCACGGTAGAAAGGAACCGCCCCGGATCCGCCGACAGCGCCAGCGCCGCGCGCGCGCCCCGCCTGCCGGCGCGGGCCATCGCCTCCAGCCTGGGCCGGCGGGAGGAGACGACCGCCAGTTCGGACATGGCGAACACCCCGTTCAGCGCCACCAGCGCGACGATGATGACGCAATCGAACCAGGGGAAGGGCGTGAGGGGCTGTGCGGGCGGCATGATGTTCGGGAACGCATATCGCCGCAAACCGCCCCCATCACAACAGCGCGATCGTCGCGCGCTCAACCGTAGGATCGGAACAAGGCGGCGAGACGGGCGATTTGCCCCCGTAACGATAGCGAAGTCACGAAAGGACCGACATGATCGACCTGCGCCACAAGCTGACCGCCACGGCGGTCGCCGCCGCCCTGCTGGGCACCACCGCCTGCACCACCGATCCGAACACCGGCCAGCGTACCCTGTCCAAGGCGGCGATCGGCGCGGGCATCGGCGTGGTCGGCGGCTATCTGGCGGGTGACGTGGTGGGCGGCCGGCGCGACCGGACGGAGAAGATTGTCGGCGCGGGCATCGGTGCGATCGCCGGTGGCGCGATCGGTGCCTATATGGACCGGCAGGAGCGGGAGCTGCGCCAGAAGACCGCCGGCACCGGCATCGAGGTGGAGCGCAAGGGGGACGACATCCTCCTCAACATTCCCTCGGGCGTGACCTTCGCGACCAATTCCGCCGCGATCCAGCCGCAGTTCCGCCAGACGCTCGATCAGGTGGCGCAGACGCTCTCGACCTACAACCAGACCTATCTGGACGTGTACGGCCACACCGATTCGACCGGCAGCGACCGGATCAACATTCCGCTTTCGGAAAACCGTGCCAATTCGGTGGCGGACTATCTCGCCACGCGCGGGGTGCAGCGCGCGCGGATCGGCACGCAGGGCTTCGGCTCCAGCCAGCCGGTCGCCTCCAACGACACGGCCGAAGGCCGGCAAGAGAACCGCCGCGTCGAGATCAAGATCGTGCCGGTGCGCGACACCAACGTGTGATCGTGCGGGCCGCCCTGCCGCGGGGTAGGGCGGCCGGCCTTTGTATCGGGATGACCGACGGCGGGATCACGCATGGCCCTGAGCATCATGGTGTCCCACCATCCATCCGACAGTGATCGGGAAACCGTTCTCGCGCCGCTACGCGCCTACAATATCGCGCAAGCCGGCGATCCGCATATTCGCCCGGTGGCCATATTGCTGGTGAACGAAACGGGCGACTCCGTTGGGGGCCTGTGGGGGAAATGCGCCTACGACTGGCTTTTCATCGAGCTTCTCGCTGTTCCATCGGAGTATCGCGGGGCCGGTTACGGGCGCGCCCTGATGCAACAGGCCGAGACGATCGCGCGCGCCGACAATCTCATCGGCATCTGGCTCGATACCTATGCCTTTCAGGCACGCCGATTTTATGAAAAGCAGGGTTTCGAGGTGTTCGGCACGCTCGAGGATCATCCGGCCGGGCAGCAGCGCTTCTTCCTCCAAAAACGGCTTCGGGCACCTTAGACCTCCTGCGCCATCCGTGGCGTGGCGGGGGCCTTCATGCGGAACAGCGCCCGGTCTTCCGATTTGAAGCCACGGTACCAGATGATCGCGCCGTACACCCCCAGGATGGCGGGGATGCCGACGATCAGCTCCGCCCATTCGGGCAACAGCGTCATCGCATAACCCACCGCCACCGCCGGCGCCGTGGCATATACCAGCGCCCAGCGCCAGCCGGAGACGGGCGCGCCCAGCAGCCGCGCCAGCAGCCGCGCCTTCACGATCGAGGCGAAGCCCAGCGCCAGCGTCATCGCCAGCGCCGGCCCCGCCGCCTGCACCAGCACCGGCCAATCGAAGGCGCGCATCAGGTGGACGATCACAAAGCTCAACACCACCTGCACCACGATCATGCCGAGCGAGATGGCGAGGTTGCGCTTCCTCGCGACGTAGATCAGCGCCGCCTCCGATACGACGGCGGTGGCCGCCACCACCTCAGCCGCCAGCAGGAAGGCGAGCGCGCCCGTGCCGCCGACGAAGTTCGGGCCGACCAGCCCCATTACCGCCTCGCCCGGGATGCCCAGGCACAGCGCCACGCCCGCCTGCGCCGCGATGATCCAGAACCCGACCTGCCGGACCTGCCGGGCGACGGCGGGCCGATCCCCCTCCCCCAGCTTCTGGGTGATGACGGGCCCGAGGATCGGATCGAAACTGGTCTTCAGCTTCTGCGGCAGGCTCGCCACCTGTTGCGCGACATAATAGATGCCGACGATGGCAGGCGGGAACAGCAGGCCGAGGATTGCGATATCCAGCCTGCGCGATCCCCATTCGATCGCATCGGCGGCGGCCAGCGGCACGTTCCGCCGCACCATCCGCACCAGGCCGGAGGGGCGGGGCCGCCAGCCGCGCGGGGGTCCGTAGCTGCGCCACAGCGGCCATAGCGACGCGCTGAGCGCCGCCACCATCGAGGCAACATAGGCGAGGATCAGCCCGTCCCGCAGCGAGTACCAGGAGAGGATGAAAGCGGCGATGCTGATCGTCCACGGCTCGATGATCGAGCGCGCCTTGACGGTCGCGGCGATATCCAGCCGATAGGCGAGTGCCGCCAGCGCGATGTCTGACCAGACGAGCGCGAACACCGTCAGCGGCAGCAGCCATTCCAGCCCGTTGATATGGCTGTTGGGAAACATCATCCCCGGCACGAACGCCAGCAGCGTCGCGACGATCGCGGAAGCGATTCCGCCGACGAACATCGCATCCGCCACCACATGCACGTGCGGGCGATCGGTGCGGGTCAGCTGATCGGCTAGGCCCCGGCGCAGCCCCAGCGTCGCTAGCTGGGCGGCGAATTCCACGACGATCACGGCATAAGCGAAGCGCCCCAGCACCGTCGCGCCATAGATGCGGCCCGCGATGAACAGGAACGGGATGCGCGCGGCCAGCCGCAGCAGGAAGCCGAGAAAGTTGGTGCGCCCGCCTTTCGCCAGCTCCTCGATATCGCCGTTGGGCGTATCGGGCGGCGTATCGGATGCGGCCGCAGCGCGGATGTTCAATGCGCGGCGCCCCAGCTATGGCCATGCCCGATCTCGACACCGAGCGGTACGCTGAGCGAGACGAGTGGTTCCGCCGCGCCCGCCATCGTGCTGCGGATCACGGCGGAGGCCGCCTCCACCTGTTCGGGCGCAAGTTCGAAGACCAGCTCGTCATGGACCTGCAGCAACATCCGCACGTCGGGCAGGCCGGCTTCCGCCAGCGCCCCCGGCATTCGCGCCATCGCGCGCTTGATGATGTCGGCGCTCGTCCCCTGGATCGGCGCGTTCACCGCCTGCCGCTCGGCCGACTGCCGCTCCCCCTGGCGGGACGACTTGATGCCGGGCAGGTGCGTCTTGCGGCCGAACAGGGTATTGACGAACCCCGTCTCGCGCACCTGCGTCAGCGTCTCGGTCATATAGGTCTTGATGCCGGGGAAGCGATCGAAATAGCGGTCGATCATCGCCTGCGCCTCTTGTCTGTCCGTCCCCAGCCGCCCGGCGAGGCCGAACGAAGAGATGCCGTAGAGGATCGCGAAGTTGATCGTCTTGGCCTTGCCGCGCGTATCGCGGTCGACCGTGCCGAACAGCTCCTGCGCGGTCAGCGAATGGATGTCGTCGCCATTCTCGAAGGCCTCGCGCAGCTGCGGCACATCCGCCATGTGTGCGGCCAGCCGCAGCTCGATCTGAGAATAATCGGCGGCCAGCAGCACCTTGCCCTCCTCCGCCACGAAGGCATCGCGGATGCGCCGGCCAAGCGCGGTGCGGATCGGGATGTTCTGGAGGTTCGGATCGGTGGAGGACAGCCGGCCGGTCTGCGCGACCGCAAGGCTGAAGGTGGTGTGGACGCGGCCGGTCGCGGGGTTGATCTGCGCCTGCAACGCATCGGTGTAGGTGGTCTTCAGCTTCGTAACCTGCCGCCATTCCAGCACCTTGGCGGCGATCGGCGCGCCTTCCAGCGACAGCCGCTCCAGTTCATTCATGTCGGTGGAATAGACGCCGGTCTTGCCCTTGCGCCCGCCTTTCAGGCCCAGCCGCTCGAACAGCACCTCGCCCAGCTGCTTGGGGCTACCGATCGTGAAGGGGCCATTCGAAAGCTCGAACACCTCGCCCTCGAGTCGGGCGATCTCCGCCCCGAACTCAGTGGAGAGGCCGGCCAGATTGTCGCGATCGACGCGGATGCCCGCCGCCTCCATCGCCGCCACCACCGGCACCAGCGGGCGATCGACCAACTCATACACCCGCGTCGCCGCCTCGCGCGTCAGGCGCGGTTTCAACTTGCGCCACAGGCGGAAGGCGATGTCCGCGCTTTCGCCGGCATATTCGGTGGCGCGGGGGATCGGCACCTTGTCGAAGCCGATCTGGCTTTTGCCCGCACCATGCACCGATTTGAAGTCTATCGCCTGATGGCCGAGGTGGCGGGCGGCCAGATCGTTGCCGACATGCGGCGTGAGGCCGGCATCCAGATCGTAGCTGAGCAGCATCGTATCGTCGACGGGGGCGACCGTGATGCCCGCCACGTCCGCTCGGGCCAGCAGCACGACATCATATTTCACGTCATGCCCGATCTTGAGCACGCCGGGGTGCTCCAGCAGCCCGCGCAGCTTCGCCAGCGCCACGTCGCGCGGAAGTTGCACCGGCGGATCGCTCAGCAGATCCTCGCCCGTGTGGCCAAGGGGGATATAGCAGGCCCTGCCCGGCCCGGTCGCCAGCGCCACGCCGACGAGGGTCGCGCGCATCACGTCCGCCACGTTGGTCTGCGTGTCGATCGCCACCGCGCCCTTCGCGATCGCCTCCGCCACCCAGCGGTCGAGCGCGTCTTCCGTCGTCACTGTCTCATAGTCGGCATGGGCGAAGGCGGGCTGCGCGTCGTCCGCCGCCGGGGTCGGCGCGGGGGCGGGCGCGCCGCCGACGGGGTGGCCGTTGCCCACCTTCATCATCAGCGATCGGAAGCCCTGCTCCTCCAGAAACTTGCGTAAGGGGGCGGGCGGGATGCCCTTCAGCGCCAGATCCTCCAGCGGCTCGGGCAGCGGCCGGTCGCACACCAGCCGCACCAGTTCGCGGCTAAGGCGGGCGTTTTCGGCATGTTCGATCAGCGACTGGCGCAGCTTGGGCTTCTTGATCCCCTCCGCCGCCGCCAGCACGCTCTCCAGATCGCCATGCTCGTTGATCAGTTGGCTGGCGGTCTTGGGGCCGACGCCCGGAACGCCGGGCACATTGTCCACGCTGTCGCCCATCAGCGCCAGCACGTCGCCCAGCCGATCGGGGCCGACGCCGAACTTCTCCTGCACATAGGCCGAGGTCAGGCGGCGGTTGTTCATCGTGTCGAGCATGTCGAGGCGGCCGTCCTCGATCAGCTGCATGAGATCCTTGTCGGACGAGACGATCGTCACCTGCCACCCTTCGGCGAGCGCGGCCCGGGCGTAGCAGGCGATGATGTCGTCCGCCTCCAGCCCCTCCGTCTCGATGCAGGGCACGCTGAACGCGCGGGTGGCATCGCGGATCAGCGGGAACTGCGGCAGCAGATCCTCCGGCGGCGGCGGGCGGTGCGCCTTGTACTGATCGTACATGTCGTTGCGGAAGGTGTGCGACGAGGCATCGAAGATCACCGCCAGATGCGTCGGCCCGTCGGCGGTGTGGAGATCGTCCAGCAGGCGCCACAGCATCGTG
>CAJYJW010000256.1 GCA_913775025.1 uncultured Sphingomonas sp. | reverse complement strand
CGCGGAAATATTCCGCATTGGCGAGGCCCGAGAGCGCAACGCGCGCGCGCGCGCCCGGCGGCTCGTTCATCTGGCCGAACACCAATGCGACCTTCGAACCTTCCGGCGTCGGATCGCCGTTGGCGTCCTTGGCGATGACGCCCGCATCGAGGAACTCGTGATAGAGGTCGTTGCCCTCACGTGTCCGCTCACCCACACCCGCGAACACGGACACGCCGCCGTGGCCCTTGGCGATGTTGTTGATGAGTTCCTGGATGAGCACCGTCTTGCCCACGCCGGCGCCGCCGAACAGACCGATCTTGCCGCCCTTGGCATAGGGTGCGAGCAGATCGATGACCTTGATGCCGGTCACGAGGATCGCGGTCTCGGTCGACTGGTCGACGAACAGCGGGGCCTCGGCATGGATCGGGTTCGTCCGCTCGCGGCTGACGGGGCCGCGCTCGTCGATCGGCTCACCGATCACGTTCAGGATGCGGCCAAGCGTCTCGGGGCCGACGGGCACGCGGATCTGCGCGCCGGTGTCGCGCACTTCCTGGCCGCGCGTCAGGCCGTCGGTCGCGTCCATCGCAATCGTGCGGACGGTGTTCTCGCCGAGATGCTGCGCAACTTCCAGGACAAGGCGGTTGCCGTTGTTCTGCGTCTCGAGCGCGTTCAGGATCGCCGGAAGCTCGCCATCGAACGACACGTCGACGACGGCGCCGATGATCTGGCTGATGCGGCCGGTGTAATTGGTGGTCGGGGCGGTTGCCATGCGGTCGTCCTTGCCTGCGGGTCGTTCGGGGCGCCTGCGGAGCGCCGGATAGATTAGAGGGCTTCCGCGCCCGCGATGATCTCGATCAATTCGGTCGTGATCGCCGCCTGGCGCGTGCGGTTGTACTGGATGCTGAGCTTGTTGATCATGTCGCCGGCGTTGCGCGTGGCGTTGTCCATGGCGGTCATGCGGCTGCCCTGCTCGGACGCGGCATTCTCCAGCATCGCGCGGAACAGCTGTACGGCAACGTTGCGCGGCAGCAGTTCGGCGAGGATCGTCTCCTCGTCGGGCTCATATTCCACGGCAGCCGAGGCCCCCGTCGTGGCCGTTCCGGGGGCGGCCACCGGGATAGCGACGGGGATGATCTGCTGCTCGGTCGGCTCCTGCACCAACGCGGACTGAAAGCGCGCGTAGAACAGATGGGCGACGTCAAACTCGCCATTCTGGAACCGCTGGGTCAGGTCGCGAGCGACTTCCAGCGCGTCGATGAAGGCGACATTCTTGATGTGCGTCTGATCGACCTGATGGACGATCATGCCGGGGAACAGCCGCTGGATCACCGCGCGGCCCTTCTTGCCGATCAGGTAGAATCGCACCGTCTTGCCCTGCGTGATTAGCGTATCCGCCTTCTTGCGCGCGGCACGAACGATATTCGTGTTGAACGCGCCGGCCAGACCCCTCTCGGAGGTGGCGACGACGATCAGATGCACCTGATCCTTGCCCGACCCGGCAAGCAGGCGCGGGCTTTCCGGCCCCACGACGACCTTCGCCGCAAGCCGCGCCATCACATCGTTCAAACGCTCAGCGTAGGGCCGGCCCTGCTCGGCAGCCATCTGCGCGCGGCGCAGCTTGGCGGCGGCGACCATCTTCATCGCCTTGGTGATCTTCTGGGTCGACTTCACCGACTCACGGCGGATCTTGAGGGCTTTGAGGCTGGGCATCTCGTTCCGTTTATCCTTGAGATCCGCGTCGATCGCGGACGACGCCCGCCGCCGCAGCCAGGCCGCGGCGGCGCGGCGACATTAGGCGAACGTCTTGGCGAAGGCGTCGAGCGCCGACTTCAGCTTCGCCTTCAGGTCGTCGCCCAGATCCTTGGTGTCGCGAATGCCGGTCAGCACATCGGCATGGCGGGCGCGCATCTCGGTCAGCAGCGCCTGCTCGTAACGGGTCACGTCACTCACCGGCACGGTGTCGAGATAGCCGTTCACGCCAGCGAAGATCGAAACGACCTGCTCCTCGAACGGCATCGGGGCATATTGCGCCTGCTTAAGTAGTTCCGTCAGCCGCGCGCCGCGGTTGAGCAGCTTTTGCGTCGAGGCGTCGAGGTCCGAACCAAACTGCGCGAACGCCGCCATCTCGCGATACTGGGCCAGCTCCAGCTTGATCGAGCCGGCGACCTTCTTCATCGCCTTGGTCTGCGCCGCCGAACCAACGCGCGACACTGACAGGCCGACGTTGATGGCCGGGCGCACGCCCTGATAGAAGAGATCGGTTTCAAGGAAGATCTGGCCATCGGTGATCGAGATGACGTTGGTCGGGATATAGGCGGACACGTCACCCGCCTGCGTCTCGATGATCGGCAGCGCCGTCAGCGAACCGTTGCCATTTTCGTCGTTCATCTTCGCGGCGCGCTCAAGCAGGCGCGAGTGAAGATAGAAGACGTCGCCCGGATAGGCCTCGCGGCCCGGCGGACGGCGCAGCAGCAGCGACATCTGGCGATAGGCGACGGCCTGCTTGGAAAGGTCGTCATAGACGATCACGGCATGCATGCCGTTGTCACGGAAATACTCGCCCATCGCGCACCCAGTGTAGGGCGCGAGGAACTGAAGCGGCGCCGGCTCGGACGCGGTGGCGGCGACGACGATGGAATATTCCATCGCGCCATTTTCTTCGAGGGCACGCACGATCTGCGCGACGGTCGAACGCTTCTGGCCGACCGCGACATAAACGCAGAACAGCTTCTTGCTGTCGTCGCCCTGCTCGTGGCTCTTCTTCTGATTGATGAAGGTATCGATCGCGACGGCGGTCTTGCCGGTCTGACGATCGCCGATGATCAGCTCGCGCTGGCCACGGCCGACCGGCACCAGCGCGTCGAGTGCCTTGAGGCCGGTCTGCACCGGCTCATGCACCGATTTGCGCGGGATGATGCCGGGAGCCTTCACCTCGACGCGGCTGCGCTGATCGGAGACGATCGGGCCCTTGCCGTCGATCGGATTGCCGAGGCCGTCGACCACGCGGCCAAGCAGGCCCTTGCCGACCGGCACGTCCACAATCGTGCCGGTGCGCTTGACGACATCGCCTTCCTTGATCTGCGCGTCGGATCCGAAGATCACCGCGCCGACGTTGTCGGCCTCGAGGTTGAGGGCCATGCCCTTGATGCCGTTCGAGAATTCGATCATCTCGCCGGCCTGGACGTTGTCCAGGCCGTGGATGCGGGCGATGCCGTCGCCGACGGACAGCACCTGGCCGACCTCGGACACCTGCGCTTCGTTGCCGAAGCTGGCGATCTGGTCACGGATGACCTTCGAGATTTCTGCGGCGCGGATATCCATGTTCAGCCTTTCATCGCAGTCGCGAGCGTGTTCAGTTTGGTGCGGATCGATCCATCGACCATGCGGCTGCCGACCTTCACGATCAGCCCGCCCAGGATCGCCGGATCGACCTTGAGATCGATGGAGACGTCGCGTCCCGTCTGCGCCTTCAGCTTCGCCTTCAGCGCGGCGATCTGATCATCGCTGAGCGGGTGCGCGGAGGTGACATCAGCCGTCGCCTCGCCGCGATGGCGCGCGATCAGCGTGTTGAACGCGTTGATGACCGGACCGATCTGCGAGAGCCGGCGATTCTGCGCGAGTACGCCGATGAAATTGGACGTGAGCGGATCGAGGCCGAGCTGCGGCGCGATCGCGGCCACCGTCTTGGTCGCGGCGGCGCGATCCACCAGCGGGCTTTCCGTCAGGGTACGAAATTCGCTGGATCCGCCAAGCGCCTGCTTGAGGGTGCCGAGGCTTGCGGAGACAGCGTCGAGTTGACGCTGATCGCGCGCCAGCTCGAAAAGAGCAGTCGCGTAGCGCCCCGCAAGGCTTGCCTGAATGCCGCCGGATGTCTCCACGCGCCCCTGATCCCCCAGATCGAATTGGTGCATGCGAAGCAGGCCCCCATCTGCCGGGCGCCGTCTGCATGTCGCGGGCCGGTTAGCAGGGGCGACCCGGTGATGCAAGATATGCGTCATCAGGGGAACCTTTCCGTCCGCGGCGACTGTCAGACGAAGGAGTAGGGATCCACATCCACCGCTACCCGGACGGACTTCGGCCAGTCGACGGCGCCCAGCCATTCCCGAATCACGTCCTGAACATCCAGCGTGCGCCGAGCGTGCACCAACAGGCGCTGGCGATGCCGCCCGCGCAGCATCGCGAGAGGGGCGGGGGCAGGTCCGTAAACGCTCATCCCCTCAACCTCGGGGGCGGCGCGGCCGATCGCGCGCGCCGTATTCACCGCGTCGTCCAGATTTTCCGACGATATGATGAGTGCCGCGAAGCGCCCGAACGGCGGCGCATTCGCGTGGCGGCGGGCCTCCGTCTCGGCGGCGTAGAAGCCGTCCGCGTCGCCGGAGACGAGGGCGCGGATCACGGGTGCGTCGGGCTCGCGCGTCTGCACGAGCACGCGGCCGGGCTTGGCGCCGCGCCCGGCGCGCCCCGCCACCTGTGCGATCTGCTGAAAACTGCGCTCGGCCGCGCGGAGATCGCCGCCGGACAGGCCAAGATCCGCATCGACCACGCCGACAAGCGTGAGGTTGGGGAAATGATACCCCTTCGTCACCAGCTGAGTGCCGATCACGATGTCGATCTCGCCGGCCTCCATCCGGTTGACGAACTCCGCCGATTTCGCCGGCGACCATAAGGTATCGGAGGTGACGATCGCCGTGCGCGCCTCCGGAAACAGCGCGCCCACCTCGTCGGCGATCCGCTCCACGCCCGGGCCGCAGGGAACGAGGCTGTCGGTCTCGCCGCACTCGGGGCAGGCGGCGGGCGGCGGCATCACGTGGCCGCAATGGTGGCAGGCCAACCGCGCAGTCAGGCGATGCTCGACCATCCAGGCGGTGCAGTTGGGGCACTGGAAACGATGCCCGCAGGTGCGGCACAAGGTCAGCGGGGCATAGCCGCGCCGGTTCAGGAACAGCAGTGACTGCTCCTTTCGCTCAAGCGTCTCCTCCAGCGCGCGAACGAGCGAGGGGGCGAGCCAGCGGCCGCGCAATGGCGGGTCGGCCAGCAGATTGAGCGCAGCAATGTCGGGCATCGTCGCGCCGCCGAACCGGCTCGGCAATTTCACCTCGGTATAATGGCCGAGAGCCACCTGCTGCCGCGTCTCGATCGCGGGCGTGGCGGAGGCAAGGATTACGGGCACGCCCTCGAACCGGCCGCGCATCACCGCCACGTCGCGGGCGTGATACATCACGCCGTCTTCCTGTTTGAAGCTGCTCTCATGCGCTTCGTCCACCACGATCAGGCCGAGGCGCGCATAAGGCAGGAACAGCGCCGAGCGCGCGCCTACGACCACCTTCGCCTCGCCGCTGACGATCGCGCGCCAGGCCCGGCGGCGCTGCGACTGGCGCAGATCCGAATGCCAGGCGACCGGCTGATGGCCAAAGCGGGCGGCGAACCGCTTGAGAAACGGTTCGGTCAGCGCGATCTCGGGCAGCAGCACCAGCGTCTGCCGATTCTGGCGGATCGCCTCGGCCACCGCCTCGAAATACACCTCCGTCTTGCCGGATCCGGTCACTCCGTCGAGCAGGAAGGGCGCCGCGCCGCCATCGCGCACGGCCGCCATGAACGTATCGGCCGCCGCGCGCTGCTCGGGCGAAAGAGCGGGGGCGGCGTGATCGGGGTCGGGCGCTATGAACGGATCGTCCATCCGCACCTCGACCGCCTCGATCGCGCCCAGCTTGACCAGACCGCGGATCACCGCGTCGGACACGTCGGCGATCATCGCCAGCTCCCGCACCAGCCCCTGGCGCTCGCCGATCCGCTCCAGCGCCTGCGCGCGTTGCGGGGTGAGGCGATCGGGCATCGCGCCGGTCGCGCGATACTCGACGGTGGTGCGCCCGCCATCCAGCGCGCTGGCGGAGGCGAGCGCCATCCGCAGGACCGACGCGGGCGAGGCGAGATAATAGTCGGCGGTCCACTCGATCAGCCGACGCAGCGGCGCCCCCAGCGGTGGCAGATCGTAGACGCCGGCCAGCGGGCGCAGCCGGTTATCGCCCACCTCGGCGTCCGATGGCAGCCGATCCGCCTCCCATACCACGCCGGCAAGCTGGCGCGGGCCGAGGGGCGCGAGCACGATGCTGCCGGGTTCGACCGCGTGCTCCCGGTCCACCCGGTAATCGAGCGGGCCGATGGCGGCATTGAGCAGGAGAACGCGGGCGCGGGTCACGCCACCCAAGGTAGGTGGCTTACGCCAATATGGGAATCCCCGCTTGCTTGGGGCGGGGGGCAAAGCCGTCTATAGCCCGTCATCATTCGATCATATTCAGGGGCGAATCCTCCAATGAAGTTCTTCGTCGATACCGCCGACACCAAGGAAATCGCCGATTTGGCAGAAACGGGCCTGCTGGACGGCGTGACGACCAATCCGTCGCTGATCCAGAAATCGGGCCGCAAATTTCTGGAGGTGGTCGAGGAAATTTGCCGCATCGTGCCCGGCCCCGTTTCCGCCGAGGTGGTCGCGCTGGATCACGATACGATGATGCGCGAGGCGGACATTCTGCGGAAGATCGCCGGGAACGTCTGCATAAAGGTACCGCTGACGATCGACGGGCTAAAGACGTGCAAGAAGCTGACCGACGATGGCGTGATGGTGAACGTAACGCTCTGCTTTTCGGCCAATCAGGCCCTGCTCGCGGCGAAGGCGGGGGCGACCTTCATCTCGCCGTTCGTCGGCCGGCACGACGATATCGGCTTTGACGGGATGCAGCTCATCTCGGACATCCGCCTCATCTATGATAACTACGGCTTCGATACCGAGATCCTCGTCGCAAGCGTGCGGCATCCCGTGCACGTGCTGGAGAGCGCGCGGATCGGCGCGGACGTTATGACCGCGCCGCCCGCCGTGATCCGCCAACTCTTCAAGCATCCGCTGACCGATGCCGGCATCGCCGGCTTCATGGCGGACTGGGCCAAGACGGGGCAGGTGATCGGCTGATACGCCGTGCCGGGCCGGCGGTGTCTCGCCGGTCCGGATATTAGGGCTGGCGGCGCACCCGGCGCTTTGCTAGGTGGCTCGGCACCGGCACCCGTAGCTCAGCTGGATAGAGCGCTGCCCTCCGAAGGCAGAGGCCAGGGGTTCGAATCCCTTCGGGTGCGCCATTTCTCAATATTCAGAAACAGTCGCTGAGATTAGTTGGGGCATATCGTGCTCCGAGCATCGGGCATGCCGATCGTGACTTGTCGTCACATGCCGATCTCCGGGGCCTCTTCAAGATCTCATGAAATTTCGACTGCGGGGTGCCGATTTGTGTCCCGTGCGTTTCCCGCGTCGGCGACGCCGATGGTGGCGGCGTCATGGTGTTCGCTTCCCGATGATCGGGGCGATTCGCAGATGGCGGGGCTATCATGGCGACGATGGCGGAAACGTTGGTGCCGGAGCGCAAGGAAAAGCCGCCGGCACGCACCCTGGATGCGCTGAACTTTTTTCTGGCGGACGTGCGGGACGGGCTTGGCCCCTACCTCGCCATCTATCTTATCGCCGTGCGCGGACCAACGCATGGCTGGAACGAGGCCACCGTCGGGCTGGTCCTGACGATCGCGGGCATCGTCGGCCTGATATCGCAGACGCCGGCGGGCATCCTGATCGATCGCAGCCGCAACAAGCCGCGTATCGTGATGGCGGCGGCGCTGCTCGTAACACTTAGCAGCATATCGCTGCCGGTTGTCACCGGCTTTACGATGGTGACGATCACCCAATCGATCGCGGCGGCGGCAGGCGCGATATTCGCGCCGGCGATCTCGGCGATCACGCTGGGATTGGTCGGACCCAAGATGTTCGCACAACGGGTTGGCCGCAACGAGGCGTTCAATCATGCGGGCAATGCCGTATCGGCGGCGGCGGCGGGACTGCTGGCTTGGAAATTCGGGCCGGTGGTGGTGTTCTGGCTCATGGGCGGCCTCACCGTCGCGAGCATCGTGACGACAACATGGATCGACAACAACGATATCGACAACGCCGTCGCCCGCGGGCTCGATTGCGAACCCGACGAGGGCTGCGAGCAGCCGAGCGCGTGGCGCTGCCTCGCGGAGAACCGGCCGCTGCTGCTGTTCGCGGCAATCGCATTCACCTTCCATCTGGCGAATGCGGCGATGTTGACGTCGGTCGGCCAGCTTCTCGCCAAGACGGTGGGGAAGGACCAGGCGACCTCGTTGACGGCCGCATGCATCGTCGCGGCGCAATTGGTGATGGTGCCGGTCGCGATGATCGTCGGCCGTTACACCGAACAATGGGGCACCAAGCCGCTGTTTCTCGTGGCGTTCGGATTCCTCGCCGTTCGCGGGGCGCTCTATACGCTTTCGAACGACCCCTATTGGCTGGTTGGCGTGCAGGCGCTTGACGGGGTGGGGGCCGGCATCTTCGGCGCTCTCTTCCCGGTCGTGATCGCCGATCTCACGAATGGCTCGGGGCGGTTCAACGTCTCGCAGGGGGCTGTCGCGACAGCGCAGGGGTTGGGCGCCTCCCTCTCGGCGACGCTCGCCGGCGCGATCATCGTCTGGGCGGGTTATTCCACCAGCTTCCTCACTCTTGCCGCGATCGCGGCCGTAGGATTCGTCCTGTACCTGCTTTTCATGCCGGAAACAAAGACGCAGAGCAGCTGATCAGGCCGCCACACCCTCCAGCAACCCCTCGAACAGGCGGCGGCCATCGCTGCGACCATGGGCCGCCTCGACCATGCGCTCGGGATGGGGCATCATGCCAAGCACATTGCCGGCGTCGTTCAGGATGCCGGCAATGTTACGCGCCGAGCCGTTGACCGCGCTGCCATAACGGAACGCCACCCGGCCTTCGCTCTCCAGCCGGTCGAGCGTCACATCATCGGCGGTGTAGTTGCCGTCATGATGGGCGACGGGAATGGTGATCGTCTCCCCGCTCGCATAGAGGCGGGTGAAAGGGCTGTCGCTATTTTCCACCGTCAAATCGACGTCGCGGCAGACGAAATTAATTCCGGCGTTCCGCATCAGCGCGCCGGGTAGCAGGCCCGCTTCCGTCAAGACCTGAAAGCCGTTGCACACCCCGAACACGCGCACACCCCGCGCCGCCGCATCGGCCACGGCGCGCATCACCGGGCTGCGCGCCGCCATCGCACCGGATCGCAGATAGTCACCGTAGGAGAAGCCCCCCGGCACGCCGATCAGGTCGATACCGTCAGGCAGGCTGGTCTCGCGATGCCAGATCATCGCCGGCGCCACCCCGGTCGCGTCGCGAAACGCCACCGCGAGATCGCGATCGCAGTTGGAGCCCGGAAAGACGATGACCGCGCTCTTCATGATCAGGCGGCCCGCTCGATGCGATAGTTTTCGATCACGGTGTTGGCCAGCAGCTTGCGGCACATCGCGTCAAGGTCGGCGTCGCTGGTGCCGTCCGCCAGTTCGAGTTCGATCAGCTTGCCGGCGCGGACATCCTGCACGCCGCCGAAGCCGAGACCTTCCAGCGCGTGGTGGATCGCCTTGCCCTGCGGATCGAGGACGCCGTTCTTCAGGGTGACGTAGACGCGCGCCTTCATCGATTCTGCCCGGATCGTTGGATTTGCGCCGGCTTATGGCCGTTGGACGGTCTGGGGGCAAGCGGGCTCGGGCAGGGGGAGCGGCGCCAACGGATCCACAGCAACATCAGCAACCACGGAGCGACCCATGCGAGCCTGCTCTGGTAGCGATCGTGGACGTCGGAAAGCGCGCCCGCCAGCGCCGCATTTACGATCAGCGTCGTTAGCAGGGCGAGGGAGATAGAGATTGCGAGCGCATCGCACCTTCGCCAGGCGCGCCATAGGCCGAACGGCAACAGGATGATGGCCGCCGCCGTGACGGGGAGGGCGATCGCCCGGACGGCCGCCTTCGGCAGCGTATCGCGAACCTGCGCCGAGGCCATCAGCGCGGGCAGGGCGGTCGGCCGATCCCGCGCCAGAACATAAGCGATGCCGCCCAGCCGGTTGCGCCCGCACCCCTCGGGGCATTCGTCGTCGAGAACATGAAAGGCAATCAATTGCCGCCATGTCCCATGCAGGGCGGACCGGGCGAACGCGACCGGCTGATCGGCGATGATCGCGCGATCCGCCCGCGCGAGCCGGTCGACCCAGAGCCACCGTTCCGCATCGCTGCCGGCCTGCCATATGTGCCGCCCGACGAAGCTTGCGCCGTCGCCCCAGAGAAGCGCCTGGCTGTTCTTCGGCAGATCCGCCCGGATCCCACAGAGGGCGGGCGGGGCGGCCTCGCCGCACACGTGATCGAGCCAGCGGCCGGCCAGCCCATCGGCGTTCAGGCGGGCGAAGAGAAATACCGGCCCCATCGGCGACATGGCGGGGCGGCCGAGCACGGCGGCGTTCGCCGCCGTCAGCAGTGCGACGGCCGAACAAACGACCGCCGCCGCGGCCGCCGTGCGCGCCGCCGCCGCTCGCCACGCAAGGCCAAGCGCAATCTGCGCCACGATTGCCGCTCCCGCCGCCGCGCCTGCCAGCACGACATGGGTGTAGTGAGTCATCGCCAGCAGCAGGGTCGCGAGCCAGAGAAGCGGTGCCTGCGGCGCTGTTGGCGCCCGCGATGCGGCGAGTGCGGCAAGCAGCACGACGGGGCCGGTATAGGCATCGGGCATGATCTGCGCCGCATGCCATGGCAACGCCGTCACCAATATCGCCGCCACGCAGGCCGCCAGCGGCGGGCCGATGCCGGGGCCGGCGATCGATCGCGAGCCGATCCATAGCGCGCCCGCGACTGCCACCGTCTGTGCGCCGAGTGCCACCCATAGACCGGCAAGCCCAGGAATGGCGCGCACGAGCGGCCTCAGCAGCAAGCCATAGAAGCTTGAGCGGTCTATGGCATAGTCATTGCCCGTCGCGATGCCGAGATACGTTCCGCTGTCAGGAAAGACGAGCGGGAAGCCGTTGATGAAAGCAGGGATCATCAGCAGCAGCGCGATCGGCAATATGGGAGATATTGCCTCAAGCGGCTTCCGCTCGACGTTTCTAGAAATAGCGGGCCAGCCCCAACTGCACGCGGTGCCGGTCGATCCGATACAGGCTCTGGGTCGAGCCGATGCCGTTATAGGTATAGGTGATCGAGGGTGAGAACCCCGCCAGCCGGATCGATCGCGCGCCAAGATAGGCGCGGGCGTTGAAACGCCAGTCCTTGCGGCTTTCCGGTGACAGCAGGAGCAGCGGCGCATCGAAGATGGCGCGGGAAAGGCCGGTCGAAAGGCCCGCGTTCAACCCCCACGGCAGTTCGCCGCCGATGCCGATGTTGCCGCCCACCTCGGTGCTGGAATAGGCCTTGGAAACGAGATCGTCCCGCCGGACGAAGGCGTTGAGGCTCGCCACCATCGTGCGATGCACGACCCGCTCGTAACTGGCGTAGAGCGCGTGTTGCCACCCGCCGAATGCCTTGCCGTAGCCTGATCCGATACGGCGCGTGTCCAACTGCAAGCCCGCGCGGGCCCCGGTGCCGAGATCCTTCTGCACCGATACGCGCACGCCCCCGCCTGTGGTGGCGGAACGGCCGCCGTACCAGCGCTGGCTGGCGATCGCCTGCACGGTCACGCGCGTGTTGGGCCCGGTGGTGATCTCCGGCCCCGCCGCCAGCAGCGCTGATATGTCGTCGGCCGCCGTACCCCGCTGATTGACGAACTGCCCGTCCGCGTCGATCAGCATCGCCACCCCATCCGACAGGCGCAGGCGCACCCCGCCGGATACGGTGGCGACCTGGCCTACGCCCGATCGGCGGCGGGCCTCGCTGTTCAGCGTGAGGGGGATGGTGCCGCCGCCGAACTGCACGTCGATAGTGCGCGCGTCGGTGGCGTTGTTGACGTTGCTGTCGGGCGCCAGGCCGACATCGACGTTCAGATGCCACTTGCGGCGGTTTCGCAGGATGCCGCGCTGATGGCGGATCGTGCGGGCGATCTCCGGCGGCAGATCGGCCGCTTCCTGCGCCAGCCGGAAGTGATGGTCGGCCGCGGCATCCTTGCCCTGCAGCATCAGCACGCGGGCCAGCTCCAGCCGGACCCGGGTGACGTCGGGCCGATCACGCAACACGGCGCGGAAGGCGCGCGCCGCCCCCTTCAAGTCCCCCGTTTCGGCCGCCACGTAGCCGGTGAGGAATTGCGTCTCCATCGTCAGTTCGGGCGCCTGCGTCAGCGCGGCGAGCAGCGGTCGCGCCTCGTCGAAACGGCGCGCCTGCACCAGCCGCTCCGTCTCGGCGAGCAGTTCCGGCGCGGTCATCCGCATGGTGCAGATGCCATTGGCGCAGTCCGACAAGGTCGGGCTGTCGCTCAAGGGGGCGAGGGCGACCAGCGTCATCGCCGATCCCGCCAGCGCGGTTCGGGCAAGCAGGCGCATCATGGCCTATCCCGTGGTTTAGGGCTTTGCGCCGGTGAAGGTGCCGAGGATGTCGATGCGCTGATCCGGCGTGCCGCCAACGACGCGGAAGCCGCCGCCGACCTCTTCCGCCGCCGGGCCGTAGAAGGCGCCGTTCACGCTAGACCCGGCAATGTTGACGGCGGTGGGTGCGCCGTTGGTGGTGGCGCTGAACCCCGCGCTGTTGATCGCGCCGGCAAAGCCGCCGGCATTCACCAGATCGATCTGCGCCGTGCCGCTGGCGGTGAAGGTGCTGCCGGCCGCAACCGTCGCCGGCGGGCCGGTGAACGTCGTCATCCGATCGATTTGTGGCGCGAGCACCGTACCGCTGACGCTGAGCCCCACGCTGTTGCGCGCGAAGTCGACGTCGATGCGCGAGGTGCCGTCGATCCACTGATAGAAGGTCGGCTTGACCTCGCCGAAGCGGCCGTCGAGGGTCGGGTTCATCACCATCGTCGCCAGCATCCCGCCGGTATAGGTGGCGGTGCCGGCACGGGGCACGGCGTTGTTGCTGGTCTGCTCGCCATACGCGAACGCGCCGCGTTCCAAATGCCATTGATCCTGCTTGAATTGCACGCCGTTACTTGTCGCGGTGCCAAATGAAATGCTGTTCCGCAGATAACCGGCATAGGTGACGTACTTCGTCGTCGTGCCAGCGCGGTTCGCGGTGCCCGGAACCTGATAGAAGAACGTCGTCGAGGTATAGCTGGAGCCGCTCTCGCCCTCGGGCGGGGTGTCTCTGTCGCCGGACGTGACGAAGCCGGTGCCACTACGGTCGTAGGGGGAGCGAGGGTCTCCGTCGCCCGCCTGCAGGAAGCGCACGTTGGGAATGGTGCCGAGCGCCGGCGTGGTGCCCCATTGCGGCTCCTTCAAGCCGTCGAAGTCGGTGCGGCTTGCGGGGTCCTGAAAGCGCGTCGCGGTTGCCGCGCCGGTCTTCGGGTCGTTTACCGTCAGCGTGAAGATTGCGGCACGGGGATCGTAGGCGACCGATATGCCGGAATCACGCGCCGTGCTGGCATTGCCGGCGTAGGTTTGCGCCTGCTGACCGCAACATAGCCGTCCATCCGTGGTATATTCGAACACCTGATTGCCGCCGATGGCCTTGTACGTCTTGGCATCGGTCGGATTGGCGAAACTGTGCGTCGTGGTGGTCGTGCCGCCGCTGACCGCACCGGCGGGCGCCGCCGAACTGCCGATCGCCTGCGGTCCGCCGCCGCCGCCGCACGCGGAGAGCGCCGTAAGGCTCACTAACATCAGCCGATTGCGCATCGTCCGTCCGTCCTCGGGATAATATCGTTCCCGATGGCGGTAGCGCGGCGATGGTTAAATCACGGTAAAATAGCGGGCGGACGGCACGCCCGCCGCCTGCTACTTCTTCGTGCGGCTCTTCCGATGCTTCTCCATATCCAGCACCGTGGTGTCGCCTTCCGGCAGCAGGCCTAGGCGGCGCGCGACCTCCTGATAGGCCTCCACCTCGCCGCCCAGATCCTGGCGGAAGCGATCCTTGTCCAGCTTCTCGTTGGTCGCCATGTCCCACAGGCGGCAACCGTCGGGGCTTATCTCATCGGCGAGGATCACGCGGGCATAGTCGTTTTCGAAGACGCGGCCGAACTCCAGCTTGAAGTCGACGAGGCGGATGCCGATCCCGGCGAACAGCCCGCACATGAAATCGTTCACCCGGATCGCCATGTCCGCGATGTCATGCATCTCTTCCTGGCTCGCCCAGCCGAAGCAGGCGATATGCTCGTCGGCCACCATCGGGTCGCCCAGCGCATCGTCTTTATAATAATATTCGATGATCGTGCGGGGCAGCTGGCTGCCTTCCTCCAGCCCCAGCCGCTTGACGATCGATCCGGCGGCGACGTTTCGCACGACCACCTCGATCGGAATGATCTCGGCCTGCCGGATCAATTGCTCGCGCATGTTCAGACGGCGGATGAAGTGCGTCGGCACGCCGATGCCGGCGAGCAGCGTGAAGACATGCTCCGAGATCCGGTTATTGAGAACGCCCTTGCCGCTGATCGTGCCCTTCTTCTGGGCGTTGAAGGCGGTGGCGTCATCCTTGAAATATTGGATGAGCGTGCCGGGTTCGGGCCCCTCATACAGGATCTTGGCCTTGCCTTCGTAGATCTGGCGGCGGCGGGACATCGGCTTGGCACCTTTCGGAGCGGAGAAACAGGTCCGCCCCGGACGCGGCGTCTGCTGACAGACGCGCAACCGAGGCGGACGGCGGCCTATACCATAGCGGTCCACGAGCGCAAATCGCCGCGCGGACGGGAGGGATCACCGATAGAAGACGTGATCGCCGAGGGTCACGACGCGGGTGCGCGTGCGGAAGAAGCTGGTGGGCGCGGCATAGGCGGCGCGGAAGAACATCGCGCCCGGCGCGACATCGGCGGTCCGCCCTTCGCGTGCTTCGCGCGATACGGAAACGGCGGTGCGCCAGGCCTCGCCATCGCGGCGCGGATTGTAGCTGGCGGTTTGGAAGAATTGGCCGGGCTGGTTGACGACACCGCAGACGGTATCGGCGAAACGCCCCGACTCCAGCCGATTGACGATCAACTGGGCGACGGCGAGCTGCCCGGCGCGGGATTGGTTGCCGGCTTCGTGCATCACCACCTTGGCCATGCACTCCAGTTCGCTGTCAATATCGTCGGTAGCAGCGAAATCCTGCGTGGCAGTAAAGTCCTGGGTGGATTTGGTCTGCTCGCCGGCGGTGAACGCCTGTTCGAGCAGAATGTCGCCCCCGGTCACGCCACTGTCATCTGCGATGGATAGGGAGAGATCCGCGGTGGCCGCGTCGGTCGAGGGCGCTACGCTGGAGAATGTCGCTGCGAACGAGGCTTCCGATGCGATGAATGTCGCGGGGATCGCGGCGGTGATGGTGAGGGCACCGGCTGCCAGAAGCCTTATATGTCCGGAACGCGTCATTCTTGCTCTTTCGAATGCGCGAAAGCCTGTCCCCACCCGTCACGAATCCCTGGGTGAGGCGTCACTTTCACGTCTTGTCGGCAAGATTTGAGAGCCCCCGCTCCGCCATCAGCGACCTGAATGACGGCCTGATGACTTTGTGCGGTGCAACAGGCAACGGGCCGGCGACCAACCGTTTTACCGCCAAGATCAACCGAAATCCCGAAATGGAACCATCGGGCTAATCACACGGCTCGTCGAGCGTCGTTTCGCTGAGGCGGCGTGGCGGCAAGCTGATGGCACGAATCGTCGCTAATTCGGCCGCCGTAGGTTAGGCGAATAGGCAGAGGCAAGAGGGGGCGTATTTGGACAGCAGGATCGCCCCGGACACGACCGAACCAGCGCACCCGTTGCTGGACGTGACCGATTTTCGGCGGGATCGGCTGCTGGCGGCGCTCACCCTGATCGCGGGCATCGGGCTGATGATCGCCTTGCCGTTTGCGTTGCGCGCGGGGGCGGAATTCTTCCTGCCGATTACCGTGGCGCTTGTGATCGCCATCGCTCTGGTGCCACTGCTGGAATGGCTGGAGCGGCGCGGCGTACCGTCTGGCCT
>CAJYJW010000255.1 GCA_913775025.1 uncultured Sphingomonas sp. | reverse complement strand
CAGGGCGGCATCGTGACACCTGGAGACATGGGGCACGCGGAGGCCGAGGCACCAGTGCCGCCGCCTGCGCCGCCCGCGATCCGGCCGCTGCCGACGATGCCGCTGCCGGCCGCCGCGCTGCCGAAGGCCGCCCCGCATGACGAGGATGCGATATCGCCCCATATCTATGGGGAGGATGAGATTGACCGGATCGGCATCCCCGCCCTTCCCGCCGCGACGGAGGACGAAGGCCCGCGTCGCAATCCGGCACGGATGTGGACGCTGATCGCGATCGCTGCGGCGCTGGCCATGCTTGCGATCACCGCCGCCATCATCGCCTTCGGCCCTGCCGATCTCGGCGTGCGGCTGGGCTTCGCCAAGGCGGACACTCCCGCGCTGGTCATCAAGGCGGTCGGCACGGAGCGCCGGCGCATGGCGAGCGGCAACGAACTGTTCTCTGCCAGCGGGCGGATCGTCAACCCCACCGCCAGCACCCAACCGGTTCCCGATATCCGCGCCAACCTGCTCGATGCGCAAGACCGCATCGTCTACGGTTGGACGATCGCGCGCCCCGTGGCGCAGTTGGCCCCGCACGCCTCGGTCGAATTCAACGGCGCCGTACTGGACGTACCGAAGAACGCCCGCAACCTGGACCTCAGCCTTGCGGCATCCGAGCGCTAAAACGGATCAAGCGCACACCCTGTAGTACCGCCGCCGCCGCGATGCCGGCGATGAAGGCATAAATCAGCCCGTCACCGCTATGGCCATGGCGCACCAGCACTGTGCCAAGCCCGCCCGTGACCAGAAAGAAAGCGATAACGCCGTTCACCCCCGCCGCCACCTGATCGCCCAGCGAGCGCAGGGCATAGACGAATACCACCTGCAATCCATCGAACCACATGAACGGGGCCAGCATCGCCAGCATTCCGGCCGTGAGGCTGACGACGGCGGGGTCGACCGAAAAGGGCCGAACCAGCGTTGGCCCGCACAGTATGAAGACAGCCCCGACGATGCCCATCGCCACCGCCGCAAGGGCGGCCGCGATCAGGCTGCGCGGCAGGGCGAGCCACGGGGTGCCCGCCCCCATCGCATTGCCCGCGCGCACGCCCGCTGCCGACCCGAACCCCAAGGCCATCGCGAAGGCGAGATTATGGAGCGAGAATACGGTCTGGAACGCAGCAGCGGTCACCTCGCCAAGCTGCGTGGACAAGACGATCAGCCAGGAAAAGCCGAGCAGTTCCAGCCCCGCGCCGAGCGCCGGTACCAAACCGAAACGGAACAGCGCGGGCACGCCGCCCAACGCGCATGCCCATGTACGACGGGATACGTCACGGACCGAGCGAGTAGCGGCGTCGGGCAGCGTCCAGCATGCCGCCAGCATCCCTGCCGCCCCGATCGCGGACGCGATCGAGGTGGCGAGCGCGGCGCCCGCCGCTCCCCATGCCGGGAGGCCGAAATGCCCGTCCGCCAGCGCCCACGCCAGCGCCCCGTTCAACGGCAGGACAGTAAGATTGACGATCATGACCCGTCGTGGACGGCTGACGCCCTCCAGAAAATAGCTGGCGGCGATCTGCGCGAACTGGACCGGATAGGCGAGCGCCATCGCCTGCGTGACGGGGGCGCCGCCGTCCGCTATCTCCCCCGGCACGCCGGCCAGCCCGAGCAGCGGGCGCGCGAAAAGCAACAAAGCCACCATGCACGGCAGGCCGAGCATGAGCGCGAAAAGCAAGCCGCGACGGAGCCACTCCCCCGTCGCCGCCCGATCGCCGGCCCCGTCCGCCCGGGCCGAGAAGACCAGCACGCCGGAAAGTGCTGCCAGCCCCATGACGATCGTGATGAAGGTGAGGGTACGGCCGGCGGCGAGGAAACCGAGTTCTGCCGTACTATGCGCGCCCGTGTGGCCGACCACCGCCACATCGATCAGCTGCATCAACGTCCAGTTGAGCCCCGTCAGCATCACGGGCCACGCCAGGGCGAGGATGCGGCGCGCCTCCGCGACGGTTTCGGTTCGGCTCAGCAGCATCGTCACGGCACATAGGGGGCGTTTCGCGTTTAGTCATCGCGACAAGGGGGATTTGATTATGCACATCGGGATCCTGACGGGCGGCGGGGACGTGCCGGGGCTGAACCCCTGCATCCGTTCGGTCACGCTGTCGGCGATCGATCTGGGCTGGCGCGTCACCGGCTTCCGGCGCGGGTGGGAAGGCTTTCTGAAGATCGATCCGGACGACCCCGCAAGCATCGCCGCCTACACCCGCCCCCTCGATCGGGAGGCGGTGCGGGGCATCGACCGGATGGGCGGCACCATCCTCCACACCAGCCGCGCCGACCCCCGCACGTTGAAGGAGAGCGATCACACCCATCATGTTCTGCGGGTGCTGGAGGCGCTGGGGGTGGATGCCCTGATCACGTTGGGCGGCGACGGCACCCTACGCTTCTCGGCGCATCTGGCGGGGCTCGGTTTCCCGGTGATCTCCGTACCGAAAACGATGGATAACGACGTGTTCGGTACGGATTATTGCATCGGCTTCTCCACCGCCGTCAGCCGATCGGTCGAGGCGATCAATGCGCTGCGCACCACGATCGAGAGCCACGAACGGATCGGCGTGATCGAACTGTTCGGCAGGCGCAGCGGCGAGACGGCATTGCTCGCCGGCTTCCTCGCGCAGGTCGATCGCACGGTGATCGCCGAGGTGCCTGCCGATCTTGACCGGCTGCTGCCGCTTCTCGCGCGGGACAAGCTGTCACGGCCCGCCAATTACGCCGTCTGCGTGATATCCGAGGGGGCGACGATCGGGGCCGCCACCGAACGCGACGATATTGCCCAGCCCGCGAGTCGGCGCAGCGATACGGGGGTCGGGCAGCGACTGGCGCGGGCGATCGAGGCGCGGCTGGGACACGGTACGGTCGTCCAGTCCCTCGCCTATCTGATGCGCGCGGGCGAACCGGATGCGATGGACAGGATGGTCGGCTCCGCGTTCGGCGGGCTGGCCGTGCAACTCATCCAGTCCGGGCGGACCGGCCGCATGGTGACGTTGACTGCGGGCCGGTACGACCATGTTTCGATTGATACGTTGCTGGGCGGCACGAAGACGGTCGATGTCGCCAGCCTCTACGATACCGATGCCTATCGCGCGAAGCTGATGCGGATCGAGGGGATGCCGATGTTCCTATACTGAAAACGGAAAAGGCCTCCCTCCGCAGTACGGAAGGAGGCCTTTTCAGACGAATGGAGCGATCAGTTGGCGATCGCTGCGGGGGCGAGGGCCTTCGCCTGCTGATAATGCTGCTCGATCATCGGCACGGCGGTGGCTGCGACCTGCTTCAGGGCCGGATCGGTGCCGTTCAATGCATAGCCCTTTTGCAGCGCCCAGGCCTGCTGATGCGCCTGCAGCTGCTGGGTCAGGTACAGATTGTCGAAGCTCGCCTTCGGCGCCTTCTTCAACAGGGAGAGGTTCGCCGCCTGCTCGCTGTTCAGCTTGTTGGACGGGCGGGCGATGGTCCGCTCGTTGTTGCGCAGCGCGGCCATCAGGGACTTCGAGGTCGCCATATGTTGGGATACCATCATCTTGGCATAGGCCTTGACGTCGGCGCGGCTGCTCTTGGTAGCGGCGAGGCGCGAGGCCTGGATTTCGTACTGATCGGACGCTGCTACCTGCGTTACGAAATCACCTGCCGCCATCGGACCCATGGGCGATACGCCGATGTCCGCCGAGGTCGCCATGCCGGTCGTCTCGGTGGCCATCTGCGCCATGACGGGCGCGGACAGGCCGAGAAGAGCGGCGGTGCCGGCAAGCATCAGTCGATTAAGCATCTGTTATCTCCGCTTTTATTAACGTCAGGCGAGAAAATGCCCTAGCCTTGAGAACGGTGCTGAAACGGCAATGCGGCGATCGGGTTCCTTTTTGCGATCAAGCCTGTTGCGCACCCCGAAAGCATTTGATAGGTGCGCCGCATACCAGATCGCCGGGCCCGCAGCCCGGTATCACGTGCGGTCGTGGCGGAACTGGTAGACGCGCAACGTTGAGGTCGTTGTGGCCGAAAGGCCGTGGAAGTTCGAGTCTTCTCGACCGCACCAAATTACCCTGGCACATCGAAATATGCGGAGGGCCTTGGCTTTAGCCGGAATTATCTATGTCGCGCAGCGGCTTGGCCGCGGGTAGTTTGAGCCTTTGGCTCGCCCCACCGAAGCTGAGTGTCACGCCAAAATGGCTGGCTCATTTACGAGAATTCAACCCCGCATCGGAATTGCGCCATTGTGCCATGCCGGTGCCGCTCGCTACCCACTACAGCGTGCTGAGCATGTGTCCGCCGTCCACCGTCAATACGGAGCCTGTCATATAGGCCGAGGCATCGGATGCGAGCAGCAGGAGCGGCCCGTCCAGATCCTGCATGTCGCCCAGCCGCCGCTGCGGGATGCGCCGCAACATGTCCCGCCCGGCGTCCGTTTCGAAGAAACCCTCGTTGATGCTGGTCGAGAAATAGCCCGGGGCGAGCGCGTTCACGCGAATGCCGTACCGCGCCGTCTCCAGCGCCAGGGATTTGGTGAGCTGGATCACGCCTGCCTTGGAGACGGCATAGGGTAGGACGTTGCTCGCCTGCCGCAACCCGAGGATCGAGGCGATATTGATGATGGAACCGCCCGTGCCCCGATCCCGCATCCCGATGGCCGCCGCCTGCGCGATCAGGAACAGACCCTTCAGGTTTGTGTCCAGCACCGCGTCCCAATCGGCCTCGCTCTGCTTGAGGGCGGGGGCGGCATGAACCATGCCGGCGTTATTGACGAGGATGTCGACCGGCCCCGCTTTGGTCATTGCCGTGGTGATCGAGGCAGGGTCGCGCACGTCGAGCAGTACGGTCTGCGCGCCGCCTGCCGCCGCCGCGACACTATCAAGCGCATCCCGCCGTCGCGCCGCGATGACGACTTCGGCGCCGGCCGCCGCCAGCGTGTTGGCGAAATGCGCGCCGAGGCCGCCCGACGCGCCCGTTACCAGCGCCCGCTTACCGTCCAGTCGTACCATGCTGTCTCCTGTATCAGCCGCGAAAGGCGAGGCGCGGATCGAAGGGCGGCATGATGCTGCGGGTCTCGTCCGGGCAGAAACGATTGCCGAACAAATGCATCTCGGCGGCAGCCGTATCCCAGAATAGGCTGATCCGGGCGATAACGTTACCGTTCGCCTCGATCACGATCCCGAAGTTTTGCGGATAGGCCGGATCCGCCCCCGTCATCAAAAGCACGGCGCCCTTGCGATCCGCGCAGGCTATGTGGGACCAGCCGATGCCCCCTTCGAGGCAGTCGCGCAATCGATCCGGGTCGAACCGGCCGACGCCCGAGTAAGGCGTGGTCCCCGCGACCTCAAGCGTGCAATCCGCTGCGAGCAGACCTCCGATCGCATGCCAGTCCGCACGCCGCGCCGCCGCCGCGAACGCCTCCGCCAAGGCCAGCACAGTCTCGCGATCGGCGGCGCCCGGCAAGGGGGCTGCGATGATGAAGGGAGACGCGGGTCGTTCGCGCGGCTGCTCCAGCCTATGGCCGGCGACCGCCTCCTCGTACATGGCGGTGTCGAACAACTCGACGATCTCTTGAATCAGGCCGTCACCCAGCCGGAAGATCTGGAGATAATATTGGTCGTATCGCCCTCCCGTACGATTGGGCAGCCCGCCGTGAAAGATGACGGCGACATAATCGCCGTCGTCCACGAGGATGCGGACGCCCTTCACATATTCCTCGGCCTCCACGTCGAGCGGGCCGAGGACATGATGGGTCATGTGCGCGAAAAGCCTCTCGCGCCCCTGGAAGCGGCCGGAAACGATGCTCCGGCCGGACATCCACACCACCACCTCGGGCGCATGCAGCGCCGTCACCACCTCATAATCGCCGATCGCGATCGCGCGATGGTAGCGGTCGATCACATCGCGCCCGGCCATGTCTTGTCCTCCGTCAGAATTTGAAGCCTACCTGCACCATCACTTCGCGCGGGCGATCGACGTAGCCGATGATGTCGGCGGGCACGCCCGTCGCCGTTCCCGCGCCCGCCCCGGAACCCGGCCGATCGCTACCACCGGTCACGACATATTTATCGAACAGGTTCTTGCCGATCAGCGCGATGGACCAGGCGCCATCCGCCCGATAATAGCGCAGCGCCGCGTTAAGCTTGAAGAACCCCTTCTGCAACGTACCGGGGCCTTCCGTTTCGCTGAAGAAATACTTCGATGTCCCCGTCAGATCGCTGCTGAGACCGAGCTTCATGTCCCCGCCGACCTCGACATCGTAGGACGCGCCGATGCTGCCGCTCCAGTCGGGCGCGCGGACGGTGGGCGCGCCCTTCAGATCCTGGCGGGTGAAGGCGCCGGACGCGTCCGGCTGAAGGTTGCACCCCTGCGCCACCGTCTGCCCGCCGTAGCAGGCGGAAAGATAATCGGTGTAGCGCGCGTGATTGTACCCGATCGCGGCGCGGAAGGTGAACTCCGGCGTCACGACGAAGCGTGCGTCCGCCTCGGCGCCGTAAACACGCGCGGCGCCCGCATTGAAGATCTGGTAGGTGATCTTCGTACCGTCGAAGATATCAACCTGCAGGTTTTTGTAATCATAGAGATAGGCGGCGCTGCTGAAGGTCAGCCGGCCTCCGAGGAATTCACCCTTCGCGCCGACCTCGCCGCCCTTCACCTTTTCCGGGCGGAAGGAATAGTCGGCGGCCGTCGTGCCGACGCTGAGGATGGCCGGCACGCCAAAGCCACCCGACTTGTACCCCGTCTTGTATGCGGCATACAGCGTGGTCCGGCTGGTCGGATGCCAGGTCAGCGTCGCTTCGGGCGACCAGTTATCGCGCTTGTACGTGCCGGGGAAGTTGACGTTCTGAGGAAAAAGCCCCTGCAGCAGCGGCGCGACATAGGTATTCGACTGAGCGACGGATTTCTCATCGCGGCTCCAGCGAATACCGCCCGCCAGTTCCAGGTTCGGCATCAGCTTGTACGTCACCTGCCCGAACGCCGAATAGGTGCGGCTGTCGATCACGCCGACCTTGCCGATGCTGTAATAGCGGCCGGCCGAATCCGGCGGCAGGTTCGCGATACGGAACGCCTGCTCGTTATCGAGCTTGGTGTCCTCGAAATAGCCACCGACGAGAAAGTTGAGCGGCGAATCGAACGTCGTCAGCGCGCGCAGTTCCTGCGTATACTGGCGATAGGTTTCGCGTTGCGAACCGAAATTTCCGTCGAAGATATTCTTCGCGAAATTGCTTTGAAAGTAATCGAGCCGATAACGATAGTATCCGCTGACAGAGGTCAGCTTCAGGTTTTCTGGGTTCCAGTTCATCGTCAGCGAAGTGATGATCGGCTTGTAGCGCGAGAAGGAGTCGCCGTTGTTGCCGTTCAACATGCCAGCGACCACTTCGGGCGGCAGGTTGCTGGAGGACACGCGGCGGTTCTTGCGGCAATCGCTGTACGGATCGGTCTGCCCGGAGCTGCCGTCCACGACGCGGTTCGCGCCCGTGCCGCAAAAGACGACCTCGCCGTTGGTGCCTTCGCCGTTATCCTTGGAAATGCCGGTGGCGAACTTGAAGTTGGCGGAGAATTCGCTGGTCGGATCCCAGGCGAGCGTGAAGCGACCCATCAGGTTGCGCTGCTTCGGCCCCCATTTGTCGGCGACGCGCAACGGCAGTCCTGACGCCGGCTCCACCTCACCGTTGAACGCGCGCGGTTCGTTGCGCATCCAGCCACGCATCCTGTTGCCGGTGATCGCGAGACGGGCGCCGAGCGTGGACGTGAGCGGGCCCGACACATAGGCCTCGCCCTGAACCTCGCGCGCACGGAATTCATAGCCCATGCGACCACCAGCGGAGAAGTCCTTCGTCGGGTTGGCCGAGCTGATCGAGATGACGCCCGCCGGACTGTTCTTGCCGAAGAACAGCGCCTGCGGGCCCTTCAGGATCTCTACCTGGCCGATATCGAAGAAGCTTTGCTGAAGCGAACGGCCACGGCTATTCTGTACGCCGTCGACGTTGATCGCGACCGACTGATCGAAGCCGGAATCGAGGGTTGACGATCCGATGCCGCGAATGACGAAGGACGAGCCGCTGCCGGATGCCTGCTGTGCGATCGTAACCTGCGGTGCCAGCTGCGCGATATCCTGCAGGCTGACGGCATTGTAGCGGCCGATATCCTGCGCGCTGATCGCCGTAACCGCGACAGGCACGTCGATCAGCCGTTCGCTGCGCTGGCGGGCCGTCACGACGATCTCGCCGACGTTGGCGGTGCCGGTAGCCGAACTGTCGGCGGGGCCGGGTTCGGGCGTCGGCGCGGCGGGCGCAGCGGTGACCGCATCCGGGCCGGTGGTATTGGCGCTCGGTGCTTCCTGAGCGGACGCAGCGGCCAGAGGCATTATGGCGGCGGCCGAAAGCAAGGCGGCGCGCAACGACGAACGGAGCATGGAAGACCTCCCCCCTATGATTTGTTTTTACACCCCCCTCCTAGCGTGCCGGAAAGGCCCGAAAACCACCTACCCCGGTGGGTGGGTGACGGCTCTCGCCACCCCACCTACCGCCCCTTCGAAAAGCGATCGAAAGGAGCGGATATGGACTTGCTGGAAGGCCAGGTGGCGTTGGTGACGGGCGCGGCGGGGGCGATCGGCTCGGCTATCTCGATCT
>CAJYJW010000254.1 GCA_913775025.1 uncultured Sphingomonas sp. | reverse complement strand
GGCTGGACGACGACACTCCGGCCGCTTTCGCACCGTTGCTGGCGCGGCGGCTGGCGCATGAGCCGGTCGCCTATATCACCGGCGTCCGTGCCTTCTGGACGATAGAAGTGACGGTTGGCCCCGGCGTGCTGGTACCGCGCGCCGATACCGAGACGCTGATGGAGGCGGCGGTGGCGCATTTCGCCGGCACGTCCGGCCCGGCGCGCATCCTCGACCTGGGAACCGGATCGGGCGCGTTGCTGCTCGCCGCGCTTGATGAATGGCCGCGCGCCAGCGGGGTCGGCATCGATCGTTCCCCCGCCGCGCTCGCCATCGCCGCCGATAATGCCGGGCGGCTGGGGATGGCCGGCCGCGCGACAATCATGGCGGGCGGCTGGGCCGGCACGGGGGAGCGCTTCGATCTCATCCTCTGCAACCCGCCCTACATCGAGGCGGGGGCAATATTGCCGGCGGAAGTCGTCCGGCATGAGCCGCCGGGCGCGCTGTTCGCCGGGGCCGATGGTCTCGACGATTACCGCATGATCGCGCCGCTGCTGCCCGCGCAGATCGCCCCGGGCGGGCTGGCGGCGATCGAGGTCGGGGCGGGGCAGGCGGATGCGGTCGCGGCGTTGCTGCGGGCCGAGGGGCTGGAGATAGATAGCGTGCGCGATCTCGCCGGGCACAGACGTTGCGTGACGGCACGTCCGCCAAATGCCGGGGCAGGGGTGTAGCAGGATCGCCACGGCGGATGCCCGTGACGCACGCATCGCCAGAAATTGCTTGGTGTTTGCCGACGAAATGCATAGATGAGGCATAGGAAGAAGGCTCTTGCGGGCGAAATGGCCTGGCCGAGCCTTCCTTGCCGATCCCTTCTCGGGCACGCCGCCGGCATCGGGGTGATGCGAAAGATGGAAGCGTGCACCCGTTTGGGCCACGCGCCGGCTCGTAAATGTGCAGGGATTCGGTCCGGGGCGGGCCCGGACAGGCAGTGGTGAGCAGATACCACCAGTGACGAAGGCAGCGAAACGTTGATCAACAATCGTCAGAACGGCAACGGCCGCCGCCGCGGCCGGAGCGGCAATGCACCCCGCCCGAACGGTGGGGGGCAGCCCGATCGGGGCAGCCGGCTCGATAATCGCGCGCGGGGCAACGCAAGCCAGCTGCACGAGAAGTACAAGACCCTGGCCGCCGACGCGCAACGTCAGGGCGATCGCGTGATGACGGAATATTATCTCCAGTTCGCGGATCATTACTTTCGCGTCCTGAGCGAAAACCGATCCCGTTTCGAGGAGCAGCAGCCCCGCCGTGATCGCTTCGACGGGCAAAGCGACGAATATGACGAGGGCGAAGGCGACGCCGGCGAGAGCATGGATGAACGCCAGCCGCCGCGCGAGCAGGAGCGCGGCGAGACCGACGGCAACCGCGACGGCTTTCGCGACCGCGGCCGGCAGGAGCGGCATGATGGCGTCCGCAACGACGGCAATCGTGGCGATGGCCGTCGCGACGACAACAGGCGCGATGATGGCCGCGAAGGCGGACGCTACGAGGGCAACCGTGGCGACGGTGACCGGCAGGGCAACAATCGACCGGAGATGATGCGCAGCGAGGGCGTGCCCGGTCTGGAAGGCCCGCGCGCCGATAACGGCCGCGACCGGCAGGTGCGCGGTGACGAGCGGGATCGGCAGCCGCGCGCGGCACGTGCGCCGCGCGAAAGCTTCGAGCGGAACCGGCGTGACCGTGGCGACGAGCGGCGTGACGAAGCGCCTGTGATCGCCGCCGAGCCGACCCCGGTGGAAGCCGCCCCGATCGCCGAGGTGCCCGCTGCCGCCGAGCTGCCTCTTGAGGCGCCCGTGCCGGAGCGTCGCCCGCGCGGTCGTCCGCGTAAGGTCGCGGCGCCGGTCGAGCCAGTGGCCGATGCGTCTTCCTCGGAACGCATCGATCTAGAACGGCTGCCGCCGGCCATCGCGGAAAGCGGCGACGCGCCGGCCGCCGAGGCGAAACCCCGTCGGACCCGGCGTCCGCGTGGCGAGGCCGCGGTCGCCTGATCGCGTGCGGTTTGGGAGGAGCATGGTCGGTCCCCGGCCTCGGCTCCTCCCGCGCCGGCTTTTGCGGTTGATGAATCGGGGAACGGCTGGTAGGGCGACGCCTTCCCGCCGTGGCCCCACGCCGCGACGACCCCTATTGCGTGCGGACGAATGGCCGCGCGGTGACCGGAGATTGATGGTTTTATGCAAATTCTCGTTCGCGACAATAATGTCGACCAAGCCCTTCGCGCGCTCAAGAAGAAGCTCCAGCGCGAGGGCGTGTATCGCGAGATGAAGCTGCGCCGTCATTATGAGAAGCCTTCCGAAAAGCGCGCGCGCGAGCGTGCGGCGGCAATCCGCCGCGCCCGTAAGCTGGAGCGCAAGCGCGCCGAGCGCGACGGCCAGCGGTAAGCCGGCCGATCACCCGCGCGGGTGATTGCCGATATCCCCTTTTCCTCCCATAGCGAGCTATCCCATGTCCGTGACCGCCGTGCCGCTGCGCCCGATCGCCAAGGGATCGTTGACCAAGCTTTGGGTGGGCATCGGCCTGCTCGCCGCCGCTGGCGTGGGCGCGGCATGGTATTCCACCAGCGCGCAGGTGGCGATGGCGACGCCGCCGGCGGAATTCCTCGCAAGCAACGCTAAGCGGTCGGATGTGAAGA
Source organism: uncultured Sphingomonas sp. (assembly GCA_913775025.1). GTDB lineage: Bacteria > Pseudomonadota > Alphaproteobacteria > Sphingomonadales > Sphingomonadaceae > Alterirhizorhabdus. Next base: position 10,842 of record CAJYJW010000254.1, on the reverse strand, counting down.
CGACGCCTTCCGGCCTGCAATATCAGGTAATCCGCGAGGGCAACGGCCCCCGCGCCACCGCGCAGGATGTCGTCCTCGTCGATTATGACGGCAAGCTCGCCAACGGCCAGACCTTTGATGCCAGCGCACGGCATGGCGGCCCGGCGACCCTTCCGGTCGGTGGCCTGATCCCGGGTTGGGTGGAAGGCCTGCAGCTGATGAACCAGGGCGCGAAATACCGTTTCTGGATCCCGCCGGAGCTTGGATACGGTCCGCAGGGGGCGGGCGACGGCGTGATCCCGCCGAACGCGCTGTTGATCTTCGACGTCGATCTTCAGGCGATCATGCCGCGTCAGGCGATGATGGGCATGGGCGGCATGGGCGGTGGCGGCATGGGTGCCCCCCATGGTGAGATGCCGGCCGGCGCGATCGGGCAATAGCCTGTTTGCGGACATGAAAAGGGGCCGTCGGCGGCATGACGGCGGCCCCTTTTCATGTCCTCCGATCGACGCACCGCGCGAACAGGTCAGCCTTTGGATGCTGAGCCTTCTGACCGTTCGCCGGACAATTGCTCCAGCATAACCTTGATCATCGCCACCATCGGATCGGCCAGCGCAAGCCCGACGATGCCGAACAGCGCGCCGAACAGGATCTGCGCGCCCAGCACGAGCGCCGGGGCGAGATCAACGGAGCGTCGCGCCACCATCGGCACGATCACATAGCCATCGATCAGCTGGACGATGCAGTAGATGGCGATCGCCCAGAGACCGGTGTGGGTACCGGCCGAGAAGCCGACGAGCACGATCAGCCCGCCCGATACGATGGCGCCGATATTCGGCAGGAAGGCCAATAGGCCGGTCAATATGCCGAGCAGCGCCGCCATCGGCACCCCCACCAGCCCCAGCGCCACCCCGGTGAATACGCCTTCGACCGCCATGCCGATCAGGCGGCCGAACATCAGCCGACGCATCGTATGGCCCATCTTCGCCGAGGTGCGATAAAAGCCATCGCGTTTGGCCATCGGCAGCATCCATGCGATCCCGCGCTCATAGAGGCGGGGCTCGATTGCGATGAACAGGCCGATCACCACGATCATCGCGATGCTGGACACGGCGCCGAGCGCGGTGCCGACCGCCGCCGTCACCTGGCCAAGCGATCCCATCAATTGCTTGGCGATCGCCCCTCCGCCGCCGCCATCCTGCGGCATCAGCCCCAGGCGGTTGCCCCACGCGAACAGCCGGTCCGTCTGCGCCATCACGACCGAGCGCAGCCCTTCCGCCTGCCCGGCGATCTCCGAGCCGGTGAAATAGGCCGTCCAGCCGACGAAGGCGACGACCGCCAGGCATACGATCGCCAGCCGCAGCCCCCGCCGGATCGGCAGGACGCGGCCGAGCAGCCGGGTGCCGCCCTCCAGCATTGCAGCGAATACGAGGCCGCCGAAGATCAGCAACAGCGGCTGTGCCAACCACCACAGCAGGATGACCGCGACACCCAGACCGATCCATGCCGATGCGCGGCGGAGTTCATGCCGCACCACCGGATCGGAGCGATCGGTCGGGCCGGGCTGCTCGGCCTGGGGGCGATCGCTCGTGGCATCCGTCATGGCGATCCGATCAGTTGGCGTGGGACGGGCGCAGGCTGGTGCCGGCGCGCGATCCCCGCATGGCGGTGAACCAGCTGATCGGATTGAACAGGCTGGATGTACCATCGAGCGAGAAGGTGATGAATTCTGCGCGGCCGCCGATATTTTCGATCGGCACCGGCCCGCCAAGACCGTGATTCTCCATGGAGACGCGGCTGTCGGCGGACTGATCGCGATTATCGCCCATGAGGAACAGCTGGCCCGGCGGTACCTTCACCGGCGCCATGTCGTCGACCGGCGGGATATAGCCGAGATCGATGGTGTTGTAGCTGACGCCGTTGGGCAGCGTCTCGCGCACCATCGGCATCTGGCAATACAGCTTGCCGTCAGGCCCGGTCACCCGCAGCGAGGCTACCATATCGCTGTCGCACGGCACGTTGGCATCCACCGGAATCATCGCGGGGGCAAGGAACTGGCGCTTCACCGGCACTCCGTTGATCGAGACGGTGCCGCCGGACAGCGAGATGGTATCGCCCGGCAGGCCGATGACGCGCTTGATATAGTCGGTATACTGGTCCCGCGGCTTGACGATCACGATGTCCCCGCGCTGCGGCACATGACCGAACAGGCGACCGTGAATGAACGGGATCGAAAGATAATCGGGTTGGCCGAACAAGCGGCCCAGCGTCAGGCCGATCGCGCCGGGAATGCGCGTGATGCTGGGTGATACGTAGGACCAGCCGTAGGGATATTTGGTGACGACCAGCCGATCCCCCTTGATGAGCGTCGGCATCATAGATTCACTGGGGATATAGAACGGCTTGGCGACGAAGCTGTGGAACGCCAGCACCGCCAGCACCAGCCAGAACACCCCCTTGATCTCACCCCACCAATCGGTGCCCTTCTTTTCCGGGACGGTGGCATCCGTGGTGGGGGGCAGGGGGTCGGCCGGCTGGCTCATGGTCGCTTCACGATCGCTCACGCGATCTTCTCCTCGTCAGGCGGGCTTAAGGGGGCGTGCGTACAGAATGACGAACGCCTGCGCCCAGGGATGATCGTCGGTCAGGGTCAGATGGATATCGACGGCGTGGCCCGGCGGGGTCAGCGCGTCAAGCCGCGTGCGCGCACCGCCGGTAAGATGCAGCGTCGGCGCGCCGGACGGGGCATTGACGACACCGATGTCCTTCATGAACACGCCGGCGCGGAAACCGGTGCCGACCGCCTTCGAGAAGGCCTCCTTCGCGGCGAACCTTTTCGCATAAGTGCCGGCGCGGGTGAGCGTGCGGCGTTCGGCCTTCTCACGTTCCACATCGGTGAAGACGCGGTTGGTGAAGCGATCGCCGAAACGGTCGAGCGACTGTTGAATCCGCTCGATATTGCAGAGATCGGATCCCAAACCGACGATCATCGTGCCTCGTCCATCAGCGCGCGCATCCGGGCGATGCTGCCGGACAGGCCGGTGAAGATCGCCTCGCCGATCAGGAAATGGCCGATGTTCAACTCCGCGATCTGCGGGATGGCGGCGACGGGCTGCACGTTGTCAAAGGTAAGGCCGTGGCCGGCGTGCGGCTCGATCCCGTTCTTCGCGGCGAGCGCCGCCATGTCGGCGATGCGACGTAGCTCGACCTCGCGATTGGCGGCGTCGCTGTGCGCGTACCGGCCGGTATGAAACTCCACTACGGGCACGGCGAGCGCGACCGCCGCCTCCACCTGTGCGGGCGTCGCCTCGACGAAGAGGCTGACGCGGATCCCGGCATCAGCCAAGCGCGAGACGATGGGGCGAAGCGTGTCCCGATTGCCCTTCGCATCCAGCCCGCCCTCGGTGGTGCGTTCCTGCCGCCGTTCGGGCACGATGCAGGCGGCGTGCGGGCGATGGCGCAGCGCGATCGCGAGCATTTCGTCGGTCGCCGCCATCTCCAGGTTCAGCGGCAGGGCGATTTCCGCCATCAGCTGCTCGATATCGCGATCGGTGATGTGGCGGCGATCCTCGCGCAGGTGCGCGGTGATGCCGTCCGCGCCCGCCCCGGCCGCGATCTGCGCGGCGCGCAGCGGCTCCGGATGGGCGCCACCCCGCGCGTTCCGCACGGTGGCCACATGATCGATATTGACGCCGAGGCGGAGGCGGCCGGTCATGAAAATGCTGTCCTCATAAGGGCGGGCAGAGCGCGGCTGCCAGCATGTCATAAGCGAAACCCGCGCCCGCGCCCACCTCACCGAAATCAAAATCCGCCGTGTCGGCGAACAGCAGCACCGCCGTCCGCCGTGCCGGCGCGATGAAGTTGCGGATCTGGATGCCGCCGATCGATCCGCGCCGTTCGACCAAGTCCACCGTATCGGGGCATCCGGCAAGGCGGGTGGCGTAGGCCCAGGCGCCGGGCGCGGCGAAATTCAGCGCCGGATCGCCGGTCCACATCTGTTTCGTCGCGACACGATCAAGCAGGCTTCCTCGCAGTAGCGCGCGATCGAACAGCCAGAGATCGCGGGGGGAGAGAAGGGCCGAGCCCGCGCCACCGTAGACGCCGAGATTCACCGCCGGCTCCGGCTTGCCGGCGACAGTTCCCGTCACGTGCGGCACCGCCGGTGCATCGGGGCGGGCGAAGGCGAAGCTTGTCAGGCCGAGGGGTTCGGCGATCCGCTCCCGCAACAGCACGGACAGGGGACGCCCCGTCAGTCGTTCGAGCAAGGCCCCCAGCACGATATAGTCGCAGTTGTTATAATGATATCCGCTGCCCGGCGCGGCGCGGGGGGCCATGGCGCAAAAGCCGGCGGCGCTGGCACCCGGATCGGCGGCGGCTCCGGTGCGTCGGTAGAAAGCAGGTATGCCGCTTCGGTCCGGCTTGGTTTCGGCCGGATCGGCAAGGCCGCTGTCGTGCAACAGCAGCATGCGCGGCGTGACAGATTTCGAGCCGGGCCACCCGGGCCAGAGCGTGACGACCGGCGCATTGGGATCGAGCCGCCCCGCCGCTACCTCCTGCATCACGATCAAGGCGACTAGTTGTTTGGTGACCGAGGCAAGCCGCCATGGCGTATCGGCGCTGTGCGTCCGGGTGGCGGCCCCGTTTCCGTGCCGTTCGTAAATCAGCGCATCCCCCGCGCCGACGAGAACGACACCGGGAAAATGCGCGGCGGCGATCGTCGCATCAAGGCGGGCCGGGTCGGCTTGCGCCCATGCCGCGAAAGGGGTCAGCAGGAGGGCCGCCACCAATACGCGAAGGAAACGGAGCATCGCGCCTCGCGGGCTTAGGCGGCCGCGCGGCTGCCGGGCTTGATCGCGGGAATGGCTGCCAGCGCCTCCGGCACGGCATCGGCGGCATAGGTCGGCACGTCGAGGCGGATCAACGGGTAGAATGGAACACCCAGATCGACCGTGCCATTGGACCGATCGACCAGCGCCGCCGCCGCGATCACGGTTCCGCCGGCAGCCTCCACCGCCTTGATCGCCTCGCGCGAGCTGAGCCCGGTCGTGACCACGTCCTCCATCAGCAGCACGGTCTGCCCCTTGGGCAAGCGAAAGCCGCGGCGCAGCTCGAACGTGCCGGTCGGCCGCTCGACGAACATCGCGTCCAGACCGAGCGCGCGGCCCATTTCATGTCCGGCGATCACGCCGCCCATGGCCGGCGACACCACGGCGCCCAAGCGGATCTTGACCTTGTCGGGCAGGCGCATGGCCAACTCCCCCGCCAAGCGGGCAGCGCGCGCCGGATTCATCAGAACGCGCGCGCATTGTAGATAGCGCGAGCTTCTGAGGCCAGAGGACAGGATGAAATGCCCCTCCAGCAATGCCTCCGCCTCGCGGAACTCGGCCAGCACCTCGTCGTCGGTCATCCGCGTTTCCCGAGCCTTGTTGAGAGGTCGCGAGATAGGGCGGGAATTGCGCTACATCAACCGATCGAAATTGATCGTGCCATGGTGCTTGAGGCGGGAGAGGCTCCGGCCTATAAGCCGGCCGATCAGGCGAGGCCCGGACGGTATCTGGCGGTGCCGAGAGAGGCACTTACGGGGGTAAGATGAAACTGCTGAAAACCTTTATGATGGGCCTGCTGATGGCCGGCGCACCTGCCGCCGCGCTGGCCCAGGCCGGGCCGGTTCCGGCGCCTGCGGTGGCTGCCGCGACTCCGGCGCCGACGGTAGAGGCCGCCAAGACGCCGCTCTCCCCCACCGCCGCGCCGACTCCCGGTGCGACCTCCGCCAGCCCGGATGCGCGCGAGGTCGCCAAGCCCGCCACCGCGCCGGCCTATCCGAAGATCGCGCCGAGCCAGGACGTCGGCATGCCGATCCCCGGCGGTTTCGAGATCCAGCCGCAGGTCACCTCGATTGGTACGGACGCGAAGTGGTTTCACAACGTCGTGCTGATGCCGATCATCACTATCATCAGCCTCTTCGTGCTGCTGCTGCTGGTGTGGGTGGTCTTCCGTTACCGCGCCGCCGCGAACCCGGTGCCGTCGAAGACTTCGCACAATACGCTGATCGAGATCGTCTGGACGCTGGCGCCGGTGCTGATCCTGCTGGTGATCGCGGTACCCTCGATCCAGCTGCTTGCCCGTCAATATGCCCCGCCGAAGGCCGACCTTACCGTCAAGGTGATCGGCAACCAGTGGTACTGGACCTATCAATATCCTGACAACGGCGACTTCGAACTGGTTTCGAACATGTTGAAGGAGGGCGTGCGGAAGCCGGAGGACGGCCCCCGTCTTCTCGCCGTCGATGAGCGGATGGTTGTGCCGGTCGGCGCGGTCGTGAAGCTGATCGTCACCTCCAACGACGTGATTCATTCGTTCGCGGTGCCTGCCTTCTGGACGAAGATGGATGCGGTGCCCGGCCGCCTGAACGAAACCTGGTTCAAGGCCGATCGCCCCGGCGTCTATTACGGGCAATGCTCGGAATTGTGCGGGGCGCGCCACGGTTTCATGCCGATTGCCGTCGATGTCGTCTCGCGTCCGCAGTTCGCGGCATGGGTCGCCTCGAAGGGCGGTACGATGCCGGGTGCCAAGCCGGCGGACAATCCCGATGCGACCAAGCCGACTTCGCCGGCCGTCGCCGGACCGGCCGCGCCGACCAAGCCTGAGATGGCGACGCCGGCCCCCGCCATTCCCGCGACCGGCGCCGCGCCGGCCGTCACCTCACAAGCCGCGACCGCGAACCAGGGTTCCCAGCCATGACCGATACGACAGCATCGGCCAGCCACTTCCAGGCAGGCCACGCGCACGAGCATCATCATGATGCCGATCATAAGCCGAGCTTTTTCGCCCGCTGGTTCATGTCCACGAACCATAAGGACATCGGCACGCTCTATCTGATCTTCGCGATCATCGCGGGGATCATCGGCGGGGCGATTTCCGGCCTGATGCGGATGGAGCTTGCGGAGCCGGGGATCCAGTATCTCGAGGCCTGGTCGGGCCACGAGGGCGACGCGGCGCTGCATTTCTGGAACGTGCTGATCACCGCGCACGGCCTCATCATGGTGTTCTTCATGGTGATGCCGGCGATGATCGGCGGCTTCGGCAACTGGTTCGTCCCGATCATGATCGGCGCGCCGGACATGGCGTTTCCGCGCATGAACAATATCAGCTTCTGGCTGATCGTGCCGGCGTTCACGCTGCTGCTGGGGTCAGCCTTTACCGGCGGCGCCGGTACGGGCTGGACGGTCTATGCGCCGCTCTCCACTTATGGTGAGCCGGGGCCATCGGTCGACATGGCGATTCTGGCGTTGCACCTTGCCGGCGCTTCGTCGATCCTGGGTGCGATCAACTTCATCACCACCATCTTCAACATGCGCGCGCCGGGCATGACGCTGCACAAGATGCCGCTGTTCGCCTGGTCGGTGCTCATCACCGCCTTCCTGCTGTTGCTGGCGTTGCCGGTGCTGGCCGCGGCCATCACCATGCTGCTGACCGATCGCAATTTCGGCACGACCTTCTTCGATCCGTCGGGCGGCGGCGATCCGATCCTGTACCAGCATCTGTTCTGGTTCTTCGGTCACCCGGAGGTGTACATCATGATCCTGCCGGGGTTCGGCATGATCAGCCACATCATCTCGACCTTCTCGCGCAAGCCGATCTTCGGCTATCTCGGCATGGCCTATGCGATGGTGGCGATTGGCGTGGTGGGCTTCATCGTATGGGCGCACCACATGTTCACCACCGGCCTCGACGTGAATACGAAGATGTATTTCACCGCCGCGACGATGGTTATCGCGGTGCCGACCGGCATCAAGATCTTCTCCTGGATCGCGACGATGTGGGGCGGTTCGCTCAGCTTTCCGACGCCGATGCTTTGGGCGCTCGGCTTCGTGTTCATGTTCACAGTCGGTGGCGTGACGGGCGTCGTGCTCGCCAACGGTGGCGTCGACAACTACATGCATGACACCTATTATGTGGTGGCGCACTTCCACTATGTGCTGTCGCTGGGTGCGGTGTTCTCCCTGTTCGCGGGCTTCTATTACTGGTTCGGCAAGATGTTCGGCCGCCAGTATAATGAGGTCCTGGGCCAGCTGCACTTCTGGGTGTTCTTCGTCGGCGTGAACGTGCTGTTCTTCCCAATGCACTTCCTCGGCCTTGACGGTATGCCCCGGCGTATCCCGGATTACCCGGACGCCTTCGCGCAGTACAATCACCTCGCCTCGGTCGGCTATATGATCATGGCGGCGGGCATGGCGATCTTCTTCGTCAACATCTTCCTGTCGCTGTTCGCCGGTAAGAAGGTGGGCGCGAACTATTGGGGCGAGGGTGCGACCACGCTGGAGTGGACGCTGTCCAGCCCGCCGCCGTACCACCAGTTCGAGACTCTCCCGCGCATCGACTGACGGTAAGGGTAGAGAACCGAACGACGCAGACAGGATCCGGGGGCCGATCTACGCGGCCCTCGGATCGTGCGGTAAGACGGTCAGTCTCAGGCATATCAGGACGTTATGACGACAGCCTCCATCCAGCCCCAGTCCGCAATCGGCCAGATCGCGGAACCGTGTCTTGCCGATTGGCGCGACTTCGTCGCCCTAACGAAGCCGCGTGTGCTGACGCTCGTTGTCTTCACGGGGCTGTGTGGCCTGTTGTCTGCACCGACATCGATCCATCCCGTTCTCGCCTTTACCGCGATCCTATGCATCGCGCTCGGCGCGGGGGCGGCGGCAACCTTAAACCAGTGGTATGAGGCGGATATCGACGCGCTCATGAAACGTACCGCCAATAGGCCGTTGCCGGCTGGTCGGATGGATCGGCAGACAGCGCTCCATTTCGGCGTGGGCCTCGGTGTATTCTCGGTTCTGCTGATGGGTCTAGCGGTAAACATTCTGTCTGCCGTCATCCTTGCCGTCTCGATCCTCTTTTACGTCGTCGTCTACACAGTCTGGCTGAAACGGCGGACGCCGCAGAATATCGTCATCGGCGGCGCGGCGGGCGCCTTTCCGGCGCTGATCGGCTGGGCCGCGGTGACCGGTCGCATCGATTTGTTGCCCGTGCTGTTGTTCGCATTGGTATTCCTCTGGACACCGCCGCATTTTTTTGCGCTCGCGCTGTTCATGAAGAGCGATTACGCCGCCGCGGGCGTGCCGATGATGCCGGTCGTAGCTGGCCGCCGCGCGACGCGCGCGCAGGTTCTGCTGTACAGTCTGCCGATGGCCGCGGTCGCCATCGCGCCCTGGCCGATGGGGTTGGCGGGGGTGATTTATGGCGGCATCACGACTGTGTTGAGCCTGATATTCATAGGCATGGCGGCGCAGGTGGCGGCCAGCCGGCAGGACGATCAGGCCGCGATGAAGCCGGAACGGCGGCTTTTCGCCTTCTCCATCCTTTACCTGTTTATCGTCTTTGGGGCGCTGGTGGCCGATCGGATGATCCTGGCATGACGACACCGTTGCGTGATCCTGATGCGGACATCCGGCGTCGGCAGAGGAGCCGCGCGAAGGTGATGGCGCTCATCCTCGGGGCGCTCGTCATTCTATTCTACGCCATTTCAATCGCGAAAATGAGCTGATGGCGGCACTGGCGGATCGTAATCGCAGGGTCGGGCTAATGGCCCTCCTGATGGCGCTGGCGATGGTGGGGCTCGGATATGCGGCCGTACCGATCTACCGCATGTTCTGTCAGGCCACAGGCTATGGCGGCACGACGCAGAAGGCGATTGGCGGCGAGGCGCCGGGCGCTGTCGGCAAGATCCTGAACGTCCGCTTCGACGGAAACGTCGTGCCGGCGCTGCCGTGGAGCTTTGCGCCCGAGGCGCATGTCGAGCGCGTTGCGGTCGGAGCGCGAGAGATGGCCTTCTTCAATGCGAAGAACGAGGGCGATCGCACGATCACCGGCACCGCTTCGTTCAATGTCACGCCGGAGCAGGCGGGCAAATATTTCACCAAGATCCAGTGCTTCTGCTTCACTAACCAGACTTTGAAGCCGGGCGAGTCGATCCGCATGCCGGTCATTTATTATGTCGATCCCCGGCTGCTCGACGATCCCGACGCACGGGATATCAGCGAAATCACGCTCAGCTACACATTCTTCCCGGTGGATTCGGCGAAGGCCGGCAGCTAAGAAGTACGGAACAGGCATACAGGGGCAGGGAAACATGGCCGGCGCTAAGAATCACGAATATCATATCCTGCCACCCAGCCCGTGGCCGATCCTCAGTTCCTTCTCCGCGCTGGTCATGGCGGCGGGCGCCATCATGTGGATGCATTCCGCACCGTTCGGGGGCTTCGTCTTCTTTGCAGGCGTGGCCTTCGTGCTCGGTTGCATGGGCGGCTGGTGGGGTCAGGTGATCCGTGAGGCGCATGCGGGCGATCACACGCCCGTCGTTCAGCTGCATTTGCGGTATGGGATGATCCTGTTCATTGCCTCCGAAGTGATGTTCTTCGTCGGCTGGTTCTGGGCATTTTTTGACTTCTCGCTGTTCCCGTCCACTGTCGACGCGGTGGGCGGCACGTGGCCGCCGAAGGGCATCGAGGTAATCGATCCGTTTGCCTTCCCGCTGCTCAACACGATGATCCTGCTCTGCTCGGGCACCACTGTGACGTGGGCGCATCACGCGCTGCTGCATGGGGATCGCGAGGGGCTGAAGAAGGGCCTGTGGGCGACGATCGGCCTCGGCGTCCTGTTTTCCTGCATCCAAGCTTATGAGTATGTGCACGCTCCGTTTGCCTTCAAGGGGCTGAACTATGGCGCGGCCTTTTTCATGGCTACCGGTTTTCACGGTTTCCACGTTCTGGTGGGCACCATCTTCCTCGCCGTCTGCCTGGTGCGGGCCTATCGCGGGGATTTCACGCCGAAGCAGCATTTCGGCTTCGAAGCGGCGGC
>CAJYJW010000253.1 GCA_913775025.1 uncultured Sphingomonas sp. | reverse complement strand
GCGTTGCCGATCGAGGCGTGCGAGATGGCGTTGCTCCGCATCGTTCATGCATCGTCACTGCCCGATCCGGGGACGCTGGCGAAGCAATTGGCGGCAGGGCAGGTGCCGGCGATGGCTTCGATCGCGGCCCCCTTGGCACCGGCGGCAGCGGAGGTCGCGGTCGATCCGGTGCCCGAAACGATGGAGCAGGTCGCGAACCTGCTGGCGAAACATGGCCGGCATTCGCTGGAGGCGCAGTTCCGCAATTGTGCGCGGATGATCCGGCTCGAGCCGCAGTTGATCGAACTGAGCGGATCGCGGCCGTTGCCTGCCGATTTCGGGCGCGATCTGGAGAATGCGCTTAAAGGGATCACCGGCAGCCATTGGCGCGTTCTGATCGGCGAGGGGGCGGGTGCGCCCACCTTGCGCGAGCAGGAAACGGCCAAGGCGGAATCGGAGCGCGAACAGGTATTGAAATCGCCGCTGGTACAGGCGGCACTGGCGGCGTTTCCGGACGCCACCCTCGATCATTGGCAACGCAGCGACGGGAGTATCGCGCGATGAAGAATCTCGACGACATCATGGCAATGGCGCAGAACGTGCAGAGCGAACTGACCAAGGCGCAGGCGAACCTCGACACGATCGAGGTCGACGGACAGTCGGGCGGCGGGCTGGTCAAGGTCCGCGCCTCGGCCAAGGGGCGCATCCTCGGCGTCGATATCGACGATTCGCTGTTGCAGCCGTCCGAGAAGCAGATGCTCGAGGACCTGATCGTCGCCGCGTTCAACGATGCGCGGGCGAAGGCGGATGCGGCGAGCTCGACCGAGATGGCGAAGCTGACCAGCGGCCTGCCGCTGCCGCCGGGGTTCAAGCTGCCGTTCTGAGCCGGGCGGCTGGCGACCGGCCTGTCCCGATATGAGCATGACCCGCTGCGATTGGTCGGAACGCTGGCGGAACAAGGTGTTGCATCGGCGGTTTTTGGGCGATCGAACCAGAGGGAGGATGTCCATGGAACCCGATCGTATCGAAACCACGACCAACGGTGCGCCGCATACGACGATCATCGAACGGCGCGGGTCGGGTGGCGGGCTGCTGATCGGCCTCGCCATCCTGATCGCGGTGATCGTCGGTGCCTATTTCCTGCTGAACAACGCGAATAATGACGATGTACGGACCAACGCGGTCGCCGGCGCCGCGAAGAGTGTCGGTTCGGCAGCGGACAAGGCCGGCGACGCGGTCGAGCGCGCTACAAAGTAAACGGTCGGGTCGCCCCGGATTTGATCCGGGCGACCCTGGTCAGTTGAGACAGCGGTCGAGACCTTCGCGGCGGACGATGCCGATGCGACGCTCGATCGTGCGAGCGTAGCGGCGCGTGAAGCCGGTGGGGGCGATGCCCGCGCGCTTCTTGGGCAGCGGCAGCACGGCGGCGATCTGCGCGGCTTCGCGGCCGGACAGTTTCGCCGCGCCGTGCTTGAAATAACGCTGCGATCCGGCCTCGACTCCGTAGGTGCCGATGCCGGTTTCGGCGACGTTCAGATAGACTTCCATGATCCGCCGCTTGCCCCACAGCGCCTCGATCAGGACAGTGAAATAGGCTTCCATTGCCTTCCGAAAATAGCCGCCGCCCTGCCAGAGGAAGACGTTCTTGGCGGTCTGCTGGCTGATGGTCGATCCACCGCGGATGCGGCCGCCCTGGGCATTGCGGCGGGCTGCGTTGGCGATGGCGGCATAGTCGAAGCCGTTATGGCCGCAGAAGCGGCTGTCCTCCGCCGCGATCACGGCGCGGGGCATGTCGGGGTCGATCGCCGAAAGGCTACGCCAGGATTTGGTGACACCGTGGCCGGTCGGCACGTCGCCGAGCATGGTCAGGGTGATCGGTGGCGGCACGAAGCGGAGCAACATGACCCACAGTACCGACAGGACGACAAAGCCGAGCAAGGCCTTGATCGCCCAGCCGATGATGCGGCGACGCCAGCCGATCGGCGCGGCGGTTTTCGGGCGGCGGGGGGCGGTGCGGGCAGCCATGCCGCACGCCTAGCCGGGAGGGGCGGGCGAGGGCAAGCATGCCCCCGCCCCGCGATCAGGCCGCCGCGATCATCCGGCGGTCGCCGGCGAGGCGCATCATTGCCTTTTGCAGTTTCTCGAAGGCACGCACCTCGATCTGGCGGACGCGTTCGCGGCTGACGCCATACACCTGGCTCAATTCCTCGAGCGTCTTGGGATCATCGGTCAGGCGGCGTTCGGTCAGGATATGCTTTTCGCGGTCGTTAAGGTCGTCCATCGCCTCGACCAGCATGCCGTGGCGGACGTCAGCCTCCTGTGCCTCGGCGACGACCGAGTCCTGCAAAGGGCTGTCGTCGGCCAGCCAGTCCTGCCATTGGCTTTCGCCATCCTCGCGCATGGGGACGTTGAGCGACGTGTCGCCGCCCATCGCCATGCGGCGGTTCATCGAGGTCACTTCCTCCTCGGTGACGCCCAGGTCGGTCGCGATCTTTTGCAGATGCTCAGGGCTGAGGTCGCCGTCCTCGAATGCGTCGAGCTTCGACTTCATCCGGCGCAGGTTGAAAAACAGCTTCTTTTGCGCGGCGGTCGTGCCCATCTTCACGAGGCTCCACGAGCGCAGGATGAATTCCTGGATCGAGGCACGGATCCACCACATCGCATAGGTGGCGAGGCGGAAGCCGCGATCGGGCTCGAATTTCTTCACGCCCTGCATCAGCCCGATATTCCCCTCGGAAATCAGTTCGCTGACGGGGAGGCCATAGCCGCGATAACCCATCGCGATCTTGGCGACGAGACGCAGGTGCGAGGTGACGAGCTGTGCCGCCGCCTCCGGATCGCCATGTTCCTGAAACCGCTTGGCGAGCATATATTCCTGCTCGGGCGCGAGGATCGGAAACTTGCGGATTTCGGAGAGATAGCGGTTGAGGCTCGCCTCGCCGCCAAGCGCCGGGATCGTCGCCGGGACGTTGCTGCCAGTTGCCATCGTCAAAACTCCCTTTGTCGTGGGCATTGCCGCATCGCGACATCGCCGGAACCTATACGTGAAGATGATCCAACAGTTCCTGCATGTCTGCCGGAAGATCGCTATCAAACGCCAAAGCGTTCTTTGTCACAGGGTGAATGAACCCGAGATGTGCGGCGTGCAACGCTTGTCGCCGGAAATCGAGCGTTTCGAGTTCGGCCCGGAGCGCCGGTTTGCGCCCGGCATAGACCGGGTCGCCGAGCAGCGGATGGCCGATCGACGCCATGTGCACCCGCACCTGATGCGTGCGGCCGGTTTCCAGCCGGCATTCGATCAACGACGCCTCCCGAAGTTGGCGAAGTTTGCGCCAATGGGTGATGGCGTGTTTGGCGGTGGGGGAGCGGACGATCGCCATCTTCTTGCGATCATTGGGGGAACGCGCCAGCGGCGCGTCCACCGTTCCCGCCGAAGTTGACACCCGACCCGCCGCGATCGCCAGATAGCGGCGGTCGATGCTGTGATCCTTGAACTGGCGCGCCAGCCCTTCGTGCGCGACGTCGCTCTTGGCGACGACCAGCAGCCCCGACGTATCCTTGTCGATGCGGTGGACGATGCCCGGCCGCGCGACGCCGCCGATGCCCGACAGCTTGCCCGCGCAATGATGGAGCAGCGCGTTGACCAGCGTCCCGTCGAGATTGCCGGCGGCGGGATGCACGACCAGCCCGGCGGGCTTGTCGACGACGATCAGGTGGTCGTCCTCATAGGCGATCACCAGCGGAATATCCTGCGCCACGGTATCGAGCGGGACCGCCGCGGGCACGATGATGACGAACTGTTGTCCCGCCGTCACCTTACGCTTGCCGTCCGACACCGGGCCATCGG
>CAJYJW010000252.1 GCA_913775025.1 uncultured Sphingomonas sp. | reverse complement strand
AGCGCGTGACGCAGGACAATGAAGGCGCCGTCCGCCCGCCGCCGCTGGAGGCCTTTCCGACCGACCAGATTCCGGTGCCGGATCGCTGGCGGCTGGTGAAAACCTTGTGCGGGCTGAAAGACTCGCTGTACCCGGGGGTCGGCGCGGTCTGCCATTCGCCGTTCGATCCCTACCATCAGAATTTCTACAAGGGCGATCGGCCGATCGATATCGCCACCAAGCCGAAATGGTTGCCGATCAAGGGCGACGACTGGTTCATCGCATTGACGGGCATCTCCGATACCATCGTCGAGCCGCGCAGCTTTCCGACTCCTGTCAGCCGGCAGATCAACAGCGGGCCTCGTGACGTGGACGTCTTCGGGAAAGGCAATAGCGTCGTCGCGGCGCAAACATTCATCGTCGGCGGTTCGCTGATCAAGGGGTCGACGGTCTATATGCCGCCGATTATCGAGTACCGCCTGATCCTCGCCTATAATATGAGCTATGTCGACGTGAACGAGCGCCGGGTGCTCGACGTCCGGCCCTCCAAGCGCAGTCATCGGTTCGACGATTTCCTCGGCCTGCAGGAAGCCTTCGTCGACTATCACCTGCGTAATACGTCCGACCGTTTCGACTTTGACTCGGTGCGTGTCGGTATCCAGCCGTTTCAGGCCGATTTTCGGGGCTTCCTGTTCAACGACAATCAGTTGGGCATCCGCTTTTTCGGAAACCGTGACAACAACCGCTTCCAATATAACCTCGCCGCCTTCTGGCGGATGGAGAAGGACACCAATTCCGGCCTGAACGATCCGACCCAAAAGCTACGACGCGACTATATCTTCTTCGCCAACCTCTATCGCCAGGATTTTCCCGTGGCGGGCCTGACCAGCCAGGTGACGGCGGTGGTGAACGTCAATCGCGAGGACAAGGTCAAGATCGACGACAACGGCTTTCCCGTCCGCCCGGCCTTGCTAGGGGATCTGCGCGGTCGCCACTATGACGTTGCCTATCTTGGATATAATGCCGATGGTCGGATCGGGCGGATGAATCTCACCGCCTCCGTCTATGGCGCGCTCGGAGAGGATCGCGACAGCTTCTTCACCGGACGCCCGGCCAAGATCCGCGCCTATTTCGCCGCCGCCGAAGCGAGCTACGACGTGAACTTCTTTCGTTTCCGGCTATCGGGCCTGTATGCCAGCGGTGACAAGAAACCATTCAACAACACCGAGGCCGGGTTCGACGCGATCTTCGAAAATCCTGTCTTCGCCGGTGCCGATACGAGCTATGCGATCCGCCAGTCGATCCCGTTCGCGGGCGGCGGCCGCGTAATCTCGCTGAGCGGGCGGAACGGTATTCTCAATTCCCTGCGGTCCTCGAAGGAGCAGGGTCAGTCGAACTTCAACAATCCCGGTACGATGCTGTTCGGTGGCGGCGTGGACGCAGACATAACACCGCGCTTTCGTATTTCCGGCAATCTCAATCACTTGTGGTTCGCACATACGCAGACATTGCAGGTGTTGAGGAACGAAGGATCGATCCCGAAAGATTTCGGCTGGGATTATTCGGTGGCGACGATCTATCGCCCGTCGGCGATCCAGAACGTCGTCTTCCGCCTGTCCGCCGCCGTTCTCGAACCGAGCAAGGGCTTCCGCGACCTGTTCGATACCGGGCGAGGCACGAAGCGCTATTATTCCGTCCTGTTCAATTCGATCCTGTCGTTCTGAGATGATCCGCATGGGGGCCTCCATTCTGAAATCCCGCCTCAGCCGCCCGATGAAGGCTGTTCTAGCGGCGGCGGCGGCGATCGGCCTGTTCGGCTCGGCCCAGCTGATTGCCTCGGAAGGCGAGAAGCCGCGCGACATCAAATATGCCTTCACGCCCCCTGCCCCGCAGAACCAGGGCTGGGATGAGGCGGATGCGAAGAGCGCCGGCTGCATCACCTGTCATACGGCCAGTGATCGCAAGACCATGCACGACAGCCCCGCCGTGGTGATCGGCTGCGTCGATTGCCATGGTGGTGACGCCAAGGTGACGGGGGATGCGACGCTGCCGCATAACGCACCCGCCTATGTCGCCGCGCGCGACCGGGCGCATGTGCTGCCGCGATATCCCGAGACGTGGCATTGGCCTTCCTCCGCCAATCCGAAGCGCGGCTACACCCTGCTGAACAAGGAGGCGCCGGAATATATCCGCTTCGTCAACCCATCCGATTACCGGGTGGCGCGCGAGGCGTGCGGGGCCTGCCATCTGGAGGTGATCGAGGCGGCGGAGCGGTCCCTTATGTCCACGGGCGCGATGCTGTGGGGCGGCGCCAGCTACAATAACGGCATCGCGCCGTTCAAGAATTACGTCTTCGGCGAGGCGTATACGGTGCATGGCGAACCCGCTTGCGCGATCTCGCCGGCCGACAGCTATGGCGCGGCGGCGCTGATGAAGAACGGCAAGCCGGAGCCGTGCGGTGTCACCCCGAACCTGACGCCGGCGCAGGCCGCGCGCGGCGCGCTGGCGAAACTCTATCCGCTGCCGACCTGGCATGTGATCCCGCCCGGCGACGTGTTCCGCGTGTTCGAGCGTGGTGGCCGCAATATCAACACGCAGTTTCCGGAAATCGGCCTGCCCAACAGTCTCGGCCTGATCCAGCGCCTTGAGGAGCCGGGCCGCCCTGATCTGCGCCAGTCGAACCGTGGCCCCGCGACCGGTCTGCGCGTCGCGATCCCGGTGCTCAACATCCACAAGACGCGGCTCAACGATCCGTTCATGTGGTTCATGGGGACGAACGATCAGCCGGGTGACTATCGCTCGTCCGGCTGCGCGGGTTGCCACGTGATCTACGCGAACGATCGGCAGCCGACCCACAGCCTCGTCTACGCGAAATATGGGCGCGACGGGCAGACAGCGACGGTGGACCCGACCATCGCCAACAAGCTCGAACCCGAGCATGAGGATGCGCACGGGGCGGCCAAGCATGGCAAGTCGCCGAAGCATGAGGATCCGGCCACGCATGCCGTCGATCCGCATGGCGATACGACGCCCGAGGCGGGCGGCGCGAAGGCGGGCGATGTCGCCCATCCGATCGGCGTGAAGGGCATCAAGGAGAAGGGGCACCCGATCCAGCACGCCTTCACCCGCGCGATCCCCACCGCGCAGTGCATGAACTGTCATATGCACCAGCCGAACATCTTCCTGAACAGCTATCTCGGCTACACGATGTGGGACTATGAGTCCGACGCGCCGCTGATGTGGCCGAAGAAGCAGAAGTACCCGACCGCCGCCGAGGTTCATGCGGTGTTGGAGCGCAACCCGGAGGCCGCCAGTCCCAAGGGCCTGTGGAGCGACGTCGATTTCCTTCGCCGTGTCTATGACGATGTGAACCCGAAAGCGAAGGACACGCAGTTCGCCGACTATCACGGCCATGGCTGGAATTTCCGCGCTATCTTCAAGCGGGATCGCGAGGGCAATCTGCTCGATGCGTCGGGCAAGATCGTCGATCCGAAGGACCCAGAGAAGTTCCGCCTCTACCGCCGCAACGCCGCCGGCCAGTTCATCGACGAGCAGGGTGCGGTGGTCGATCCGTCCGACCCGAACCTCGACAGGAAGGCGAAGGCGGAGTTCGAGGAGGTCGGCAAACAGGCCGGCAAGGCAGTCCATATGATGGACATTCATGCCGAGAAGGGCATGCAATGCGCTGACTGCCACTTCGCGCAGGACAGCCACGGCAACGGCCTGATCTATGGCGAAGTGGCGAACGCGGTCGAGATCGGCTGTAAGGATTGCCACGGCACCGCCGATGCCTTCCCGACGCTGCGCACCTCCGGCCCCGCCGCGCGACCGGGCGGCACCAATCTGGAACTGCTGCGCAATCCGGACGGGCAGCGCCGCTTCGAATGGAGCACCGGCGCGGATGGCGAGCGGGTACTGGTGCAGCGTTCGATCGTTGATCCGAAGCTCGAATGGCGCATGTCGCTTGTAAAGCAGTCGGTCGATCGCGGCAGCAGCCATTTCAATGCGCTGGCGGCGCGCGCCAAGCTGATGTCGAAGACGTCCGCCGAGACGGGCCGGTTCGCCTGGGGGCCAGGCGTGCCGGAGAGCGACCGCGCGCACAAGGATCCGGAGATGG
This sequence comes from uncultured Sphingomonas sp., assembly GCA_913775025.1. Lineage (GTDB taxonomy): Bacteria > Pseudomonadota > Alphaproteobacteria > Sphingomonadales > Sphingomonadaceae > Alterirhizorhabdus. The sequence continues at coordinate 17,281 of CAJYJW010000252.1, read as the reverse complement.
CATGCTTTACCTGCCACCTTTCATGGACCACATCGTGCGGCGGCTGCCATCTGCCGATCGAGGCGAACTGGAAGACCAGCAGCCACAAATATGACGGCATCGAAACGCGTAACTTCGCAACCTACAACCCGCAGGTCGCGCGCGACGAGATGTTCCAGCTCGGCAAGCATCAGACGACCAAGGGCAATCAGATCGCGCCGATCCGTTCGACATCGGCGCTGATCCTGAGCTCCACCAACATCAACCGCGAGCGGATCTATATCCAGCAGCCGCCGATCTCGGCTCCCGGCTTTTCCAGCCAGGCGTTCGCGCCGCACTTCCCGCATACCGTTCGGACGACCGAGACGAAGACCTGCTCCGATTGCCATCTTTCGGCGAACGACGACAACAACGCGATCATGTCGCAGCTTCTGCTGCTCGGCACGAACTTCGTGAACTTCGTCGGCTTCAACGCCTGGACCGGACTGGAACATGGCTTCCAAGCGATCCGCGTGACCGAGTGGGACGAGCCGCAGGCGGTTATCGGCTCCTATCTCCAGAAATACGCCTATCCGGATTATTGGAAGGCGCATCAGGATCACGGCCGCGAACTGATCGAGTGGCGGCGCGGCAAGACCTTCGACAAGCGTTTCTCGGGCGAGACCCACGCGATCGAGGAATTCGCGAACACGCATCAGGCCACCCCCGATGCATCGCGCTGCCTGCAATTGCGCGGCGAATATATGTTCGTGGCGGAGGGCAAGGGTGGCTTCCGCGTCTATGACGTCGCCTCGATCGCCAACAAGGGCTTCTCGGAGCGGATCATCACCGCGCCCGTGTCGCCGCTGGGGCAGGATACGCATGTCGCCAGCACCAACGCGACGTGCATGGCGCTGCCCACGATGCAGCCGATCGCCCCGACGCGGAACACCGCCGCAATGCGTGAGGCCAATCAGGAACAGGCCTTCGACCCGATCTACCACTACGCCTTCGTGACGGACGCGGTGGAGGGCCTGATCGTCGTCAATGTCGACACGCTGGCGGACGGCGAACCGCGCAACAACTTCCTGAAGCGTGATGCTACGTGGAACGAGAATGGGGTCTTGAAGGGCGCGCGGCATATCACGCTTGCCGGCCATGTCGCCTATATCGCGGCCGATGCCGGCCTGGTGACGGTGGATCTGAGCGATCCGTTGAAGCCGCGCCTCGCCTCCATCGTGCCGCTGCGTGATGCGCGGGCATCAGCTGTGCAGTTCCGCTATCTGTGGGTGACGACGGCTGAAGGCCTGCAACTGCTCGATGTCACGCATCTCATGGCGCCCCGCCTGATCCAGGCGGCGACGGTGCCGCTGGCGGATGCAAGGCGCGTGTATCTCGCCCGCACCTATGCCTATGTCGCGGCGAAGCGCGACGGCCTCGTCATTGTTGATATCAAACGGCCGGAACATCCGTCGATCTATCAGAAGGTCGACTTCGGCGGACGCCTGAACGATGCGGAGGATGTGATCGTCGGCACCACCAACGCCTCGCTGTTCGCCTATGTGGCGGACGGGAAAAACGGGTTAAAGGTGCTCCAGCTGACGAGCCCGGAGAGCCAGCCAAACTTCTACGGCTTCTCCCCGGCGCCCAAGCCGGAGCTCATCGCTTGGGCGCGGACCAATTCACCGGCGCTCGCGCTGTCTAAGGGCCTCGATCGCGATCGCGCGGTGGACGAGACCGGCGGCCAGATCGCTATCTTCGGACGGCTGGGATCCCGCCCGTTCACGCGAACCGAGATGGAGCGCCTGTTTCTCAATAGTCGGGGCATACCCTATAAGGTCGTCGACACCCCTTCCTTCGCCGATTGGGTTCCCGCGCGGGGCGGTACGGAGACAGCCGCGCGATAGGCCCATCGCGCAATCGGGAGAGAAGCGCCGGGCATATCGGGGCGGAGCTTTCCGAGGTATATATTGCGCTGTCCTAGGTATCATCAACACCGGCGCGGCGATCCCGACGCCGCTCCCGCGGCGGCGCGGGGGCCGTAAGCGGAAGCTGCGTTCGTAAGTTATGAAGACGGCTTCGCGTCGATGACGAAGGTGAGAGAACGACCCGGGCCCGGCAAGCGATTTACGATATAGCCTAGCTGTTGTCGTCTTCCGTCGCGGCAACTGGGGGGCAATCGCGTCGCGGTTTCGCTTTTCTCACCACGCGCGTCGTCGCGAACTCGGTGGGGTTCAACACGCCGGAACGATCCGCGTCGGCTTTGGTGAACTTGGCGATCGTCTTGACCGCATATTCCTCGAACGAGAGGCGGCCATCGCCGTTGACGTCCAGTTTGGCAAAAGCCTTGCGACGCGCGGCCAGATATTCCTCCCGCGCGATCGTACCGTTCTTGTCCTTGTCGTAGCGCGAGAAACGCTTCTCTTCCCGTGTGCGTTCGCTGGCAGCTGGCGGTTCGGGCATAGGATCGGGCGCGAAGGGGGCAATGGCGCTTCCGGCACTGCTTGGGGGAGCGATCGACGGCTTTACGCTGGCCGTGCCAGTCCAGAGAAACAAGCCGCCCGCCGCAGCCGCCAGCGCCGCCCCGGCCCCGAGCAGAAATTGCCGCATTCCCGTTCTCCCCGATGCCCCCGCTTGCGGATGGCATAGCAGCGGGGATCGGTCCAGTAGGTGTCAGCGTCCGCTAAAGCCCAGCCACAATGCCCGTGCGATGTGGGAGGGGGCACCGGCCGGCGTCGCCGGATCGCGCAGGCGCGCCCTGCCCAATACGGCGAGAACGCCGAGTGCACGCAATTTGCGTGGCCAACGCTTACCGGTAACAGGCAGAGCGGCCAATGCCGCCGATCGGGTGGTCGTGGTCGTAAGGCTTGTCGGCACGGTTGCCGCCGCCCAGATCGCACCTTCGGCCGCACAATGCGGGCACGGTTCGCCCAGCATCATCGCTGCCGATACGAAAAGCGCTTGCCCGCGCAGCCCGGCATGACGGAGCAGACGATCGGCATCGCCCTCGCCATCCACTCCGTCATCGATCAGACTGTCCCATCCGGCCGCAACCCGCGCGAGCGTTCGGCCATCGGCAGCACTGGTGGCACATGCCGCCGACAGCGCGGCGAGCAGCGGCTCCGGCGGTGGGGGCGCGGTGTCAAGCCGCTCCAGCGCCTCCCGCCACCAGGCGAGCTTGATAGCGGCAATGGGTCGGTTCGGCTCCATGACGATATGTCCCAGCCGTTCGTCCAGCAGCCAGAGCGCATGCAGGGCCCCACGCGATCCGCGTGGTGCATAGGCCAGCGACAGCGCGCGTTCGGGATCGGATAGCGGCGGTAGCGTCATCGCCGTCGGATAGCGCGCCGCCGCCCGCCATGCCAGCGCACCAATAGTCGGGGTTTAAGCCAACCTTAGCCCTTTTCGGTGCATGGCGGGCCAAAGGCGCGAAATGACGCGGGCAGAGGCAGGCAATGACGGGATCGAGTGAGCGAAGCAGGCGGTGGCGCTCGCTTTTTGGGCGCATTGCCCGGAATGACCATGGCAACGCCCTCATCATCACCGCTGCGGCGCTGGTGCCGCTGCTGGCGCTTGTCGGCTCCGGCGTGGATATGTCGCGGGCTTATATGGCCCAGGCACGCCTGCAACAGGCCTGCGACGCGGCATCGCTAGCGGGCCGGCGCGTGATGACCGGCGGCAATCTCGATAGTAACGTCACGAGCGAAGCGAACAAATTCTTCAATTTCAACTTCCCGCAGGGCACCTGGAATACGGACCCGTTCACACCTGTCGTTAAGCTTGGCACGGACTCGACGCTCGTCATCACCGCCAGCACCCGCATCAAGACGTCGATCATGAGCTTTTTCGGCTTCACGACCCTGCCGCTTAGCGTGGCGTGCGATGCCAAGCAGGATTTCGTCAACACCGATATCGTCCTCGTCCTCGACACGACCGGATCGATGGCGGACAAGGCATCGTCCGGTGATACCGACACCAAGATCGTCGCGCTGCGCAAGGCGGTGCTCGCATTGTACGACGAGCTTTCCTCGGTTCAGACCAAGCTGGCGGCGGCAGGGCTGCGCCTGCGCTACGGCATCGTCCCCTTCTCCAGCGGGATCAACGCGCGCGATGCGATCATGGCCGCCAGCCCGTCCTACATCGTATCAGATAGCTGGACATATCAGACCAGGCAGGTAGCGGAAACCTCCCCCGGCTCGGTCAGCGCGTATAACTGCACCAGATACTATAGCGGCGGCTATTATGTAACGACTACGCGTACATGCCGTTATTTCACCTACGGTCAACGCTCGCTCGACGTGTCTCGATATGTGGCCGGGGCTGATGTGGACGTGACGCCGACGGTCGGTCCGGACTCTCTGGCCAATCCGCAACCCCGCATTACGAGGTGGGAGGGCTGCATCGAGGAGCGGCAGACGTCCTCCTCGATCACCAGCGGATCGGGCTATTCGATTCCGTCGAACGCCTATGACCTTGACTTGGCGACCATCCCATCCTCGCAGGCGACCCGTTGGAAGCCTTACTGGCCCGAGGTGGAATATCGCCCCGATTACGGAACGAAGCCGCAGGTCGCTTGCCCCAACGCCGCAGTCACGCGTCTGAAGACGTGGACCCGCTCGGACCTGTCGAGCTTTCTCGACACACTCAACCCTGATGGCGGAACATATCATGACAATGGCATGATCTGGGGCGCTCGCTTGCTGGCCCGTACGGGCATCTTCGCCAATGACAATCCCGAAACCTATGGCGCGATGCCGGTCTCCCGCCAGATCATCTACATGACGGACGGAATTATCGATACCGGCCCGACGCTCTATTCCACCTACGGCATGGAGCAGTGGGATCAGCGCGTCACCGGTCGCTGGACCAACGAGGACGATCAGACCGCGCGACATAACCAGCGCTTCAAGATGATGTGCGCGGCGACCAAGCAGATGGGCGTCTCGGTATGGGTGATCGCCTTCGCCTCGGCCTTGACCGATACGCTGAGCGAATGCGCGACCAGCGCCAGCCAAGCCTCGATATCTGCCAATTCCGCCGGCTTGACAACGAAGTTCGTGGAGATCGGCAAGAACATCGGTGCGCTGAGGCTGACCAAATGAAGCGGGTCCGTGCCATGCTCGCAAAGCTGGTGGCGGACGAACGCGGCGCGCATATCGTCGAGTTCGGCCTGATCGCCCTGCCCTTCACGGTGATACTGCTGGCGCTGACCGACTTCGGATATCACATCTATCTGAATTCCGTAATGGAGGGCGCGCTGCAGCGTACGTCGCGTTATGCCACCGTCGGCGATAAATCCTCCGGCTCGGTCGACGACTATCTCCGCGCGCAACTTACCGCATTTAAAAACGCGAATCTCACGATCACCAAGAAGAGCTATTCCCAATTCTCGGGCGTCGGCAAGGACGAGAAATATACCGATTCGAATAACAACAACGTCTATGACCAGGGCGTCGATTGCTATTACGACGATAATGGCAATGGGCGGTGGGACACCGCAGCGACGTCTGGCCGAACGGGTCTCGGCGGGTCCGACGATCTCGTTTATTACACCGTGACCGCGGACTTTCCGCGTGTGATGCCGCTAACCAGTTTCCTCGGTTTTTCAGCGATGGATCAGGTGACGGCGAATATGGTGCTTCGCAATCAGCCTTATGGATCGCAGGCCTTTCCACAATGTACAAAGTAAGTAACTCGGGTGCGGCCGTGACGCTGCGCCGGGACACGCGCGGTACGGCCGTCATCGAGTTCGCTCTCGCCGTGCCGGTTCTGCTGATCGTCGGCCTCGGCGGGCTGGAGCTTGCCAACTTCGGCATCGCCAACCTCCGCGTCAGCCAGATCGCGATGACGACCGCCGATAATGCCGGCCGCGTCCGCAATCAGATCAGCGAGGCGGACATCAACGAACTGATGACGGGCGCAAAGTTTGTCGGCCGCGGGATCCAGTTCGCGGAAAACGGCCGCATCATCCTGTCGGATCTCGAGCCGAACGGCCAGCCCGACACGGGCGGCAAGAAGGGCTTCAAGATCGGCTGGCAGCGGTGTGCCGGAAAGCTGGGCGTGGTTTCGGCCTATGGCACCGAGGGCAAGGGCGCGAACGATGCGAGCCTGAAGGACGGTCTCGGCCCCGATCCGACCAAGAAAGTGGTTCCGGCCTCCGATACCGCGCTGATGTATGCGGAGGTTACGTATAACTATCAGCCGCTTGTCGCCGGGCGATGGCTGAGCGAGACGACGATCAAGGCCGAACGCGCCTTCAACGTCCGCCAACGCACCGATCAGGTGATGAAATCGGGTGGCGTGGCCGACGCGGACATATCGAAATGCAGCAAGTTCACCGCCTGAACGGCCGGACCGGGAAATACCCCCGATCCGATCCGTCCATCAGCGGTAGCAGACCTTCTTCGCGGTCGCCACGACGTCATCCACCTTCAGCAAGGCGGCCTTTTCCAGGTTCGCCGCATAGGGCATCGGCACGTCGACATTGGTCACGCGGAGGACTGGCGCATCGAGGTCGTCGAACCCCTGCTCCATCGCAACCGCGGCGATCTCCGACGCGATCGAGCAGGTCGGCCAGCCCTCCTCTACCACGATCATGCGGTTGGTCTTACCGAGGGATTTCAGCACCGTCGCGGTATCGAGCGGCCGCAGGGTGCGAAGGTCGATCACCTCGGCGTCGATCCCCTCGTCCGCCAATCTCGCCGCCGCATCAAGCGAAACGCCCACGCCGATCGAATAGCTGACGATCGTCACGTCCTTGCCCTCGCGGGCGATGCGCGCCTTGCCGATCGGCAGAACATAATCGTCCAGTACCGGCACCTCGAAGCTCTGCCCGTACAGAAGCTCGTTTTCCAGAAACACTACCGGATCGGGGGAACGGATCGCGGCCTTGAGCAGGCCCTTGGCATCCGCCGCGCTATAGGGCGCGATCACGATCAGGCCCGGCACGCTTGCGTACCAGGGGCCGTAATTCTGGCTGTGCTGCGCCCCCACACGCGCTGCGGCCCCGTTCGGCCCGCGGAATACGATCGGGCAGCGCATCTGGCCGCCGGACATGTAGTTTGTCTTGGCAGCCGAGTTGATGATGTGGTCGATCGCTTGCATAGCGAAGTTGAACGTCATGAATTCGATGATGGGTTTCAGCCCACCCATTGCGGCCCCCGCGCCGACGCCGGCGAAACCCATCTCGGTGATCGGCGTATCGATCACCCGGCGCGGGCCGAACTCGTCAAGCAGACCCTGCGTGACCTTATAGGCGCCCTGATATTCGGCAACCTCCTCGCCCATCACGAAGACGGCGTCGTCGGCACGCATCTCCTCGGCCATCGCATCCCGCAACGCCTCGCGGACGGTCGTCTTAGCGGTGGCGGTGCCCTCCGGCACTTCCGGATCCTCGGTCGTCGCGGTGACGGAGGCCACGAGATCGCGTGCGCCCGTCTCCATCTTGTGCGGCGTCGCGGACTCGGGGATCGGCGGAGCATTCTTATCGGCCGGCGCTTCCTTCGGCTGTGCGTTCGCCGCATCGCCGGCGCGTTCCGCGGGCTTGCTGTCGGTCGCGGTGGTCGCCTCCTCGCCATCCTCGGCGATCAACGCGATCACCGTGCCGACCTTCACGCCCTCGCTCCCCTCGGCGATCATGATCTGGGCGATCGTCCCCTCGTCGACCGCCTCGAACTCCATCGTCGCCTTGTCGGTCTCGATCTCGGCCAGAATATCGCCGGACTTGACGCTGTCGCCTTCCTTGACGAGCCATTTGGCGAGCGTTCCCTCCTCCATCGTCGGAGAGAGGGCGGGCATCTTCAGTTCAACGGCCATCAGTACTGCCCCACCAGAACGTCGGTATGGAGATCGGAAAGGTCGGGCTCGGGCGATTCCTCGGCAAAATCGGCCGCGCCGGTAACGATCTGGCGGATCTCCTTGTCGAGCGCCTTCAGTTCATCCTCGCCGACGCCCAGCGCCTCAAGCTCACGCTTCGCCGCCTCGATCGGGTCGGACTTGTCGCGCACCGCCTGAACCTCGTCGCGCGAGCGATATTTCGCGGGATCGGACATGGAGTGGCCGCGATAGCGGTATGTCTTGAGCTCCAACACGATCGGACCCTTGCCCGCGCGCACCCACTCCGTCGCCCGCTCGGCCGCGCCGCGAACGGCCAAAACATCCATGCCGTCCACCTGGATACCTGGTACGCGGAAGCTTTCGCCACGGCGATACAGTTGATCCTCGGAGGAGGCGCGGTTCACGCTGGTGCCCATCGCATATTGATTGTTCTCGATGACGAAGATCATCGGCAGCTTCCACAGCTCTGCCATGTTCAACGACTCGTACACCTGACCCTGATTGGCCGCGCCGTCGCCAAAGTAGGCGACGTTGATGCCGCCATCGCCCTTATACTTGTGCGCGAACGCCAGGCCGGTGCCGAGCGACACCTGCGCGCCGACGATGCCGTGCCCGCCGAAGAACTTATGCTCAACGGAGAACATGTGCATCGAGCCGCCCTTGCCGCGGCTGATCCCCGCCGCGCGACCGGTCAGCTCCGCCATGATGACCTTGGGATCGATGCCGTAGGCCAGCATATGGCCGTGATCGCGATAGCCGGTAATCACGCTATCCTTGCCGACCTCAAGCGCGGACTGAATGCCGACGGCGACTGCCTCCTGCCCGATATAGAGGTGGCAGAAGCCGCCGATCAGCCCGAGACCATAGAGCTGCCCCGCCTTCTCCTCGAACCGGCGGATCAAGAGCATCTGGCGATAGAATTCGAGCAGCTCTTCCTTGCTCGCCTCGTAGCGGACCGGATCGGACGGACGCTCCCGATTGGGGACTGCCGGGGCGGCCGGTTTGGCCGCGGGGGCGGCGGCGCTTTTCGGCTTTGCTGCTCGTGCCAAGCGACAACCCTTCTCTCAATTGATCGGTGATATGATGACCCGCCTTATAGGTGGCGTTGCCACGCCCGGCAACGCTTGGGGCCTAATGATCCACGACCATATATTCGTTGCGCTCGATCATGTCGGTGTTGCGGCGGACAAGCTCGTCCGCATAGTCGGGGTCGCCGCGCGCGATCAGGCGCTTGCGGTTCTCCAGCCGCGCCTGCTGCTCCTGATACCGGGCGAGTTGCGCTTCTCGCGCCGCGCGCTGCTTCTGATATCCCTCCAGCGCAAGCCAGCCGTTCGAGCCAAGCAACGCGAAACCGGCGAAGACGATCACCACCAGCACCGCGACCGTGGGGACAGCGGCGGAGAGGATCAACGATCGGGCGGGGCGGCGCGACTTGACCGCCCCGCCCTGCCCCCGCCGCGCGCCCCCGCGCAAACCCCGCCGGCCCGGTTCAGGCACGGAAGATCGCGCGCCCTGGATAGTGCGCGACCGGCCCAAGCTCATCCTCGATGCGGATCAGCTGGTTATATTTGGCTAGCCGATCGGACCGGGCGAGGCTGCCGGTCTTGATCTGCCCGCAGTTGGTGGCCACCGCCAGGTCGGCGATCGTCGCATCCTCGGTCTCGCCCGACCGGTGGGACATGACGGCGGTGTAGCCCGCGCGCTGCGCCAGCGTCACCGCCTCAAGCGTCTCGGTCAGCGTGCCGATCTGGTTCACCTTCACCAGCAGCGAGTTAGCGAGGCCCCCTGCGATCCCCTCGCGCAGGCGCTGCGGATTGGTGACGAACAGATCGTCGCCGACCAGCTGAACCTTCTTGCCCAGCTTTTCGGTCAGCACCTTCCAGCCGGCGAAATCGTCCTCGCCCATGCCGTCTTCGATCGAGCGGATCGGGTAGCGGGCGCAGAGATCGGCGAGATAGTCGGCCATTTCCTCCGGCCGGCGCTTCACGCCCTCACCGTGGAAGTCATATTTGCCGTTCTTGAAGAATTCGGTGGCGGCGCAATCGAGCGCCAGCACGACATCGTCACCCGGGGTGTAACCGGCCTTTTCGATCGCGCGCATGATGAAGTCGAGCGCGTCGGGGGCGCTCGCGAGGTTCGGCGCGAATCCGCCCTCGTCCCCAACGGCGGTGTTCAGGCCCTTGTCGGACAATGCCTTCTTGAGGGTGTGAAAGATTTCGGAGCCACACCGCACCGCTTCGGACAGCGACGGCGCGCCGACCGGCATGATCATGAATTCCTGAAAATCGATCGGATTATCCGCATGCGCGCCGCCGTTGATGATGTTCATCATCGGCACGGGCAAGGTATTGGCCGAAACGCCGCCGATATACCGATAGAGCGACAACCCGCGCGCATCCGCTGCCGCCTTCGCCACCGCAAGGCTGGCGCCCAGAATCGCGTTCGCGCCCAGACGACCCTTGTTCGGCGTTCCGTCCAGTTCGATCATCACATGATCGATGGCGTTCTGATCCTCCGCGTCGAGCCCGGTGAGCGCCTCGGCGATCTCGCCGTTCACGGCATCCACCGCCAGCGTCACGCCCTTGCCGCCCCAGCGCGCCTTGTCCCCGTCGCGTCGCTCCACGGCTTCGTGCGCTCCGGTCGAAGCGCCCGATGGCACCGCGGCACGGCCGAAGTTTCCGTCTTCAAGTGTAACGTCCACCTCCACCGTGGGATTGCCCCGGCTGTCGATGATCTGGCGGGCGTGTACGTCGATGATCGCGGTCATGGGCGGCCTTTCTGAAACGGCGGCAGGTGCGCGCGCGTCTAGCCGCGCTTCCGGCGATAGGCAATCGGGCGAAGATTATCACGGAGATGGAACAGTGTCGTTGGGAGGAGGTTTCTCCGATGAATAGCGACTGAAACGGAGATCCCCATGCCCACTTCCCCGAACGAACTTCCCGAGGGCACGGACTCGGTCATCCTGGGTGCCGCTGACGCCGGCATGCCGGTTGATGAGCGCTCGGGTGGCGGATTTGGCGCGACGTATGCCAACGAGGGTGAAACATCCGCTGCTGCCGGCAAACTGGGTGACGCCGCGGCCAAGGTGAGCGATGCGACCAGCAGCCTGCGTGCTCAGGCAACCGACAAGGTGTATGGCATTGCGGCGCAAGGAAAGGATCGCGCGCTCGGCGTCCTGGATAATGTGACCCAGCTAGTTGAAGATGCAGCGCGGCAGATCGATGAGAAGGCTGGCGAGCGCTATGGTGATTATGCTCGTCAGGCATCCCACGCCGTTGCGGGGCTGGCGGATAATCTCCGCGAGCGTGATGTCGATGATCTGGTCGATGATGCGCGTGAGTTGGTGCGCAAGAGCCCCGCGGTCGCGATTGGCGCAGCCGCCGCAGTCGGTTTTCTCCTGGCGCGAATTCTGAAGGTCGGTCTTTCCCAAGAGACGAATACGGGCACGGTGCCCAGCCAAAATCGCTCCTACGCGGCCCGGGCCCATTCTGCGCCGACGCCCACCACCGCGACGACCGTACCCGTTGACGCCGGCTACTGATCGGTAGCCCGGTGGATCAAAGGCACACGGATAATGACTCGATCGGTGGTCTCGCCAAACGTCTTGCAAAAGACGGACGGGATTATCTGTCTGCAGAGGTCGATGTCTATCGTCAGAAGGCGCTATCCTGGATCCCGCCTGTCCGTCTTGCCGCCGGGCTGGCCATCGGCGCTCTGATGCTCGCACAGGCTGCCGCTACGACGCTGCTGGTATTTCTAGGCTTCTGGCTTGCGTTGTGGCTGGGCCCGATGGGCGGGGGGATAGTCGCTGCGATCATTGGTCTCGCCATTGCGGGTCTATCGGCATGGATCGCTGTCCGACAGATCACGATGAAAGGAAAGCGGGCGTGAGCGGAAGCCGTGCAGATATAGCGCGCGCGGAGGCAAATGCCGTTGCGGCCCGAGCGCGCTTCTCCTCTACTTTCGCGCAACTCAAAGACCGCCTCGATCCTGCGGTTAGAGCCCGCGAATTTATCGGCGGCGCCCGCGAGAAGGGTGAGGTCCTAGCCGATGATGCTGTCGAATTCGCCTATGAGCGATCGGGTCTGATCATGGGTCTGGTCGGCGTCGTGACGCTGGTTCTCGTCCGCAGGCCATTGGTTAAAACCATTCGCGGTATTTTCCACCGTGAACCGAGTTGGGGTCGCCGGCCCAAATGGGATGTCCCTAAAAATTGATGATTGGAGACGTACGATGACCGTCAAGGATACAGCGGAACGCGTCGGCGCCATTGCCAGCGAAAAGCTGAACGCGGCCGGTGAGAAAATTCAGGATGCCGGCGCGCATATTCGTGATGCTGCCAGCAGCGCGAGTGCCAGCGCAAGTGAGGGACTAGCGATTGCCAAAGAAAAGGTCGTGGATGCCTATGGCGCTGCGGTGGATCGCACCGGAACGGCCTATGAAGGTGCCCGCGAGAAAGCAGGGATCGCGCGTGATCGTGCCGCCGATGGGTTGCACGAGAATCCGCTTGCCGCAGTCGTCGGTGGGATCGCGCTTGGCGTTTTGATCGGCGCCGTCCTGCCGCGCAGCCAGAGGGAAACCGAGGCGTTGGCGCCGCTCGGCGAGAAGCTTGCGAATATCGCTAAGGACGCGCTCTCCGCAGCCAAAGTCGCTGGCACGGAAAAGCTCGACGAGCTTGGGCTCAATAAGGAAGGCGCGCGGGATCAGGTAAACAAGCTGGTCGAATCCGCGACCGAAGTTGCCTCAAGTGCGGGCTCGGCGGCCGCCGGAACCCTGCGCCAGACACAGTCATAATGGGTTAAGCCGGCATCCGTACCCTATCAACAGGTGAGTGCCGGCTAAATCCTTGCCGCCTGCTTCCGGAGCTAGATCACATGCGTATCGTTTGCCCATCCGTCCGTTCGGCCTTTGTCGCCGGTTTGGTCGTGAGTGCTTCCATGGCCACTCCTGCCCTCGTGGCGCCCGCTTCGGCGGCTGTGAATACGCAGGAACCCGGCCCCTTTGTCGACAGCCTGGCGGATGAGGGCTTCAAGGTCCTCCGCAGCGGCAACAAGGCGGCGGCTCGTGCGCAGTTTCGGACGCTGCTGGCGCAATACTTCGCGGTCGATCAGATAGGCGACAGGCTTATCCGCCGGTGGAAGCCGAAGATCACCCCAGCGCAATATTCCGCGTTCAAGGCAGCATTTCCGAACTTCATCATCGGCACCTATGCTGATCGCTTGTTCGACTATGCGCGTGCCGACCTTAAGGTCGTGCGTGCCGTACCGCAGGGAACGAGCGCGGCGGTCATGACGCAGGTCACCAAGCCTGGCTCATCGCCGATCAACGCAGTCTGGACGGTCGATCGTATAGGTGGTGGCTATAAGGTGACCAATCTTACGGTCGCCGGCGTGAATTTGGCGGTTACCCAGGCGGCGGATTTCGACGCGTACATTCAGCGAAATGGTTTTGATAAGTTCGTGGCGTTCATGAAAGCGCGGGGGTAAGGCGTTGAGCAAGCTGCACCTCGTCTTCGGCGGGCGGGTGAAAGATCCGCGCGGTCTTGAGTTCGCGGATCTAAATGACCTCGACGTCGTGGGCTTCTATCAAGACTATGGTTCGGCGGAGAAAGCATGGCGTAGTGCTGCGCAGCGATCGGTCGACGATGCAGAGATGAAGTATGTCGTTGTCCATCTGCATCGGCTGCTGGAGCCCGACGCACAAATTTAAGCGCGTCTATACCGCCAGCGAAGTATCGGTTTCGCCGAAATAAGCCCTGCGATGAAACCGCCAATATGAGCCGCGACCGCGATGGTCGTCCCCTGTTGTGCCGTGGCAAACCCGACGAGGAACTGAAAGGCAATCCACGCCCCGGCTAGCCAAGCGATATGCAAGGCTTTGCCGAAACGGTGATCCGCCAGACGGCCCCGCCGCTCGCCGAACAGCAGCGCATATGCGCCGAACAGGGCAGAGATTGCACCGCTGGCTCCGACCATGGGAACAAGGCCATGCGGATCGGCAACCAACTGCCCAAAAGCCCCGGCGTAAGCACCAACGCCATAGAGCAACGCCATGCCTCGCCCACCAAGGGCCATTTCAACGAAACGGCCACAAAAAACGAGCATCAGCATGTTGAATGCGAGATGCGCTAGCCCCGCATGTACCAATGTCGCGGATAGGGGCGTGAGCCAAGCCGGAACCGGTGAAATGCCGCCCATACCAAATCCTGATACGAGCACATCACCGCCCGGCATCAGGCGGGCAGGAATAAAGCCGGCGGCAAGAGAGATCCTGTCGGACATTCCTACCGCGGATGCGACGAACCATGCCGCCACCGTCGTAGCCGCCAACGCAGTTGTAACGCGGGATGGCGGCATTCGCACGGGCCTAGATAAACTCTATTTTTGATACCACATAATAGCGATCGCCAGACGGAACGGTGACTTCGACCTCATCGTCCACGCGACGGCCGATCAACGCTTTTCCGAGCGGCGAGCTATAGGATATGCGACCCGACTTCGCGTCGGCCTCGGTCTGCCCGACGATCTGATATTTCACCGGCTTGTCGTCTTCGTCCAGCATATGGACGGTGGCTCCGAAAACAACCTTGTCGCCCGAGAGGCTTTTGGGATCGATGATCTGAGCCCGGCTGAGACGATCTTCTAGGTCGCCGATCATCGCCTCGATCTGACCCTGCCGCTCCTTGGCGGCATGATACTCCGCATTTTCCGAGAGGTCGCCATGCGCGCGTGCCTCCTCGATCGCGTCGATGATTTGAGGCCGCTCAACCTTGAGCGCCGAGAGCTGCTCGACGAGCATTCGGTGCCCCTCCTCCAGCATCGGCAGCGTATCCATCGGTGAACCCCTTCAAAAATACTACGTTCCCAAGCGACCCGAAAGGCCGCCCGCACCAAACTCGAATGTCGGGATTAGACGTGCGAGCGAGAATAATATGACTGCAAGGGCCGTACTTCAAGCTTTCGTGCGCGCAGGGCGGTTATTGCCCGTGCCGCCGCCATGCTCGCGGCCGCCGTGGTGAAATACGGCACACGACCAGCCAGCGCCGAGGCGCGAATGGACTGCGAGTCCTGCAGCGACTGCCAACCTTCGGTCGTGTTGAAGATAAGCGCGATCCGCCCATCCTTGATGCGGTCAACGATATGCGGACGACCCTGCTGGACCTTGTTGACCGTCTCGACCGCCAAGCCTTGTTCGCGCAGATAGTTGGCGGTCCCCGCCGTCGCGACGATTTGAAATCCGCCCTCGATTAGTTCGCGCACCGCCTCGGCGATCAACGGCTTGTCGCTCGGCTTCACGGAGACAAAAACGGTCCCGCGGGACGGCAAGACGGTGCCGCCGCCGATCTGCGCCTTAGCGAAAGCCGTCGCGAAATCAGCATCGATGCCCATCACCTCGCCGGTCGACTTCATCTCGGGCGAAAGCACCGGATCGACCCCCGGAAAGCGCGCCCAGGGAAACACCGCTTCCTTCACCGCGACATGTTCGATCGCACGATCGATCGGCGGTAGATCGGCAAGCATCTCGCCGGCCATCACCCGCGCGGCGATCTTCGCGATCGGCTTTCCGATCGCCTTGGCGACGAACGGCACAGTGCGGCTGGCGCGCGGGTTGACTTCGATCAGAAAGACCTCGCCGGCCTTGACCGCGAATTGGATATTCATCAGCCCCTTAACCCGAAGGGCATGCGCCAGCGCTTCCGTCTGACGTTCGATTTCGGCGATGGTCTCGGGCGAAAGGCTGTATGGCGGCAGCGAACAGGCGCTGTCGCCGGAATGTACGCCCGCTTCCTCGATGTGCTGCATTACGCCGGTGACCACCACGTCACGCCCATCGCAGATAGCATCCACATCCACTTCGATCGCGTCGCGCAGATATTGATCGATGAGAACCGGAGACTCGCCAGACACTTGCACCGCGGTCTGTATGTAATTTTCCAGCTGCGCCGGGCCGTCGACGATCTCCATCGCGCGTCCGCCTAGCACGTAGCTAGGCCGCATCAGGACAGGATAGCCGATGCGTTCAGCGACGATGAGCGCCTCTTCCCGGCTCCGGGCGATGCCGTTGGCGGGCTGGGCCAACCGCAGATCCGAGACGAGCGCCGCGAACCGCTCCCGGTCCTCGGCCAGATCGATCGCATCGGGGCTGGTGCCCAGGATCGGGATACCGGCATCGGCCAGTTCCTGCGCCAGCTTGAGCGGCGTCTGTCCACCAAACTGCACGATCACACCCTTGAGCGTGCCGTTCTTTTGCTCGACATGCAGGATTTCCAACACGTCCTCAACGGTCAGCGGTTCGAAATAGAGGCGGTCGGAGGTGTCGTAATCGGTGGAGACGGTCTCTGGGTTGCAGTTGACCATGATGGTCTCATAGCCGGCGTCCGCCAGCGCGAAACAGGCGTGGCAGCAGCAATAGTCGAACTCGATCCCCTGACCGATGCGGTTCGGGCCGCCGCCAAGGATGACGATCTTTTCGGCCGAGGTAGGCTGGCTTTCGCACTCCGGCTCGTCGAACGAGGGCGCCTCGTAGGTCGAATACATGTAAGGAGTCTTCGCCTCGAACTCGGCAGCGCACGTGTCGATGCGCTTGAAGACCGGGCGGACGCTAAGCCTGTGAAGCAGATCGCGGACCTCGGCCTCCGTCACCCCGCCCGTCATCGCGACGAGCGTATCGTGGATCAGGCCGGAGCCGCGCGCCTGTGCCCGCTCCATCCCGCGCAAATTGGCCGATTGAAGCGCGAGCCATGCCAGCCGCTTGTCGGAGAAACCCATCGCCTTCAGCCGACGCAGCGGCGCCGCCTCGCGCGGCAGGCCGTTGGTCGAGACTTCATGCTCGGCCGCGACAATCTCCGCCAACCGCCGGAGAAACCACGGATCGAACCGGGCGATCGCATGAACCTCGTCCACCGTCAGGCCCTCACGCAGCGCCTGCGCGGCGACGAGCAGCCGATCGGGCGTCGGGCTGGCAAGCGCGGCTTCGATATCGGCGCGCGGCGCGCCAGACAGTCGATCGACGATGTTGAAGCCGGCGAGCCCGGTTTCGAGACCGCGCAATGCCTTTTGCATGGATTCATGGATGTTGCGGCCGATCGCCATCACCTCGCCCACCGACTTCATCGCGGTGTTGAGGTCGTCCGAGGCGCCTTTAAACTTCTCGAAGGCAAAGCGGGGGATCTTGGTGACGACATAGTCGATCGTCGGCTCGAAGCTCGCCGGCGTCGCGCCGGTGATATCGTTGTCGATTTCGTCGAGCGTGTAGCCCACCGCCAGCTTCGCCGCGACCTTGGCGATCGGAAAGCCCGTCGCTTTCGACGCCAGCGCCGACGACCGCGACACGCGCGGGTTCATTTCGATGACGATGAGGCGGCCGTCCTTCGGATTCACCGCGAACTGTACGTTCGAACCACCTGTTTCCACGCCGATTTCACGCAACACCGCGATCGATGCGTTGCGCATGATCTGATATTCCTTGTCGGTCAGCGTCAGCGCCG
>CAJYJW010000251.1 GCA_913775025.1 uncultured Sphingomonas sp. | reverse complement strand
CTGAAATGCCGCTGATACCAGACCAGCCCCTGATAATGGCGCATCTCCGCCGCATGGGTCATCCACCCGCCGGGCAGCGTCGCGAGCGGGGCGGCGTCCATGTCATATTCGAACAGCGCCTGCTGGTTGCGGCGCAGTTCGGCGGGCACGTCGACCTCGGCCCAGCGGCGTTCGGTGACGTTCGCATCCTCGCCATGAAAGCCGCGCATGCCCGCGCGGTACGGGTCGATCGAATAATGCCATTGCCCGGTCAGGTCGCTGCCGGGACGTAGATCGCCCGCGACCATCGCGACCGGTGGCTGCGGCGTCTGGGCAAGCGCCGGGCGGGCGGGGAGCAGAAGCGCGAACGCGCCGAGAAGGGCGAGGGGCAGGCGGGCGATCATCGCGCTATCATCGCCGGTGGCGGGACAAGGGACAAGGGCTTCCGCGAGCGATGGATATCGCCACGCTGCGCCTTAACCCTTGGCGGCGACCGCGCCCAATTCCTCCAGATCGAGGTCGTGTTCGAGATCGTGGAGCGTCTCGTCATCGATCTGCCCGGCGCGGTGCAGCCGGACCAGTTCGGCGCGCCCGGCGGCGACCGCGGCGATGATGACGTCGAAATGGCGCGCGATCGCCTCGGTTCGCTCCTCCGGCGTACCGTCGAACGCCTCGCCCGCAGTCGCGCGCACGGTATAGCGGCGGAGTAGTTGCGGATGGATCAGCGTGCCGCGATCGTCATAGGCGTTGCGTTCCACCGCCGCCAGCTGCGCACGAAACATCGCATGTTCGGCGGCGTGCAGGTCGAGCGGCGGTAGCGCGGTCGGGTCCTCCGCCGGGCAGGCACGTCGGATCAGCCAGCCAAGCGAGGTGCCCTGGACCAGGACGGTGACGAGGATGACGGCGAAGGCGGTGACCAGCATCAGGTCGCGCTCGGGCATCGTTTCGGGCAACGACAGCGCGACCGCGAGCGTCACCACGCCGCGCATCCCCGCCCAGCTCATGACTAGCGCGGCGCGTCCCCCCAGCGGGCGCGCCGCGATTACGCCGGTCCGGCGGAGGAGGGCGACGACCGCATCGGCGGCGAAGATCCACACGAAGCGCGCGACGACCACCGCCGCGACGATGACCAGGACCGGCACCGCCATCGTGTCGACGATGCGCGCCGGATCGCCCACACGGTCGAGCAGGCCGCGCAGCGACAGGCCGATCAGCGTGAACACCGCCGCCTCGAGCAGGAAGACGAGCACCTGCCAGAAGGCGAGCGCGCGGATACGCACGCTGGCGCTAAATACGACATGCTGAAACCAACCACAGGTCAGGCCCGCGGTCACCACCGCGATCACGCCCGACACGTGGAGCAGTTCGCCGGCGATATAGGCGCTCCAGCATACGAGCAACGTCGCCGCGATCATCAGCGTATCGTCGTTCAACCGACGCAGCAGCAACACCCACAGCCCGCCGATCGCCGCACCCACCACAATGCCGCCCGCGACCAGCAGGAAGAAGGTACCCGTCGCCGCGCCGAGGCTGAACGCCCCCGTCACCACCGCCGCAACCGCGAAGCGAAACAGCACCAGGCCGGCGGCATCGTTGAGCAGGCTCTCCCCCTCCAGCAACGTGGACAGGCGGCGCGGCAACCGAACCCGTTGCAGGACGGCGCGTGCCGATACCGCGTCGGGCGGCGACAGGATCGCACCCAGCGCGACGCAGGCCGCCCATGGCAATGCCGGCAGCAGCAGTTTCGCGACCACCGCCACGACCGCCGTGGTGAAGAACACCGCACCCACCGCCAGCGACAGGATGCCGGCCATATGGCGGCGGAACGGCGCGATCGCGGTGAACCACGCGCCGTCCATCAGCAAGGGCGGCAGGAACAGGACGAGGACCAGTTCGGGGTCGATGGCGATGGCGGGCAGGCCGGGGATGAAGGCGACCGCACCGCCACCGACGATCAGCGCCGCGGCGGGCGGCAAGGACAGACGCCGCGCGACATGGTGCAGGGCAACGATCACGAGGAACATCGCGATAATCAGCTCGAACCCCGCCGCGGCATGCATATCGCTGTTCCCCCGTTCCGACGCTCGATCGAAAGCGGAAAAAACCGGACCGATCAAGGAGGACGTGCCGATGACCGGTGGCGGGCAGGGGCAGCAGGCGCGAAACTCCGGCGATAGCGAGACGCTGCCCTGCGATGGACTCCGGGTCGCGTGCGAAGGAAGAGTAGAACGAACGTTGCCACGATCGGAAAAGGTCTATCGGAACGGACTATCCCGTGCGGCGCGTACAGCAAGCGGAAATTTCCGTTCGGCCGGGATGATCGCAAATTAAAATACCTGCGTAACCATAAGAACGTTGGCGTCCGAGGGATGTTGCCGATCGACAACATGGTGCGACAAGTACGTCACCAAATGCACGCATCGTCAAAAACCCGCTTGCGCATCGCCGTCCGCCCCGCGAGCCTTGTCCCATAATAAAACAGGAACATGGGGGTTTCATCATGCTGCGTTTCCGATCGGCCATTCTGTGCGGCGGTGCCGTCCTCGCCATCTGCTCCACGACCCTCGCCACCGCTGCGCACGCGCAGGTGGCGCCTGCCGTGTCGAGCCCGAACGTGGCCGAGGATCCCGATGCCACCGGGGAGATCGTGGTGACCGGTTCGCGCATTCGTCGCGATCCGCTCGACCAGCCCTCGCCGGTCATCAGCGTCGATGAACAGGCGATCGCGCGCACCGGCCTGTCGTCGATCGCCGACGTGCTGCAACGCATCCCGAGTTCGGCCGGCGGGCTGAACACCAAGTTCAACAATTCGGGCAATTTCGGCAATCCGCCCGATGGCGGCGGTGTCGGCGCCGGGTCGGCGGCGATCGACCTGCGCTATCTGGGCGCGAAGCGGACGCTCGTGCTGGTCGATGGCCTGCGCTATGTCAGCGGCGCTTCGGCCAGCGGCATTCCGGCCTCGGTCGACCTCAACTCGATCCCCGACGTGATGATCGGCCGGGTCGAGGTGCTGCAGTCAGGCGCGTCACCGCTTTACGGGTCGGACGCGATCGCCGGGGTGGTGAACATCATCACCAAATCGAGCCAGCGGGGTTTCCACGCCCAGGCGCAATATGGCCAGTTCCTCGAACAGGGCGATGGCGAGACCGAGAATTACCAGTTGAGCTGGGG
>CAJYJW010000250.1 GCA_913775025.1 uncultured Sphingomonas sp. | reverse complement strand
GCGCTTCCTTGCCGCCCTATGCGCGCGCGGTCGAATCCGCCGAACGCGCTTTCGCGGGCGCCAAGGAACAGGAGCGGGTCGGCGCGCGCGCGACGATCGAGGTGCTGGATCAGGCGCGCGATCTGCTGCAATCGCGCACCGCCTATGTGCAGGCGCAGGCCAATGCCTATCTCCTCGGCACGACCCTGCTGTCCGCCGCAGGCCGGCTGCAGATCGCGACGATGCTGCCCGCCGAACCCCGTTACGACCCGGCCGCCAAAAAGCAGCCGCTGGCGGGCATCCCGC
The DNA here is from genome assembly GCA_913775025.1 of uncultured Sphingomonas sp. Classification (GTDB taxonomy): domain Bacteria; phylum Pseudomonadota; class Alphaproteobacteria; order Sphingomonadales; family Sphingomonadaceae; genus Alterirhizorhabdus. Next base: position 3,386 of record CAJYJW010000250.1, on the reverse strand, counting down.
TCGTGTCTCCTGCGCTGCGCACGATCGACGGCGTGCTGAACGGCGACCTCAGCACGCCCCGCCCGTCGCGCGATGCGGCGGTGCGGATGCACTCGCCCGGTGCCACGCCATCGCTGCCGCCGGCCGCGACGCCCGCCCCGGCGCTCCCCACGCCCTGACGAATCGTGGGGCAGCCCCTATGCGGCCAGCCCCACGCCGCTCCGTTCAATGGCCCGCGGAAAGAACCGGCTCGACGCCGCTCTGCGCCAGCTGTTCGTTGATCATGCCCATCAGTCGGTCGAGCCCCGCCTGATCCTTGGCCTCGGCCCGCGCGACCAGCACGTCCTGCGTGTTCGACGCACGGAGCAGCCACCAGCCCTCGGGCGTATTGACGCGCGCGCCATCCGTCTTGTTGACATCGGCGCCGGCCTCCTCAAGCCGGGCAAGCACCTCTTCGACGACCTTGAACTTGCGATCCTCGCTCGACTGGAAACGCATCTCCGGCGTGTTGACCATCACCGGCATCGCATCCTTCAGCGCGGTCAGCGATCCGCCCAGCACCCGCACGGCGCGAATCAGGCGGACGGCGGCATATTGCGCATCGTCGAAGCCGTAATAATCATGCGCGAAGAAGATGTGGCCGCTCATCTCGCCGGCCAAGGGCGCGTTCGTTTCCTTCATCTTCGTCTTGATGAGGCTGTGCCCTGTCTTCCACATCAAAGGGTTACCGCCCAGCTCCGCGATACGATCATAAAGCATCTGGCTCGCCTTCACGTCGGCGATGATCGTCGCGCCCGGCTCCTCGCGCAGCACCGGCTCGGCCAGGATCGAGAGGAGCTGATCGCCCCACACCACGCGGCCCTCACCATCGATCGCGCCAAGGCGGTCGCCGTCGCCGTCGAAGGCGAGGCCGAAGTCGAGGTTCTTCTCCTTCACCAGCCGCTTCAGATCCTCGAGATTCTTTTCCTCGGTCGGATCGGGATGGTGGTTGGGGAAGGTACCGTCGATCTCGGTGAAGATGGTGTGGTGCTCGCCTGGCAGCAGCTTCACCAGCTTCTCGATCACCTCCCCGGCCGCGCCGTTGCCGGCATCCCAGCCGATGCGGAACTCGCCGCCGGCATAGCCTTGCATCAGGCGATCGACATACAGGTCGATCACATCCGCCTGCGAAACGGTGCCCTCGCCCTCTTCCCAATCGCCGGTCTCGGCGAGTTTGCCGAGCGACTGAATGTCCTCGCCAAAAAACGGGCGGCGCTGAAGAACCATCTTGAAGCCATTGTAATCGGCTGGATTATGGCTGCCCGTAATCTGGATGCCGCCATCCACCTCCAGCGTCGCTTCCGCGTAATAGAGCATCGGCGTTGGGCCAAGGCCAATGCGGACGACATCGACGCCGCCTTTCGTCAGCCCGTCGATCAACGCCGCCTCCAGCGTCGGGGAGGAAACGCGACCGTCATAGCCGACCGCAACGCGCGTACCGCCCGCGCGGCGGACATGGGTGGCGAAGCCGCGGCCGATGGCATGCGCATCCTGCGGCCCGAGGGTTTTGCCGACGACCCCGCGAATGTCATATTCCCGCAGCGAGGTCGGATCGAAACGATGGGTCATGCAGGCAGGCTCCTGGCCGGGGGGAAATGTCGATGGTCGCGCATCATGACGCGCGACGGGGGTTACGGTTCAACTCGCCGAGCAGCGTATCGCGCGCAGCATTGACGCGGCGGGCGAGTTCCGCCGATCCGCCGACATCGGGGTGAACGCGCGCGATCAGCCGGCGATGGGCGGCACGGATCGAGGCGGCGTCGGCGGCGGCGGAAAGGCCGAGCAGGCCGCGCGCCTCGTCCGCCGGCATCACCGGCCGCGCGGATGCGCGCGGGCCACGGCGGCGATGCCATATCCAGCCCCCCGCCCAGCCGAAGCCCACCAGCGCGGGTATCCACTCCGCCCGCGTCATCAGCCGCACCGCCAGCAAGGCGGCGGCGATCGCGGCAAGATCGCCGAACCGCACACGGCGCCAGCGCCCCGTGGCCCAAGCCCACGTACCGATCACGAGGGCGACCGGCAGCAGCCAACTCATCCGGCGGCGACGACCCGGCGCGCGGGCCAATCGGGCAGCGCGAAGCTCGACACCATCTCGCGCAGTTCCTGCCGGGCGGCGATGTGCGCGATTCCCGGCTCGCCGATCGCGGCGAGATCGAGCAATGTCAGGCCCTTGGGGAACAGTTCTCGAAAGATCACGCGTTCGGACAGGCCAGGCACCACGCGGAAGCCGACACGCTTGGAAAGCTCGCCCATCGCGCTCGCCACGCGCTTCATATTGCGCGCCTCGATATGCTGCAGCCGGTTGCGGAGAACTACCCAGTCCACCGTCGCGCCGTCCCGCTTGCCGCGCGCCTTGCGCGCCTCCCACACCAGTTCCGCATAGAAGCTGGGGCGGCGGACCTTGTAGGTTTCGGCATCCACCTGCCCGATCAGGTCCAGATCGATGAAGCTGTCGTTGATCGGGGTGACGAGCGTGTCAGCGCGCACGATCGCGGCGCGGGCATCGGGGTCGTCACGGCCGGGCGTGTCCACCACCACGATCTCCGCCTCGTCGGCCAGCGCGTTCAGCCGCTCATCGACGGGCACGCCCTTCGCGGGGTCGAACGTGTCGAACAGCGGCATCGGCAGGTCGATGCCCAGCCGCCGCATCGTCGCCTGCCGGTTCTCGAGATAGCGGGCGAGCGTGCGCTGCCGGGTATCCATATCCAGCGTCGCGACCCGCCGGCCCGCCGCCGCGAGCGCGACCGCGGTATGGACCGCGCTGGTCGACTTGCCCGAACCGCCCTTTTCGTTGGCGAAAACAATGAAATGCGCCTGTCCGTCGGCCATGGTGAAAGCGTGCCCCGCCTTTTGGATCGCCCTTGCTTTGGACGGTCACGCCCCCCAAAGAACGCCCCGCGCGTCTATCGGAGGGACTTGATCCGTGCAAATCATTCGTGACCGTCAAAGCCTGCGAGAGGCCGTGGCGGCTCTGCGCGGAGACGGCGGAAGAATAGCGCTTACACCGACGATGGGCGCGCTGCACGCCGGTCACATGGCGCTGGTGGCGGAAGGGAAGCGGCGCGCGCGGCACGTCGTCGCCTCGATTTTCGTCAACCCGACGCAATTCGGACCCAATGAGGATCTCGCCGCCTATCCCCGGCGGGAGGCGACTGATGCGAAGATGCTGGATGAGGCGGGCTGCGACATCTTGTGGGCGCCCGACGTCGCCGAAATGTACCCCGCGGGCTTCTCGACCACCATATCGGTGGGGGGCGGATTGACCGAGGGGCTGGATGGGGCCGCGCGACCCGGCCACTTCACCGGCGTCGCCACGGTGGTGGCCAAGCTTTTCAACCAGGTCGCGCCCGATATCGCCTTGTTCGGAG
>CAJYJW010000249.1 GCA_913775025.1 uncultured Sphingomonas sp. | reverse complement strand
CGGGATCGTCGGGCCGAACGGGTGCGGCAAGTCCAACCTGCTCGAAGCCATCCGCTGGGTTATGGGCGAAAGCTCCGCCCGGTCGCTGCGGGGCGGGGGGATGGAGGATGTGATCTTCGCCGGCACCGCCCGGCGGCCGGCCCGCGCCTTCGCGGAGGTCACGCTCCTACTGGACGGCGCAACGCCCGCCGAGCCCGGCTTACGCGAGATGGAGGTCGTCCGCCGGATCGAGCGGGGCGCCGGGTCCGCCTATCGCATCGACGGGCGGGACGTGCGCGCGAAGGACGTGGGCCTGCTGTTCGCCGATGCAGCGACAGGCGCGCATTCCCCCGCGCTCGTCAGCCAGGGGCGGATCGCGGCGGTAATCGCGGCGAAGCCGGCCGAGCGACGGATGATGCTGGAGGAGGCGGCGGGCATCGCCGGCCTGCATGTGCGCCGCAAGGATGCCGAGCAGAAGCTCCGCGCCACCGAGGTCAACCTTACCCGGCTGGATGAATTGCTCGGCGAGATGGATGGACGAATCGGCACGCTGCGTCGGCAGGCGCGCGCAGCGGAGAAATACCGCGCCTTGTCTGAGTCGATTCGTCTGGCGGAAGCGCGGCTGCTGTTCGCCCGATGGCGCGAGGCGGCGGCGCTGGCGGAAGCCGCCGAGGCCGAGGCCACGCGAGCGACGCAGGCGGTGGAGGCTGCCGCCGAGGCGCAAAACGCAGCGGCGGTCGGCCAGCATGCGGCGACCGCCGATCTGGCGAAGCGGCGTGCGGCGGCCGAAGCGGGGCGCGAGGCGGCGGCGGAAGCGCGACGGGCGCTGGATGCCTTGCGCGGCGAGCGACGTGGCCTCGAACGGCGTCTTGCGGAGTTGGCGACACAGGCCGACACGCTTGCGGCGGATCGCGCGCGGGAGGACAGCCTTTCGCAGGATGCCGCGGCGGCACTTGCCCGTTTATCCGACGAGGAGAAGGCGCTTGCCGTTCGCGTCGCATCGGCCGAGGCGGGGCGGGCGGGCGCGGCGGAGCGGGTGCAGGCCGCTGAAAGTGCCGCACGAGATGTTGAGATAGAGGTAGCCCGCGCACAGGCGCTTCAGGCGGCCGAGCAGGCGGACCTGCGCGTGGCCCGTGCGGCGGTGATCACGGCACGGGCGCGGCTCGAGCGAACCGCGACGGAGCGGCGACGTGCGGCGGCCGATGCGGCATCGCTGATCGACCCCGCCCCGCTGGAAGGGAAGCGAATCGCCGCCGGGGCCGCGCGAACGGAGGCGCAAGCGACCGGTCGAGCGGCGCAGGCGGTGCTGGCCGAGGCGGAAGCCTGCCGTGAGACCGAGGCGGCGGCACGCGATGCGGCGCAGTCGGCCCGCGCCGCGGCGCAGGCCACGCTCGCGACGCTGGAAGGAGAGGCGCGGGCGCTGGCGCGGGCATTGGAAAGCGGCGGCGGGGGAGATCGGGCGCTGGCGCGGATCACGGCGGCGGCAGGGTATGAGCGCGCGCTCGCCGCCGCGCTGGGTGACGACATCGACGCGGCGGTCGGCCCCGTCGGCAAGCGCCGTTGGGGCGGTGGCGACGACGGCGCGGGCGATCCGGCCCTGGCAGCGGGCATCGTACCACTTGCCGATCATGTCGGCGCACCGCCCGAGCTTGCCCGGCGACTGCGCCAGATCGGCGTGGTCGAGGCGGACGACGGCAGCCTGCCGCTGGCGCCGGGGCAGCGGCTGGTGACGCGGGCCGGGCGGGTGCGGCGGTGGGACGGCTTCATCGCGGAGGATGTCGGCGCGGCGGCGGCGGAGCGTCTTGTCCGGATCAATCGCCTCGCTACGCTCGAACGGCAGATGCCCGCCGCGCGGGATGCAGTGGCGTTTGCGTCTGCGGCCTTCGCGACGAGCGTCGCCGCGCTCGACCAGGCGCAGGGCGCGATCGGGGCGGCGCGACAGGCGATCGCGGGGGCGGATGCGGCGGCGCGGCGCGCGGGGCAGGAAGAGGATGCCGCCACGGTCGCGCTGGATCGCCTGGCGCTTCGGCGGGAGACCGTGCTGGAACGCGTCTCGCGCGTGGAGGGCGATCATGCCGAGGCTGAAGCGCAGATGCAGGCGGCGCTTGCGGTGGAGGCCGGCTTGCCGGACGGCGCAGCGACGCAGGCGCGGGTGCAGGCGCTGATGCACCGCAATGATGCCTGCCGCGCCGCGCTGGGCGAGGCGCGCCTGAACGCCGCGACGCTGTCGCAGACGATCGACGCGGACCGGCGCCGGCAGGAAGCAGCCCGCGCCGAGGTGGAGGGGTGGCATGCTCGCGCAGGCGACGCCGCCCGGCGCGTGCTGGAGATGGCCGCACGCGCCGATACAATCATGCGGGAGCAGGCCCGCATCGCGGATCGCCCCGCCGCGCTTGCGGCGCGCATCGCGGAGGGGGTGACCGTAAATGATCGCCTGACCGCTGCCGCCGAGGCCGCGCGTCTCGCGGAGCGGCAGGCCGAAGCCACGCTCTCTATCGCCGAGAAAGGTCTGATCGGGGCGACCGAAGCGCTCGCCGCCGCGCGCGAGACGCGGGCCGGAGCCGCCGCGCGCAAGGATAATCATGAGGCGCGACGGGCCGAGGCGAGCCGTGCCTCCGGCGAGCGCTTCCAATGCCCGGCGGTGGTGCTGCCCGAGAAACTCGATTTCGCCAGCAACGAGGTGGCATCGCCTGCGGAGGAAGAGTCGCGGCTTGAGCGCCTATCCGCCGATCGCGAGCGGCTGGGGCCGGTCAATCTCATGGCCGAAGGCGAATTGGCGGAGCAGGAGGCGGGCCGCGCCCGCTCGGTTGCCGAGCGGGAGGAGCTGGGCGAGGCGATCGCCCGGTTGCGCGGATCCGTCGCCAGCCTCAATCGGGAGGGGCGGGCGCGGTTGCGCGCCGCCTTCGAGGCCGTCGATGCGCATTTCCGGCGGCTGTTCACCACCTTGTTCGCCGGTGGCGAGGCGCATCTGGCGCTGATCGATTCGGAGGACCCGCTGGAGGCGGGGCTGGAGATCATAGTTCAGCCGCCCGGCAAGAAGCTTGCGACGCTCACCCTGCTGTCGGGGGGCGAGCAGGCGCTGACGGCGGTGGCCTTGGTCTTCGCGCTGTTCCTGACGAACCCGGCGCCGATCTGCGTGCTGGACGAGGTGGATGCGCCGCTGGATGATGCCAATGTCGAGCGGTTGTGCGACCTGCTGGATCAGATGGTGACCGATACCGAGACGCGCTATCTGATCGTCACCCACAATGCCGTCACCATGTCGCGGATGCATCGTCTGTTCGGCGTCACGATGATCGAGCAGGGGGTCAGCCGTCTGGTTTCGGTCGATCTCGGCGGGGCGGAGCGATTGCTCGCAGCCGAATAGGCCCCGCCATCGCTGGCGGGGCCTTGCGGATCAGCGACAGCTGACGTTTTTGCGATCGATCGACCGGCCAAGCAGACCGCCCGCGCCGCCGCCCAGGATCGTGCCGAGCGTCTTCGAGCCGCCTGGCGCGATCACGTTGCCCAGCACCCCGCCACCGAGCGCCCCGACGATCAGCCCGGTGGTGCCGTCGTTCCGGCGGCAATAATAGCGGTTGTCCGCCCCGCGATAAATGCGATCGTTGGCGGCGAGGCGGCGGGCCGGCTGATTGCCCTGCCGATAGTAGCGATCCGCCCGGTAGTCGCCGTAGCGCGGATCGGGGTGGTTATGATCGTAGCGCCGCCAGTCGTCTCGCCGATCCCGCCGCGCATCCCGCAGGTCCCGGCGGTCATCACGGCGCGCGTCCCGATCGTAGCGATCGGCTGGCCCACGTGGTCCGTCCCGATCCCAGCCCCCCGGCGGCCTCGGGGGAACAGGCTGGGCCAATGCCACGGTGGTCGGTACGGCCATGGCGGAAAGGAGGCCGGCGATGAGGATGCTACGCACAATATCACTCCCACATATGATAAGTCCGGGAGTATAGCGCGTGATGCCGGCACAGGTTGCGTGAACCGAAAACAACCGCCCGTTCATCCGAGAGCCGGAAACTATACCGGGTTGGGGACGATGCCGTATTTCTTCATCTTTTCGATCAGGGTCGTTCGCTGAAGCGAGAGGTGACGGGCGGCATCGGCCACCACCCCGTTACACCGGCGAAGGGCATCGACGATGTGGCGATGCTCGAACTCCGCGACCATCCACTTGAGGTCGATCGGTCCGCCCATCGGCTTTTCCTTGGGTGTCTCAGGCCTGGCCGGTGGCGGCGGCGGGCTGGCGCTTGCCCACAAGGCCTCCCGCTCGTCCCGCTTTTCGGCGGGCGCGCGCCGCAGCAACAGCGCCATCTCATCCGGGCCGATTACGCCGCCGGGGAACAGGATCACCGCGCGTTCGATGATATTGCGCAATTCGCGAACATTGCCCGGCCAGCGATAGGCGCACAATTCGTCAAGCGCGGCGGGGGAGAGGGTGATCTCCCGCCCCGGTTCGGCGAACAGCCGCAGGAAATGGTCGATCAACAGCGGCACGTCGTCGCGACGTTCGGCAAGCGCCGGCAGATGCACCGGAAAAACGGCCAGCCTGTAATAGAGATCCTCGCGAAACTTCTGGTCCTCGATCGCGGTGCCGATGTCACGATGCGTCGCGGAGATGATGCGCGTATCGATGCGAATCGGTGCGCGTCCCCCCACGCGGGTGACGGATCGATCCTCCAGCACGCGAAGCAGCTTCACCTGCATGTCGGCGGGCATGTCGCCGATCTCGTCCAGGAAAAGGGTGCCGCCGTTCGCATCTTCGAACCGGCCGCGCATCTGGGATACGGCACCGGTGAAGGCGCCCTTCTCATGCCCGAACAGCTCCGATTCGAGCAGGTCGCGCGGGATCGCGCCGCAATTGACCGCTACGAACGGGCCGCTCGCGCGGTTGCTCTCCGCATGGATGGCGCGCGCTACCATCTCCTTGCCGCTGCCGGAGGGGCCCGTGATGAGCACCGACGCTGCCGTGCTCGCAACTTGGCACACCAGCCGCCGCACGACGCGAATCGGGGCGCTTTCCCCTATCAGCAACTCGCGCACGGCGCGGCCTTCGATCGCGTCGGGCTTCCAAGCAAGCGTCATGGTGCCGTCACCGACGGCATTCCACGCGAATGCGGCTCCATATTCTGGACAGTCCGGAACAATGCGACCCCTGTCTTTTCCCCAACGCCGCAACATTATCCGAAATGGTTTATATTTTCATCCCCATCGGATCCCCCTGCGATGGGTGAGTTCGAATGTGGTTGATCAAGGTCGCAATTCGGCAGGATAAATAATTAAATACGCTACTTTTATAATATGCCCTGTCCATCCGCTTGCGTCCGAAAGGCTAACAGGCCAGTAACCTAATTCTGCCTTGGCGGCAGAAAGATGGGGTAGAGATGGGCAGTCTCTCGAATACCGATCGGGGGCGATCGGTTTATCGGGCCGTTCAGGGCTTCGCGGCGGAAGCGCATAAGCTCGAGTCTATGAGCGATCTATCCGAGGCCGTCGGCGATATCACCCGCTGGCTGGGGTTCGATCGGTATGCGATCGTCAATCACGTTGATTTCGGGCGAATCGTACCGGGCATCCGACTCACCAATTATCCGCTCGAGTTCATCGGCAGGTTGCGGGAACTGGGATTGACCCGGGATCCGGTGCTCCGGGCGAGCGAACGGGCCGGCATCGGCTTCTCCTGGGATCAGATCCCGACGCTTATCTCCCTGCGGGAGGGGGATCATGCTTATATGCGCGAGGCCGAGAAGCATGGCCTTGCCAACGGATTCACCGTTCCGAACAACGTGCCCGGCGAGATCCTCGGTTCCTGCCATTTCGCGGTGCAGGATTCGGCGGCGCTTCCTCGTACGCATTTCGCGGCGGCGCAATCCGTGGGTGCTTTCGGCTTCGAGGCGGCACGGCGACTGGCGGGAGAAGCGATGGCACAGGGGCCAACGCCCGATCCGGTGCCGCTGTCCCAACGCCAGCGCGACTGCCTGATTCAGGTAGCGCGCGGCAAGAGCGACAGCGTGATCGCCGAGATCCTCGGCCTGCGCCCCCGTACCGTGAACGAATATGTCGAGGCGGCGAAGCGGCGCTACGTCGTCGCGACCCGCCAGCAGCTGGTCGTGCGTGCGCTGTTCAATAGCGAGATCAGCTTTTCCGAGGTGTTGCACTAGCGCCAGGCATCAGCCTTTCTCGGGCACCAACCTGATCCTCAGGCCGCCCAACGGCCGGGCATTCGGCCAGTGATAGAATTTCGGTGCCGTGGGTTGCGCCATCTCGATCCGTCGACCGTCCAGCATGTGGCGCAGCAGGAGCTTCGCCTCGAGCGCGGCGTAGTTCATGCCGAGGCAGGCGTGGGCACCGCCGCCGAACGGCACATAGGCGTATTTATGCCGTGCCCGCACGCGATCGGGCAGGAAATGATCGGGATCGAAACGGGTCGGCGCATCGCCCCAGATTTCCGGCATCAGATGCGTCAGCATCGGGTTCACGCCAGTCACGGTGCCCGCCGGCACGTCCACACCCTCGAAGGTGAAATCGCGCACCGCACGCCGCCACAGCACTGGCGCCGCCGCGTTCAGCCGCAACGCTTCCTTGAAGACGCGATCGGCGATCTGGCATTTCGCGAGGTTCGCCAGGGTCACGTCCTCGGGCCCGCGAATGATGCCAAGCAGTTCCTCCCGCAGCGGGGCCTGCCATTCCGGGTTCTGGCTGAGGTGGAAGATCGTGGACGTCATGCCGGACGATAGAGCATCGTAGGAGGCGGCGATCACGAACACCATGTGGCCGATGATCTCCTCCCGTGTCAGGCCCTGCTCGTCCTGCTGGCGCAGCAGATTGGCGAGCAGATCGCCACGCTGTTCCGTCAGCGGATCGGCCATCGCGCTGTCGATCAGCTTGACGACATGGCGATGGGCCTTGGCGGCGCGCCATTCGCTGTTGCCGGGAAAGGGGAAGGTGACGAGCGACGTGCTCGTCCGCATCAGCGAGCGGAACGACCAGAGATCCATCGGCTGCGCGCCCGATTCGGGGCGGCCGAGGAAGCTGGCGTAACCGATCTTGAAGCCAAGCCGCTGCGCCGCCCCATAGGTCTCGACCGCGCCGTCGCGCCATTCCGGCTGATCGGCGCGGATCACCCGATCGAAGATGCGCAGATAGCCCTCGAGCTGGTGCTGCTTGAAGGCGGCCGCCAGCAGCTTGCGGTGGCGGTTGTGATCCGCCCCGTCGCGCAGCAGCAGCCCGCCCTGGAAATGCCGGCCGAACACCGGATCCCACCCGCCGGCGGATGAGAAATTGCCCGCCGCATCGAACAGGACGAACTCGTTCGCCTCCGCGCCGACCATCTGCACGTTCCAGTTGCCGCAGGCGTAGAAACGGTGAACGTCGCCATAGGCCGCGTGCATCCGGCTGGTGAAGCGGTAGGGATCGATCACCGCCTCAGGCAGCGTTCCGAGCCACGGCAGGCCCTTGCGCCCGGGGATGTGCGCCAATTCCCTCTGTCCCACGTCGCGGAACACCGCCTTGGGGAACACCGTCGCTTTCGCCGCGACGGGGTTGGGGAACTGAACTGTCATCGGTGCGCGGCCCTCATTCTTATATCGCTATACTATATCGTGGTTATCCGGTTCTTAACCCCCGGTAGTTACCGGGATCCCATTCCGTATCCCGGAGTGCGATCGGGGGGCGGCAATAACAAGGGCCGCGCCATGATCGACACCATCTATCCAGAGGACCGACACGCTTACTCTACTCCTCTTATTCAGATGTATCACGATCGGAAGCGGGTATTTATCGATCAACTTGGCTGGCAGTTGAAGAACCCCGGAAGCTGGCTTGAGCTTGACGATTACGACAATGAGGCCGCCGTCTATTTGATGGCGCGCGATGTGGAGGACGGATCGCATCGCGGTTCGGTACGCCTGCTGCCGACGACCGGCGCGCATATGATGGAAGGTGTCTTTTCCGACCTCTGCCCGGATGGCGCGATCCGGTCGCCCAACGTGTGGGAGATCTCCCGTCTCGTCGCCACAACGCATGGCCGGGCGGGGGCGCGGCTGGTGCGGGTGCATCGCCTGCTGGCGTTGGCGCTGGTGGAATTCGCCTTGCTGAACGGCATCGACGATTATGTCCTCGTCGCGGAAAGCGCGCGCGTGCCGGCGCTGCTGTCTGTCGGTTGGCGCGTCACGCCGCTGAGCCTGCCGACCGAATATGCCGGCGAGACGATTGAGGCCCTGCGCATACACATCGATGCCGAAACCCTGCCGCGCATGCGTGCACGGCTGGGCTATGAGGGGCCGGTTCTTTCCACCGCCGCCACCGACATCGCGAGGGCAGCGTGATTCCGGCGCGTTTCGCCTCGCTTGCCGCGCGGGACGATCTCGATCCGCTCTCCCGCCAGTTGATCGAGCAAGGTTATGCGATCGTCCGCAACGCGGTGCCGACCGCGCTGGTCGAGCAGATCCTCGGCGAATTCGGTGATCGGTTCGACAAGACGCCCTTCTCGGTCGGCGCGTTTCACGGGGAGTGGACCAAGCGGTTCCACGGCCTGCTGAAACGTGCGCCTGCGACCCGCGATCTGGTGATGCACCCGCAGATCGTGGAGGCCGCCCGCACGATCCTTGGCCAATGGTGCGATTTTCCGCAGCTCAATCTGTCGCAGGGCCTGTCCATCTACCCCGGCGCGCCGGCGCAGATCCCGCATCGCGACCAGACGATGTGGCCCGCGCCCAAGGGCGAGATGGAATTTTCGTTCAACGTGATGTGGCCGCTCGACCCGTTCACCGCGAACAATGGCGCGACGCGGGTGTGGCCGCACACGCATGACGAGCATCAGACCTACAAGATGAGCGTGGACGATCTGGGCGAGCCGCTGGTGGCCGAGATGGCGCCCGGCGACGTATTCGTCTTCCTCGGATCGGTCCTGCATGCCGCCGGCGCCAACCGGTCTGATCAGCCGCGCCGGGGCATCATCATCAGCTACAGCCTCGGCTGGCTTCGAACCTACGAAAACCAGAATCTCACCTACGATCGCGACTTCGCCCGCACGCTGGAGCCGGAACTGGCCGCGATGATCGGCTATCGCTGGCAGCGGCCGAACCTGGGCACGTTCGACGGGCAATGCCCCTCCGTGCTGATGGAGGAGGAGGTGTCCGACTATCTGCCGACGGTCGATTCGTTCACCCCCGCGCAGAAGGTCATCGTCGACGCGCATCTCGAAAAGGAACTGGCGGGCGCATATGCGGGTGATTGAGGGCATGGCGACCGCGGCGCGGCGTGTCGCCCCGACATTGACGAGCGATCGCGATCAGGAGCTGCGCCAGGCCCTGACGGGGTTAAGACGTCTGTTGAACGCGATCGAGCTTGAGGAGACGGTGGGGCGCGCGAACCGTGACGATGCGGCGCTGCTGGCCCATGCCCGCCGGATGATCACCGAACGGGCGCGTCGCCTGCAATATTTCGACGGCCACCTTTTCGCTGATCCGGCATGGGACATCATGCTCGAACTCTTCGTCGCCGAGATCGAGCGGCGGGAAGTACCGGTGACAAATCTTTGCTTCACGTCCAACGTGCCGGACACGACCGTCTTGCGTTGGATCAAGACGCTTGAGGCGGAGGGACTGGTGGTACGCGCCAAGGATCACGTCGACAAGCGACGCGTGCTGGTTCAGCTTGCACCGTCCGCCCGCGACGCGATGCGACATTACGTCGAAGAGCAGCTTTGCTCGGCAGAACGTATGTACGCGGCCATGCGGCAGGATGGCACGAACGCAGCTTTGGTTTAAGGCCGCGCCCGCTACCGCGCTCTACCGGTGGGACAATTCACGGTCGAGTTGGTGCAGCGCCATATCCAGGCTGGCAGCGGCGGCGGAGATGGAATGCTCGTCCAGAACTTGCAGCGCCTCAGCCATCCGCGTTCGCGCAAGCAAAAGATGCTCGCGCGAATAATTTGCAGTAATGTCCATTTCGGAATGTTCGTCCAATGTTTGCGACCACATAGGCTTTCTCAATCAAGCAAAACTGCGCAACGTCTTTCGCCAACGTTGTCATGCGCTGTCGACACGAGGCGAGGAAAGCAATCTTAGTCCAAATTGGACCCAGATTGTGGGTCATTTGTCTGCGACATCAGCCATATTTAGGCGAAGCTGCCGTGTTCCCACCTTGGGGCCAAGCCGGGATCATGGGCTGTCATATGATCGGCCGGAGGTAGATATTTCGGCGCGAGGGCGCACGCTCTAGCGGAACGTAATGGCCGAACGCCCCAAAGGCACTCGAAACATGCTTCATGACACGCCTCGGGTTGACCGCGGCGCAGGATCGACCGGCATATCTAAAACCTCACCACCGTCGATCAGATTGGTTATCGAATGATTAATTCATATCCTAAGCGACACCAAAGAATCCCCTGAGCAGGCATCGGCGCTAGGCCGCATCCGATGGTCGGCGGCACCTGCCCCCTGTAAGCGGATCACGTATCGAGCACGAGCCCGTCATACGCGCACACCACCTTCAGTGGCGGGCAAGCCTGCCTGTGGGCCTGCTCATACCGGATCGTTTCCTCATGCATCCGGCGGATGGCCTCATCGTCGCAGGTCGGTTCGTGGTGGAACAGCACCAGGCATTTCGCAGACGCCGCCCGCGCAAGATCGACTGCGACGAGATTGCTCGAATGCCCCCAATCGGCCTTCATCGTCACGCTTTCGGCCAATGAATACATCGTATCGCATATAACGATATCGGCATCCGCGAAGAACGCCCCGAAGGCACGCTCATCCTCCATGTCGTCGATACGATGCTCGGCGTCGGTCGAAT
>CAJYJW010000248.1 GCA_913775025.1 uncultured Sphingomonas sp. | reverse complement strand
TAGGCATCGCCTTCCGCATCGGCGACGTGCGCGACAGGCCCCTCGATGCGGATCTGGCGGCGCAGCGATTTCCAATGGAACAGCAGTGCCGCACGGGGGGTGCCGTCCAGCTCGCCGGCCTTACGACTGTCGAGGTTGGTGTAGAAGACGAAGCCGCGCCGATCGTGCCCTTTCAGCAGCACCTGGCGGGCGGACGGCTGGCCGCGCGCGTCGACCGTGGCCACCGTCATGGCGTTGGGATCATTGGGCTCGCTGGCGACGGCCTCTGCCATCCAGTCTTCGAACAAGGCGTGGGGATCGGTCATGGGCCGGTTGTAGCGCCGGTTCGGGCGGCACGCCATGCATTGCGCCGGCTGTCCGGCTGTGGTGCAACGGCGGGATGATTCAGGCAGCCCTGCACCACCGCACATCCTATTCCTACGATCGACCGGTCCAGCTGGGGCCACAGGTGATCCGCCTGCGCCCGGCCCCGCATAGCCGCACCGAGGTGCCGAATTATTCGCTGACGATCAAACCGGACAACCACTTCATCAACTGGCAGCAGGATCCGCATGGCAACTGGCTGGCGCGGATCAACTTTCCGGAGAAGACCGACCGGTTCGAGGTGACGGTGGATCTGATCGCCGATCTCGTCGTCATCAATCCGTTCGACTTCTTCGTCGAGGATTATGCCGAGCAGCGGCCGTTCCGCTACGCTCCGGACCTTCAGGCCGATCTCGCTGCCTATTTCGAGGTGGAACCGCAGGGGCCGCTGTTTGACGCGCTCGTCGCCGAGTTCGAGGGCAAGCAGCAGCGCACGATCGACTTCCTCGTCGATCTGAACGTCGCGCTGAACAATCGTATCGGCTATGTGATCCGCATGGAGCCGGGCATGCAGACGCCCGAGCAGACGCTGGAGATGGGCACCGGATCCTGCCGGGACAGCGGCTGGCTGCTCGTCCACCTGCTGCGCCGGCTAGGGTTCGCGGCGCGGTTCGTTTCGGGCTATTCGATCCAACTGAAGCCGGATGTCGCGCCGGTGGAAGGACCGGCGGGCGTCGCCGAGGATGTGGTGGACCTGCATGCCTGGGCCGAGGCATTCGTGCCCGGCGCGGGGTGGATCGGGCTGGACGCGACATCGGGGATGTTCGCGGGCGAGGGGCACATTCCGCTTGCCGCGACGCCGCACTATCGCTCCGCCACGCCGATCGCGGGCGCGCTGATGGAGCGCGCCGAGGTGGATTTCGGCCATGCGATGGACGTGCAGCGCATCGCCGAGGCGGTGCGGATCACCGCGCCTTTCACCGATGCGCGCTGGGCGGCGCTGGATGCACTGGGCCATCGGGTGGATGCCGATCTGGTCGCCCAGGATGTTCGCCTCACGACCGGCGGCGAGCCGACTTTCGTCGCTGCCGACGATCCTGAGGCCGGCGAGTGGAACGGCGATGCGGTCGGCCCCACCAAGGCGGGCTATGCCGATCGGCTGATCCGCCGCCTGCGGGCGAGGTTCGCGGATGGCGGGCTGATCCATCACGGGCAGGGCAAATGGTATCCGGGCGAAAGCCTGCCGCGCTGGGGCTATTCCGTTTATTGGCGCAAGGACGGCGTGCCGGTTTGGAATGACGCGGGGCTGATCGCGGATGAGGCGAACGACGATGCCGCCCCGCTCGACTCCGCGATGGCAGGGCGTTTTCTCGAAACGATGGCGGCGGGGCTGGGCGTCGCCGCCGATAACGTGCAGCCGGCCTATGAGGACGGGATCGAGTGGGCGGTGAAAGAGGCCGCCTTGCCCGAGAACACCGACCCGACCGACCCGAAGATCGAGGATCCCGAAGCGCGCGCGCGGATGGTGAAGGCGTTCGGACGCGGGCTGTCGCAGCCGGTTGGCTACGTATTGCCGGTGCAGCGGTGGAATGCGGCGGTGGCCCCGGACGCTCGCAAGGCTTGGCGATCGGAGCGATGGCGCGTGCGACGCGGCGCGCTGTATCTCGTGCCCGGCGATTCGGCGCTTGGCTATCGCCTGCCGCTTGGATCGCTGCCCTATGTGAAGCCGGAGGACTACCCCTATCTCCACGTTCGCGACACGACGGAGCCGCGCGGGCCGCTGCCTGATTATCGGGATCAGGCGGCTCCGCCCCTGGCGGGGCAGGAGCAGCGGGTGGAGCAGGTGGCCAACGCGCCCGGCGGCCACGCCGCGCAGGATCGGGTTGAGCAGCACATCATCGAGGGCGCCGTCCGCACCGCCGTGACGGTGGAGGCACGCGGGGGGCACCTTTCCGTCTTCCTGCCGCCTACCGAGGCGCTGGAAGATTATCTCGACCTGATCGCGCAGGTGGAGCAGGCGGCCGCCGCGCTCGGCGTACGGGTGCGGATCGAGGGCTATGCCCCGCCGCCCGATCCTCGCCTGGCGGTTCTGCGCGTGACGCCCGATCCCGGCGTGATCGAGGTGAACGTTCATCCCGCCGCCAGTTGGGGCGAGACGGTGGCGATTACCGAAGGCGTCTATGCGCTTGCCCGAGAGGAGGGGCTGACCGCCGACAAGTTCATGGTGGATGGCCGGTCGGTCGGCACCGGCGGCGGCAATCATCTAGTGCTGGGCGGACAATCGGTGAACGATTCGCCGTTCATTC
>CAJYJW010000247.1 GCA_913775025.1 uncultured Sphingomonas sp. | reverse complement strand
ATGTCAGCCAGTCGCTCGTTTCGCCCCGCGTGGGCGGGTGGCGCGATAACCCGGCGAACATCCACCCCAGCCGTACGTTGACACTGGCGAACCGATGAAACGTCTTGCCCCCCTCATCGTCGCGTCGCTGCTTTCCGCTTGCTCACCCGCATCGGATGAGGGGCCGATCGCCGTGAACGTGATCGGTCAGACCGCCGCCGGCGTCGATCCGAGCCGCCGCCCCCTGTCAGCCGCATCCGCCACATTGATGGCGGCCGTCGCGCAGGGTCTGGTGCGGTTCGATGCGGGCGGGCAGATCGAGCCGGGTCTCGCCATTCGCTGGGACGTGTCCGACGACGGCCTGTATTACACCTTTCGCATAGACCCGGCCTTGGCGGACGCGGCACAAACGGCACGCGCGCTGCGTGCGGTGATTTCCTCCGCCAGCCGCAATCCGTTGAAGCCGGTACTGGGCGCCATCGCCGAGATCGTAGCTGTAACTCCCGAGGTCATCGAGATCCGGCTGACCAGTCCGCGTCCCGATCTGTTGCCGCTGCTCGCCCAGCCGCAGCTTGCTATCCTCGTGAACGGGCGCGGCACGGGGCCCCTCCGCATAGCGCATCGCCGAGGCGAGACGATGCTGTTGACGCCGGCCGAGGCGGATCTTCCCCCGGAGGATCTGTCGCGGCGGCAGGTGCGTCTCCACGTCGAAACCGCGGCGCGCTCGGTCGCCCGGTTCGCGCGTGGCGGGGCGGCGGCGGTCACGGGCGGGCGCTTTACCGACCTGTTCGTCGCACGCGCCGCCGCGCCCGCCGCAGATACCCTGCGCTATGATCCGACGCCGGGCATGCTTGGCCTGGTCACTGCCGCGCGCGGCGGCTTCGTCGGCGTCGCGGATAACCGCCGGGCGCTGGCGATGGCGCTGGACCGGCAGCGTATCGCTGCAAGCTTCGGTTCCGGATGGCGGCCGGCGACGACGCTGCTGCCCACAGGCCTGATCGATCGCGCGCAGCCGACCACGCCAGACTGGAGCGATACGCCCCTGGACATGCGCCGCATTCTCGCGCGCGAGACGATCGCGAGCTGGCTTGAAGTGCAGGGCGAGCCGCCGGTTGTGCGGGTCGCGCTGCCTGGTGGCCCGGGTGGACGCCTGCTGTTCGCGCTGATCGCTGCCGATTGGCGGTCGATCGGCGTCACCGCCGTCGCCGTCCGCCCCGGCGAGCCTGCCGATCTGTTGCTGCTCGATGAGGTAGCGCCGGGTGACAGCGCGGCATGGTATCTCCGCCATTTCGAATGCGTGCGCGCGATCGCCTGCAGCGAAACGGCGGATATCGCCCTCACCCGCGCCCGCGATATGGTCAACGTGCCTGAGCGTGCGCGGCTGTTGGGCGAAGCGGACGCGCGACTGGCCGAAATCAGCGCCTATATACCGATCGCCCTGCCGCTGCGCTGGTCGCTCGTATCGCGTCGGCTGGCAGCGTGGACCGACAATGCACGCGGTGCCCACCCCCTCGATCAGTTGCGGGCCCGCTGATGCGAAACGCGGCATCGAACCTATATCGCAAACCGACGTTGGATTAGGGATCGCATCGGCATGAAGGCAGGCTCGTTCGAGGGACTCGCGGCAGCGGGGGCCGGGCTATCCGGCACCGATCCGGTCTCGGTACGGCGTCGTGTCGAGCTGATGGAACGGCTGCTGGAGCGACTGTTCATACTACCCGGCATCAATCGCCCGGTCGGTCTCGATGTCGTCGCCAACGCCATTCCTGTGGTTGGGCCGCTGCTTACGTCCGGCCTGGGCGCCTATATCGTGTGGGAGGCGCGCAACCTCGGCCTGTCGAAATGGCAGCTGGCGCGCATGGGCAGCAACGTGGGGTTCGATGCCCTGCTGGGCGCCATCCCGTTCATCGGGGCGATCCCAGACTTCTTTTTCCGTTCGAACAGCCGCAACCTTCGCATCATCCGCCGCCATCTCGACCGTCATCATTCGGGGACGGCCGTGGTGGAGGGGTCGGTCGAACGCTGATCCTGCCGGGCGGTCAGTCCGGGCGGGCGATGCGCATACGGGTGGCGTCTCCGCCTCCGGTATCCGCACGGCAGGCAGCATAGCGCAGACGGGTATCGAGGCAGAGCCATACCTCGTCCAGCCAACCGCCCTTCGCCGTCGTCACCCTGACGGCTTTCGCCGGAATGCCGCGATTGGCCGACGCGAACGCGTTGGCGAAGCTAGCGGTGGTCAGGTCGTCCCGCTGCGCCAGCCGCGTCATGTCGGGAAAGCGCAACGCGCCGTACAGCCCTGTCGATCGGGCGAAATAGCTTTTGGCACTCGGCGACATGCAGGTGCCGTGCTTCGCCCATTCATGCTGGATCAGCTGCACCGAGGGGGTGGCGCAAAGCGTCTGTCGGATCACCGGTTCGGGCACGGCCCGCGCCGGGCGGCAATATTGAGGCCACGTCTCGCCACGGCCATCGGGCCAAAGACCATGCAGGACGAAGCCGAACCGATTGGCGGAGCCGCCGCACTGGAACGCGTCCCGGGCCGATGCCTGCCGCCCCTGGCAATAGCCCGGCGACCAGCTGAGCGCGAGCGTATAGCTGCCGATCGGCATCAGCCGCTTCGGATTCTCACGGTTTGCCGTCTCCAGTCTAGGGCTAGGAAGCGTGCCCGGGATCGCGCAATCGTTAGCTTGCGCCTGTGCCGCCGCAGGCAGGCCTAGTAGCAGGGAGAGGAACAAGGCCCGCATGTTCAAGCCGTCGCCAGATCGAGGCCGATATCGGCAGCCGGCGCGGACTGGGTCAGCCGGCCTACCGAGATGAACGTCACCCCGGTTTCGGCGATCGCCCGTATCGTATCCAGCCGCACGCCGCCCGACGCCTCGGTCGGCACCCGCCCACCCACGAGGGTCACCGCGCCGCGCAATACCGGCGGGGGCATGTTATCGAGGAGTAGATGGGTGGCCCCCGCCGCCAGCGCCGGCTCTATCTGATCGACGCGATCGACCTCCACGATGATACGCGCGATGCCGGCCGTCACCGCGCGCCGCACCGCCTCGCCGATGCCGCCCGCGACCGCCACGTGATTGTCCTTGATCATCGCCGCATCCCACAGGCCCATGCGGTGATTGGTGGCCCCCCCCATGCGGGTGGCGTATTTCTCCAGCAAGCGCAGGCCGGGGATCGTCTTGCGCGTATCGAGCAATGTCGCGTCGGTGCCCCTGATCGCGTCGACATAGGTCCGCGTAAGCGTGGCGATGCCGGAGAGATGCTGCACCGTATTCAGCGCGGAGCGTTCCGCCGTCAGCAACGCACGCGCGCGCCCCTTGAGGCGCATCAGCGCCGTACCGGCCGGCACGACCTGCCCCTCCTCCACCAGCCGCTCCATCTCCGCATCGGGGTCGAGCCGGCGAAAAAACGCTTCGGCGATCGGCAGGCCGGCAACGGTGATCGCGTCGCGACTATCCATCACGCCGGCGAACATGGCATCTGCCGGGATCACGGCGGCGGAGGTTATGTCCCCCGCCTCCCCCATATCCTCGCTGAGCGTGGCGGAGACGAAACCGGCAAGGTCGAACCCGTCGATCCCCGCGTCAGGCGTGACCGAGTTCAACGCGCAGCCGCCTCTTCGCCCGTCACCGCCCGAAAGGCGCGGCGCGCAAGATATTGGACGCCCCAGCCGATCGCGAACGTGATGACCAGCGGGGTCACCACCTCGATGATCTCCTGCGCGATATATCCGCCGATCGCGCCGCCGATACCGCTGTCGCCGTCCTGACGGTCGATCGCCGCGCCGATCGCCATACCCACTATATTATCGACCATATTCCGACCCCTCGTCATTCCGCCTCGGGCAGGCGTCAGTCCCCTGTAACGATCGGCAGGCCAAGATCGCCCAGACCGATCGTTCCCGCCGCCATGGCGAGCATTCGATCCAACGGCTTCTTCGCGGCGAGCCGGGTCGCTTCGTCCAGT